>NZ_LT634361.1:3105485-3435971 GCF_900119795.1 Tenacibaculum maritimum NCIMB 2154
AATAGATTTTTATTTCAATTTTTTCTTAACAGCAACTTCTTCATAAGCCTCTATAATATCTCCTTGTTTAATATCGTTAAATCCTTTGATTTGAATCCCACAATCATATCCTTTTGCAACCTCTTTTACATCATCTTTAAACCTCTTTAAGGCAGCTAGTACTCCTGTGTGAACTACAATACCATCTCTAATAATTCTTATCAATGAGTTTCTAAAGATTTTACCAGACATTACCATACACCCTGCAATATTTCCTACTTTAGATATTTTATAGATTTCTCTAATTTCAACATTACCTCTCACTTCCTCTTTCATATCTGGAGATAACATTCCTTCCATTGCATCTTTTAATTCATTGATGGCATCATAAATAATAGAGTATGTTCTAATATCTACTTCTTCTCTGTCAGCAATTGCTCTTGCATTACCTTGTGGACGCACATTAAATCCAATAATGATTGCATCTGAAGCAGACGCTAGTAACACATCTGACTCTGTAATAGCTCCAACTCCTTTGTGTAATATATTAACTTGGATTTCTTCTGTTGATAATTTCTGGAACGAATCTGTTAAGGCTTCTACCGATCCATCAACATCTCCTTTCAAGATAATATTTAATTCTTTAAAGTCTCCTAATGCTATACGACGACCAATTTCATCTAGTGTTAAGGTTTTTTGAGTTCTTACAGACTGCTCACGTTGCAATTGAGAACGTTTAGATGCTATTTGCTTCGCCTCTCTTTCATCATCAAATACATTGAACTTATCTCCTGCCTGAGGCGCCCCATCCAATCCTAATATTGATACTGGAGTTGATGGCCCCGCTTCTTTTAAATTCTTCCCTTTATCATCAAACATTGCTCTTACTTTTCCGCTGTGTTTTCCAGCCAATAAGTAATCTCCAATTTTCAATGTTCCTGCCTGTACCAAAATTGTAGATACATACCCTCTACCTTTATCTAACAAAGCTTCTACAACTGCTCCTGTTGCATTTTTATTTGGGTTTGCCTTTAATTCTAATACTTCTGCTTCCAATAATACTTTTTCTAGTAACTCATCAATTCCTTGCCCTGTTTTTGCAGAAATTTCTTGCGACTGAATATTACCTCCCCAATCTTCTACTAATAAATTCATAGCAGATAATTGCGTTTTAATATTATCGGGATTTGCATTTGGCTTATCAATCTTATTTATTGCAAATATAATAGGGACTCCTGCTGCTTGTGCATGAGAAATAGCCTCTTTTGTTTGCGGCATCACATCATCATCAGCTGCCACTACAATAATTACCAAATCTGTTACCTGAGCTCCACGAGCACGCATTGCCGTAAAGGCCTCGTGACCTGGAGTATCTAGAAATGCTATTTTTTGCTCTCCTACATTTACTTCATAAGCACCAATATGCTGTGTAATTCCACCTGATTCACCTTCAATTACATTTGCTTTACGAATATAATCTAACAGAGACGTTTTACCATGATCAACATGCCCCATTACTGTAATGATTGGTGCTCGATGTATTAAATCTTCCGGTCTATCTTCTACTTCTTCTATTGCTTCTTCTACCTCTGCTCCTACAAACTCTACTGTATAGTTAAATTCTTCAGCTACAATTGATAATGTTTCAGCATCTAGACGTTGGTTCATTGTCACCATCATTCCTAACATCATACAAGAAGATATAATATTTGTTACAGGAACATCCATCATAGTAGCTACCTCACTTACGGTAACGAACTCTGTAACCTTTAAAATCTTACTTTCTGCCTGCGCCGCTTGTAACTCTGCTTCATTCTGCTGACGATGCGCATCTCTTTTATCTCTACGATATTTTGCTCCCTTTCCTTTTTTAGATTTACCTTGAAGTTTTTCTAAAGTTTCTCTTACCTGCTTTTGTACTTGTGCTTCTGTTAATTCTTCTTTCTTAACAACAGGACCTCTTCCTCTTTGTCCGCCACGATTTCCGCCACGATTTCCACCACGGTTTTGAAGCGGTCTTCCGACGCCTCCTGATCTTGATCCTCCTGTAGAAGGCTTACTTATCCTCTTACGTTTCTTCTTTGCATCATCATTGCTCTTTGCCTCTGGCTTTTTCTTCTTAGGTCTTTCAAATTGTTTTAAATCAATTTTTTGACCTGTTATCTTAGGTCCATCTAACTTCTTATACTGAGTTTTAATTTTCTCAGCATTTTCAGGAGTGATCTCCACCTTCGGCTTCTTCTTTTCCACCTTAACTTCTTTCTTTACCTCTGGTTTTGTTACTGCTACCTTTTTGGGTTGTTCTTTCACAGGGTTCTTTATTTCAACCTCTTTAGAGACTTCTTTAATAGGCTCTTTTTTAGGTTCTTCTTTCTTTACTGGAGTTCGAACCACCTCTGGCTTTGGTGCCGGTTTTGGTGCTTCTTCTTTAGGCTTTTCAATAACTTTATCTATTATTGGCTTTTCCTCTACTTTAGGTATCTCTTTCACCTCTGGTTTCTCTTCTTTTTTAGAAGTTCCATCGATATCAATCTTACCTACAGTTTTTATTTCTAGCTTTTCTACTTTCGTTCGAAAAACTTCTTTTTTAGCTTCTTCTTCTAAACGTTTCTTTTCTTGCTTGGCCTCTAATTCTAAACGAATTGCTTCCTTTTCTTTTCTTTTTTCTTCCCCAACTTCTTTAGAAGCTACTTTTTTCGATTTATCTGTTTGGAAACCATCAAGCAACACTTGATACTCTGCATCTGAGATTTTTGTAGTAGGACGAGCCTCCACTTCATAACCCTTTTTAGCCAAGTGTTCAATTGCTCTATCTAAAGAAATATTTAATTCTCTTAAAACCTTATTTAGTCTTAATTTTCTAGCTTCAGCCATATATTATTTTTATGCCTTATTACAAAAAACACACTTTATACATTGTATAGTTATGTTCTTCAGTTTGTTGTCAGTATTAAAAATTATCTTGAATGTGCTTGAACTGACATTCCAAACACTATTTCATTATTCTTCAAATTCGTCTTTTAAAATTTGCTGAACATCTATAATCGTTTCCTCTTCTAAATCAGTTCTTTTTACCAATTCAGCTACATTCTGTTCAAGCACACTTTTGGCCGTATCTAAACCAATTTTCTTAAGCTCTTGGATTACCCATGCTTCAATTTCATCAGAGAACTCTGTTAACTCTACATCTTCTTCTTCAATTCCTTCTCTTTGCACATCTATTTCATACCCTGTCAATTGACTAGCTAAACGAATATTAACTCCTCCTCTACCAATTGCTTTAGATACTTCTTCTGGCTTCAAGAAAACATTTACACGTCCTTTTCTTCCGTCTTTCTCTTCTTCATAAGGTTTTATTTCCATTGAGCTTACTTTTGCTGGACTTAAAGCTCTTGCTATAAATAGCTGCTCATTTTTGGTATAATTGATAACATCTATGTTTTCATTTCCTAATTCACGAACAATACCATGGATACGAGACCCTTTTACCCCAACACATGCTCCTACAGGATCAATTCTATCATCATAGGAATCAACAGCTACCTTTGCCTTTTCTCCTGGAATTCTTGCGACCCCTTCAATGGTTATTAACCCATCAAAAACCTCAGGAATTTCTTGTTCAAACAATTTAACTAAAAAGTTTGGTGAGGTTCTTGACAAAATAATAGCAGGTTTATTTCCTCTTAATTCTACTGATTTTATCACCCCTCTCACAGCATCTCCTTTTCTAAAGAAATCAGAACGAATTTGCTCACTTTTTGGCAATACAATTTCATTTCCTTCATCATCTAACAAAATTACTGCATTATGACGAATATGATGTACCTCTGCACTATACAGATCTCCTTCTAACTGCTTAAACTGCTTAAATATATTAGTGCTATCATGCTCATGTATCTTAGATATTAGATTCTGACGCAATGCTAAGATAGCTCTTCTTCCTAAATCTATCAACTTAACTTCTTCAGAAACATCTTCACCTATTTCAAAATCAGGTTCTATCTTTCTTGCTTCTGCTAACTCTATCTCTTCATTATCATCTTCTGAAAAACCATCAGCAACAACCACACGATTTCTCCAAATTTCTAAATCTCCTTTATCTGGATTAATAATAATATCAAAGTTATCATCAGACCCAAACTTACGTTTTAAGGCAGCTCTGAAAACCTCTTCTAAAATAGACATTAACGTAACCCTATCTATACTCTTATTGTCTTTAAAATCTGAAAATGATTCTATTAACTCAATATTTTCCATTTCACTCTCTAGTTAAATATGATTTTCACTTTTGCTTCTTTAATTTCTGTGTACGATAACAATTGTTCTTTTTCTACTGTTACCTTACCTTTCCCTATTGGTTTTGGCTCTCTAGCCTTCCATTTCAACACAATCTCATTTTCATTCACTTCTGCGAGCACCCCTTCAAAAGAGTCGTTCTCTGTTTTAACCTTTAATATCCTTCCCAAATTCTTTTTATATTGTCTTTTCATTACCAAAGAATGAGAGATGTCTGGCGAAGTAACTTCTAAAGAAAAATCTTCCTCTTCTCTATCTAGATTATGCTCTATATTTCTACTAATTCTAATACATTCTTTCAAAGAAACTCCTTCATCTCCATCAACAATAACTTTTATTTTATTATCTGATAAAAAAGACAAATCAATTAAAAATAATGATTCGTTTTCACTCAAGGCTTCTTCTAGTAATTCTTTTACTTTGGACTGGTTCATTGTAGGTATAAAAAGAGGGGACTTTCCGTCCCCTTCATTTTCTTTTACTTTATTTTCAGTGCAAATATAGCAACTTATTCATTAATATACAAATAGGTTATTATTAGTTTTTTCACTATCTTTCAAGAGTTGTATCATATTTTTTAATTTAACCCCTTATAATTATGGAAAAAATACTAGTCCCTGTAGATTTCTCGAAACCATCTGAGTATGCTTCAAAAATCGCTTCAAAGATTGCTAAGAAAGCAAATAGTGAAATTCACTTACTCCACATGATAGAACTCCCTAGTGGAATCATAGACATGGGATCTGGAGCCAACTTCAGTATTCCTCAAAGTATGCTATACATTAGAAAAGTACGTGACCGACTGATCCATTACAAAAGCTTATTTTTTTCAAAAAATAATGATGTAAAACACGCTATACGTTTTCAAAATCCTTATGAAGGAATTCGCGATTACGGCAACAAGATAAATGCCGATTTAATTATCATGGGCTCTAAGGGTCATACAGCCATAGAAGAGATTTTAATTGGTTCTAATACCGAGAAAGTAGTACGAAATTCAGAAAAACCCGTTCTGGTCGCAAAAAGAGATGAAAAGAATTTTAATCCTAAAGATTTAATTTTCGCTTCAAGTTTTGAAGAGGATCAAAAACGAGCTTTTGAAAACTTTTTGGCATTCTCTAGCAAATTTAAAAAGAGTAAAATACACCTATTAAAAATAAACACTCCTCATAAATTTGAAAGTTCTCAATTTTCTAGAAAACGTATAGAGAGTTTTATCAAAGAATATGAGCTCCCTAAATATTCTATAAATGTGTATAATGACGCTTCTGTTGAAGAGGGAATTTTGAATTTTTCTGATGAAATTGATGCGGATATCATTTCTTTAAGCACCCATCAAAGAAGTGGTATATCTCATATTTTTAATGGTAGCGTTAGCAAAAACCTCTCTAAAAAAGCGATTAGACCAATGCTTACTTTTAAAGCTTAGATAAACATACGCTCATAAAACCAACAAATACTTAGGTAGCAGTTTTAAATTGCTACCTTTTATAACTAACATTCTCTCAAAAAATATCAAACCACACTATTAATTTGGACTTTTACAACTGTATATTCATGCATGAATTTTCTAGTATCAACACAAGAGCAATACCTTTTGATTGAAATTCAGTGTTTATTTTATATAAATGCTACTCCATAAAATTAGCACTTTTATGATTCTATTTAATTTTGCATTGAGTAACTTCCCTAAGTAAATCATTATTTTCAGCTTCTTTAAGAATTTACAAAAGCACCTCTTCTTCTTTCTCCTTTTCTACAAGCCTCCTTCTCACTAAAACAATGTATAAATTAACTCTTCAAATCCTTATTATTATTTATAATCCCTTCATCCACCACCAAATTATTTTTTATATCATTTGTAAAGAGTTTAATATAACATCGTCTAAGAACACATATAAAACGAAATACTAATGAAAAATTTATTAACATTTACCTTTGCTTTATTTTTTTTAGCAGCTATACAAGCGCAAACGGAAACATTTGACACTTTATTAAAAACAAATGTTACCAATAGTGGAAATGTAAACTACAAAGGAATAAAAAAAGAGGAAGCTAAATTAGACAACTATCTAGCTTATCTAGCAAAAACAACTCCTGATAAAAGCTGGTCAAAAAACAAAACAAAAGCTTTTTGGATAAACGCTTATAATGCATATACTATTAAATTAATTATAGATAACTACCCTATTAAAAGCATTCTAAAAATAAAAAAGAAAGGAAAAGACGCTTGGAATATTCCTTTTGCTAAAGTGGGTGGTAAAAACTATACATTAAACCATATTGAACACGAAATTCTTCGTAAAGAGTTCAGTGACCCTAGAATTCATGTAGGAGTAAATTGCGCCTCTATTTCTTGTCCAAAATTAGGAAACTTTGCTTATACTGAAAGTAATATCAATACGAAATTAGAAGCATTGATGAAAACATTTATCAACGACACCAGTAGAAATAAAATTTCAGAAAACAAATTACAACTTTCTAAAATCTTTGAATGGTTTAAAGGTGATTTTACAAAAACAGGTTCTTTAGTTGCCTATTTAAACAAATATGCTAATACTAAAATAGCCTCTAAACCTAAAATCAGGTTTTTAGAATACAATTGGAATTTAAACGGAAAATAGTACCTTTATTTTTTATTTGAAACAAAAAATAACATGTCAAAAACGTATTATGATCCTGCCGATTTACGCAAATTCGGAAAAATAACAACATGGAATGAAGAACTTGGAAACAAGTTCTTTGATTATTATGGAAAAGTTTTCGAAGAAGGCGCTTTAACAGCAAGAGAAAAATCTCTAATTGCATTAGCTGTTGCACATACTGAACAATGCCCTTATTGTATAGATGCTTATACAAAAGATGGGTTACAACGCGGAATCACTAAAGAAGAAATGATGGAAGCCATTCATGTTGGCGCTGCTATTAAAAGCGGTGCTACTTTAGTTCACGGAGTCCAAATGATGAACAAAGTGAACAAACTAGAAATGTAAAAAACTAATATTAAACTTATAGTAAGCAGCAAATAAGTTAGATGTCATAATGCTATTTACTATAAGTTTTACACGTACTAAATGAAAAAATCACTTTTAGCAAGGAATAACGATTTAGCAAATACACAACGTCAGCTAGAAATTTTATCGAGTGGAATTTTTGCCAACGGTGAACTACCTACATTCGCTGATAAAATAAAAGAAACAAATCAATTTCCTCTTCGTCCTAAAAAATTAGAAATTTTACAAATTAACCTAGGTTATATGTGCAATCAAGTTTGCGCACACTGCCATGTTGATGCTGGACCCGATCGAAAAGAAATCATGACCACTGAAACCATGCAACAATGCTTGGAGGTTATTAAAAATACAGGAGCTCATACTTTAGATCTAACAGGAGGAGCCCCTGAAATGAATCCTAATTTTCGTTGGTTTGTTGAAGAAGCTTCCAAAGCTGGTATAAAAGATTTTATTGTACGCTCTAACTTAACCATTATTAGAGCAAACAAGAAATATTATGATTTACCTGACTTTTTTAAAAAACATAATGTACACGTAATTTCTTCTATGCCACATTGGACTCGTGGAAAAACAGATAAACAACGTGGAAATGGCGTTTTTGATAAATCTATTAAAGCCTTACAAGAGTTAAATTCCGTGGGATATGGAATGCCTGATAGTAATTTAAAGCTCGATTTAGTGTATAATCCTTCAGGCGCTTTTTTACCTGGAGACCAAATGGCTTTGCAAAATGATTTTAAAAAAGCTTTAAAAGAAGATTTCAACATTGATTTCCACAACTTATTTGCCATTACTAATTTACCTATTAGTCGCTTTTTAGATTACCTAATTGCGTCAGAAAATTATGAAGATTATATGCATGCCTTAATAGAGGTATATAATCCTTTGGCTGTTGAAAATGTAATGTGCACCAATACCATTTCTGTAAGCTGGGACGGATGGCTTTACGACTGTGATTTTAACCAAATGTTAAATCTGAAAGTAGCTAGCAAAATAAAGCACATTTCTAAGTACAACGAAGAAATTTTGCAACATAGAAATATCATCATCAATCAGCACTGCTATGGCTGTACAGCTGGCGCAGGAAGCAGCTGCCAAGGAGTTGTAGCTTAAACCATCATGACAAATTCAAAAACAGCAATCTTAATTTTTGCAAATTCTGCTACTTATGAAGCCATATCAAAACCATTTCATAAGTCGGCTGCTGTATTTGACATACTCAATAAACAAACATTACAAACCGTTCAAAAAACAGGCATTCCTTATTTTTTATTTACTGAAAAAAATCAAAAGGGAATTTCTTTTGGAGAGCGTTATGTGAATGCTATAAAAACCGTTTTTAAATTAGGGTACAACGCTGTAATAACCATAGGAAATGACACTCCTCAATTAAAAACCAGTGATTTACTACACACAATTTGTCAAATAAATACCCCTAAAAACAATACAATTATAGGTCCTTCAACAGATGGCGGTTTCTATTTAATAGGAATTCAAAAAGAGCACTTTGATGAAGCTCGCTTTTTAGCACTTCCTTGGCAAACCAATCAATTGCTAAGCTCCTTAACGCTTTTATTAAAAAACACTACCACAAAAATTTCTTATTTAAAAGCATTAGCAGATATTGATCATATTAAAGATGCTAAACTATTTCTGAATAAATATGCTTTTATTTCCAATTATTTAAGATCTATACTTAGATCAATCTTTCTTTTTGAAAAGAAAATAACTCCCCTCATTACAGAATCAAAAACAACTTGCTTCTCTACCTTTTTTTATAATAAAGGGTCTCCTTTATTCGCCTAACAGCATTTACGAATTAAAATTACTGTACTAAAAATACATTTTTCCTTTCTTTTCACTAACAAAAGAAAATAAACAGGTATTTTTTATTGTACACTAATTCCAAACGTAACTCATTTAAAATTCACCTTATCATTTAATTAATTCATACAATAACAATATATGAAGCCACTGCATGCTTTTATATTATTATTACTTGCTAATAATATATACTCTCAAACTACCATAACAGGTAAAATAACCAGTAACACTGATGGAGCACCCCTCCCTTTTGTTACCATAACTAGCTCCAAAACAAACGGGACTGTCTCTGATGAAAATGGAACCTATCGCATTACTGTTCCTCCAAAAACAAAAGAATTAATTTTTTCTTTTATTGGATATGCTACTCAAAAAATAGCACTTAATAATAGTACTGTCATGAATGTTACTCTTATTGAAGACACTGAAAACTTAGAAGAAGTGGTAATCACGGCATTGGGAGTTCAAAGAGCTGCTAAAAAATTAGGATACGCTATTCAATCTTTAAAATCTGAAGACGTAAACAGCGTTAAATCTGTCAATTTCCTAGATAATTTATCAGGAAAAATAGCTGGAGTTTCCATCACCCAAGGAGCTACTGGAGTAGGCTCTTCTTCTAAAATAACAATTCGAGGTGAATCTTCTTTCTCAAATAATAATCCTCTTTTTGTGGTTGATGGAACTCCTATCAATAACGAAACTGTTTTTAACTTTACCAACGAAGCCGCTGCGGGATTTCAAGAAATTGATTTTGGTAATGGCGCCATGGAAGTAAATCCTGATGATATTGCATCTGTAAGCATATTAAAAGGCCCTAGTGCCGCAGCTTTATACGGTACAAGAGCTTCCAACGGTGTAATTGTTATTAAAACCAAAGGAGGTAAAACCTCCAAAGAACCTCAAGTAAGTATCAACTCCTCATTGTTTATTGATACTGCTTTTAAACTTCCTAAATTTCAAAATGAATACGGACAAGGTAATTCTGGTCAATTCACCTATACAGATGGACTCGGAGGAGGAATCAATGACAACATCACTTATTCATGGGGTCCAAAATTGGATGCTGGAATTTTAATTCCTCAGTTTGACAGCCCTGTTTTACTACCTGACGGAACAATCGTAAGAGGCGGAGATACTTCACTATATAGCGGAGCTAATATTACCCCTACGGAATTCAAGTCTAACCCAAACAATTTAAAAGACTTTTATAAAACAGGAATTACCTCTATTAATAATATTGCTATTGCTAATGGATTTGAAACAGGAAATTACAGATTGTCTTTTACAGACTTAAGAAGTGAATCAATCATTCCTGGAGTAAACTTAAACAGACAAACTGTTGCTACTAAACTAAACTTTAACCTTCATAACAAAACAACTGTTTCGAGTTTTATTAGTTATGCAAATTCTAATAGTGATAACAGACCTGCTAATGGATACGGTAGTGAAAATGTAAATTATTCATTAGTTGCCTGGGGTCCTCGTTCTCTTAACATTAATAACTTGAAAAACTATTGGCAACCTGGTTTAGAAAATATTCAACAGTACTCTTTTAATTATACTTTTTTTGATAATCCTTATTTTATCTTACATGAAAATCGAAATTCTTTTGAACGCGATCGAATTTTCGGAAATATTCAAGTCAAGCATCAATTATCTGATCAATTAAGTATTTCTTTCAGATCTGGAATGGATTATAGTAGTGAAATAAGACAATTGCGCCGTTCTTTCAGTAGCAATCGTTTTAAAAATGGCGGATATGCAGAGCATACTGTTTCTTATAGAGAAGTTAATACTGATTTCTTGATTAATTACCAAAATACATTTGCTAATTTTTCTTTAGATATTTCTTTTGGTGGAAATCGCCTAAATCAAACAGCCTCAACAAAACAATCGCAAACTGTCAATTTAGCACAACCTGGCATTTTTAATCTAAACAATGCTGCTTCTCCTATTGATATTTTTCAATTTAGTAGCAAAAAAAGAATCAATTCTCTATATGGAATCGCTAAACTAGGATATAAAGACGTTTTATTTTTAGACATCACAGGAAGAAATGATTGGTCGAGTGCACTGGCTACTCCTTTTTCTGTAGATGGCACCTCTTTCTTTTACCCTTCCATCTCTTCTAGTTTTATTTTATCGAACACCCTTCAACTTCCTAAAGCTATTTCTTTTGCTAAAATAAGAGCTAGTATTGCCCAAGTAGGTAATGATACTAGCCCCTACCAAACATCAGGTGCTTTTATTTCTCAAACCCCTGTCAATGGCCAACCAACGTTTAGCAATCAAAATTTTATTCCAAATCCTAATTTAAAACCAGAAAGTACAACATCTTATGAATTTGGAGCGGATATCCGTTTTTTTAATGACAGGTTAGGAGTTGATTTCACGTACTACAATTCGAATACAACAGATCAGATCATCTCACTACCTATTGCGGTTTCTTCTGGATACAATCATCAAGTTGTAAATGGCGGAGAAATAAATACGAGCGGATTGGAAATTATAATCAATAGTACACCAATTAAAAACAAAAACTTTAAATGGAATACTTCTTTTAACTTCGCTACAAATCGCGCTATTATTCAAAACCTACCTCAGGCTAATGGCCGTATTACATTGGCATATAGTAGAATTTACGATAGCGCTAATCAAACTGTTTGGTTTCAAGTAGAAGAAGGAGGACGAATTGGTGATTTTTATGGTACAGGTTATTTAAAAAATGAAAATGGCGACTTTATCATTGACTCCAATGGAAGATATATTGCTGACAATACCTTAAAAAAATTAGGAAATTACAATCCAGATTTCACCTTAGGATGGAATACCGATCTTACTTATAAAAACTGGAATTTAAATTTCCTTTTTGACTGGAAACAAGGAGGTAAATTAGTTTCAAGAACGAGTGCCTTAGGAAATGTAGGTGGTCAATTAGCCGAAACTTCGTACCGACCAGACGCTGGTATTATTGCGCAAGGAGTTGTAAATACAGGAACAGCAAACAACCCTATATACAAACCCAATACAAAAGCCATTTCAGCAGAAAGTTATTACCGTCAGTTTTACGATAGAAATCACGAAGAAAATAATACTTATGACGCTTCTTTCTTAAAACTAAGACAATTCGCTCTAAGTCACAGCTTCAATTTAAAAAACGATCGTTTTGGTCTTAAAAACGGAGGTGATTTAACCCTCTCTCTTATCGGAAGAAACCTTTTTTCTATTGCTGAAATACCTCACTTAGATCCAGAGCAATTAGCGGTTCAAGGAAATAGCTTCATCAATGGAGTGGAAGATATGAGCTATGCTACTACAAGAAGTATCGGGTTTAAAATAGGTTTAAATTTTTAAAAAGAAATCATGAAAAACAACAATAATTACATACTCTTTTTAGTACTTATTTTACTATCAAGCTGCACTAAAGATTTTCAAGAAATAAACACCAATACCAACAATCCTGTAAATGTGCAACCTAGCTTTTTATTACGGCAAGTCATTTACAATTTTGGAGAAAACATGAGTTATGAAGGATTTGTTGCTGGCGATTTATTAGCGCAACACAGAACTGCATTAGATTTTAATCTTTTTGACAGGCACGCTTTAAAATCGCCACAATTAGGCGGCAATCCTTGGGCTATCTTCTATAAAAATTTAAGAGATAACGAAATCATTCTAAAACAAGCCAATACCTCTACAGCAAATCTTGTTTATAAAGGACCTGCTTTAATTTTAAAAGCATATATGGCAATGGGGCTTACTGATTTATTTGGAGATGTTCCTTATTTTGACGCCTTTAAAGGTACAGAAGGAGTGGTAACCCCTACTTATGACCAACAGCAACGTATTTACTTAGATCCGAATGGTATTCTTGACAATCTTGACAATGCTATTACTGCATTAAAAAACTACAAGGGCATCACTCCTTTAGAAGGCGATATTTTATATCGTGGAAACCTGCAATCATGGATACAATTTGCAAACTCATTAAAAATCAAAGCGCTCATTCGTATTTCTAGTAAAGTAAATGTCAAAAACGACTTACAAAAGCTATACAATGAAGGCAATTACATAAAAGTCAATACCCAAAATGCAGTATTCGACTTTACCAATAGCGCTCCAAACAGTTTTAGACTCGCTCAATTAAGGGTAGGCGATTTTAACAATTTCGTACTGTCTGAAACAATGGAAGAAATCATGAATCGTTTAAATGATACTAGGCTTGCTACTTTATTCAGACCATATGCCAATGCTACTTCAAATGAATTTAATGGACTTATTAATGGGATTGATGCTTCAAATACTTCTATTGCCCTAGCTGATTACTCCTTAGCAGGCACTATTTTTAGAGAAGATACCGCTACTTTAGACGCTAACTTTTTAACTGCTTGGGAAACTTCTTTATTGCTAGCAGAAGCCGCTGAAAAAGGATTGATCATAGCAGATGCTAAAAAACTATATGAAACAGGAGTTACTTTAGCTTTTGAATATTGGAACACTGAATTACCTGCTAATTACTTAAATGAAAACGCTTCTTATAACGCTATTGGAACAACTCCTTTAGAACAAATTGCTACTCAAAAATGGATTTCAAGTGTTATTAATGGCTATGAAAGCTGGATTGAATATAGACGTACTGGATTTCCTAACTTAAAACCTATTGCTGCAAGTTTAAACAATAACTTAATTCCTATTAGAATGCCATACCCTCCTGAAGAAGAAGCATTGAATAAAAAAAATTACACTATTGCTGCACAAGCAACCAATAACAACAGTATAAACGTACCCGTTTGGTGGGATAATTAAAATATGGAAACAATTTATTGGCAATGGTTGCTAGTTATTATAACGAGCTTGGTATTCTTCTTTTTATCGCCATTAGCAACCTCAACAAAGCAGTTTTACAATGCCATTACTAAAAATAAAGCACCTAGTACCATAGTACTTACAGGAAGCTTAATTATCTCATGGATTTTTGCTAAAAGCATTACTAATGCTGCTAATCTCGGGGCAAAATTTGGCATTTTAGGAGGCATTGCTTATGCAGGATACTATCTTTCTTTTGCAATAGCTGGTATTTTAATTTACCAATTAAGAACTAAAGGCGGTTATCAAAGCATTCACCAATTTTTAACTTCAAAATTTGGAACATATGCAATGGTTCTTTTTTCTGTATTAATTGCTATTCGACTATTCAATGAAGTTTGGAGTAATACCATGGTTATTGGCACCTATTTTGGCCCCTCTAATTCCACCCCCTACTTCACTGCAATCGTAGTATTTACGATACTCACCCTAGCCTATGCTATAAAAGGAGGGCTAAGCAGCTCTATATTTACAGACACCATACAAATGATTTTATTTGCCATTTTGTTAATGGTTATTCTTTGGAATATTTTTTCATCCGAAAACCTCACGATGCAAGAGGTGAACACCTCAAGTGTATGGAGTTTTGAATTCGGACTTAATTTGTTGTTTGCAGCTATTATTCAATCTTTTAGCTACCCCTTTCATGATCCTGTATTAACTGATAGGGCTTTTATAAGCTCTCCAAAAGTTACTTTGAAAAGCTTTCTTTTAGCCAGCTTACTAGGAGGTCTTTGCATTATTCTTTTTAGTATTATTGGAGTATATGCAAAAGTAAATAACCTACAGGGTGATGCCGCTTTTGAAGTTGGCAAAGCATTTGGTATTATAGTACTGCTTATTATCAACTTTATCATGATAACTTCTGCCGCATCAACATTAGATTCTACTTTTTCTTCTTTCTCTAAATTAACCGCTATCGATTTAAGATTGGGAAAAACCATTTCTTTTGGAAGGGCTTCCATGCTCTTTATTGCCATTTTAGGCACTATTCCTGTTTTCTTGAATGCTGAAATTTTATCTGCAACTACTATTTCAGGTACTATGGTTATTGGATTGACCCCCGTTTTTGTATTCTGGAAATCAAAAGCTCCTAAAGAAAGTTTTTACCTAAGTGTTTTATGCGGACTCCTATTTGGTATTTTACTTGTTTTTGGGGCATTTCCTAACGAACTTATTTTTACCAAAGGAAAATATGCCGATTTACTTTGGGTAAATATCTGGGGCGTTTTAAGTTGTTTAATTATTTATATGATTCCAACATGGATAAAAAAATAGAAAATTTAGGAAAATTACATGGAAAAATACTCCTCTTTGGTGGGGCTTATAGCAATTTCCAAGCACTAACCGCATTAAAAGCGATAGCAGAACAATTGCAGATACCTCCTACAAATTGTATTGCTACAGGAGACATTGTGGGCTACTGCGCACAACCCGAAGAAACTATCCAACTTTTAAAAAAATGGAATGCAAAAAGTATTCTAGGAAATGTAGAAATACAACTAATTGATGATGCCGAAGATTGTGGTTGCGATTTTACAGAAGGATCTCGTTGCGATGGTTTTTCTAAACTATGGTATCCATTTGCAAAAACCAAACTCACCAATAACTCGTTGCACTATTTAAAAACACTTCCACACCATATTACTTTCCAAATAGGAACTAGAAAAGCTACCGTAGTACATGGATCTTTTTTCAATACTTCTGAATTCATTTTTAAATCTACTGATTGGTCTAAAAAATCACTTAATTTCTCAGAAACAAACGCTGATATCATTATTGCAGGGCACTGCGGGCTCCCTTTCTATGAGCAACAAAAAGAACGGCATTGGATCAACCCTGGAGTAATTGGTATGCCTGCCAATGATGGAAGCCCTGATGTTTGGTATGCCATCATAGAAGATACAGAAAATGCCTTAAAAGTTAGCTACAAAAAATTGGAATACGATTTTAATCTTGCTAGCAAATTAATGCAAACGCATGGACTTCCTAAAGAATACGCTCAAACATTAGTTACAGGAATTTGGGATAATACAGAAATTCTTCCCCCTAAGGAATCAGCATTACAAGGAAAAAGAATACCATTAATAGATTAAAAATCTACCAATTCTTTTAAAGAAACCTCTAAAGCCTTTGCGATTTCCAAAAGCGAATAAATAGTAGGGTTGACCCTTCCATTCTCTAACTTTTCGAGTGCTTGCCTATCTTTATTACAGGCTCTAGCCAAATCAGATTGACTCCACCCTTTTCGACTTCTTAACGCAATAACACGTTGGCCTACTTTCTTTTTAAGCTGTTCTTTATTCACCAAACAAATGTCAATGAATTATATTATAAATCCGTCATATAATAATTTGACAAGCGATATAAAAATATTATATTTGTCATATAAATAAATGACAAATGAAAAAGTGTAGGTTTTTAAAGATATACAGCAAGTTCCGATATCGTAAATGGGGAAATGATTATTTTGTACCAGAAATTAGACTTGAAGGTCTATGGCTTAAACAACTCGGATTTAAAGAAGGAGATCTTATAAAAATAGATCAAAAAAAGAGAAAACTAATAATAACGGTTAATAAGAAAAAAAACACTTTTCAAAAATAACCTCCCTTTTATTATTAGTAAAAATTAGTAATTTCAATTTGATACCTATTTTTAACAATTCTTATGCAATAAATATCATCATTTGATATCACTAACCCGTTGTGCATTTTAAACAATACTGATTTTAATATTATTGATATTTCTATCAAAAATAAATTTGTTTATATATTGTGTAGTTGTTAAAGCTGTTATTTTTGATAGTATTCGAGTTTTAAACCCTTCAAAAGATTTTGCATAGTTTTGTAAGTTGCCAAATTTCTAAGAAGAGCTCGGAACAAACAAAATCAAAAAACGTTATCTTTGTATTAATAACAAAGAGTTTATATATGGATATTCAATCCGAAAAATACAAATTAATAGAATGGTTGATTCATTTAAAAGATGCGTCAATAATATCCAAACTGAAGAACATCAAAAATGAAGCTTCAATTTCTGATTGGGCTGATGATATTTCAGAAACAGAAAAGTTATTGATTGAAGCTGGACTTAAAGATATTGAGAAAGAAAACACCTATACTCATGAACAAGTAATGAAAGAGATCCACCAAGCTTACGATATTTAATAAATGGAAATCATTTGGACCAGATCGGCTAGACTTACCTATATAGAGGTTCTTGAAAATCTTAAAAAAAGATGGACAAAGAAGGAGATGAAAAACTTTAATAATTTGACCAATCAATTATTAGAAAAAATCAAAAACAAACAAGTTACTCATCCATTTGCAAATGATAAAATAGGAATTCGAAAAGGAATAGTTCATAAAAATGTTTCTCTTTTTTATCAAGAAGATAGAGTAAATAATAAAATATATCTAGTTACCTTTTTTAATAATAGAATGAATCCTAAGTCCTTAAAAAAGCTACTAAAATAAGTACAGAGAATATTAAAAATCAATGGTTAAGAAATCATTGATTTTTTATTTATTAGTGTGAGGTCTGAAAACACACCTAAAAGAGAGGCATTAAAACACTTCAAAAATCACTAACAACAATCATAATACCTAACATACCCACAATTTAAAAAACCCCATACTCACACCAATATCGTGCATATAATTGATTATATCAAAAAGCTATTTTTATTTTTCATACTCACAATAAACTTAATCAAGTTCATATTCCAAAACACCAATCCATAAAATCACCTACCCAATTAAATATCAAAGCATTCCAATTTATAAAACCGATAATTCAACCCTATACCATACCCCCTATAATTTAAAACCACAGTAAAAAAGATTTATTTTCACAAAAAACAAAGCATCATGTTGTTATCATTTCACTTTTCAACGACAAACAAACCAATACCCTTTGTCAAACCAAACAAAATTTTAAATTCCTTAAAAGAAAAAGATTATTCGTAAATTTATATCAATAAAGTGATTGCAACTTTTTGTTTTGATTTGTAGGCATCAGAAAAAGTTGCAACCACTTCAATAAACACATTTTAATTTTTTGAATGATACATAACATCAAATCATGAAAAAACTAATTACGCTCTTATGCCTTGCAACAAGCTTCTCTATATGCGGACAAAAAGACTTATCGAAATTATTAAAGAAGCTAAATAATGAAAGCATTCCTTATATTTCTGTAGATAGCTTACACACAATTTCTAACAACGTCATACTCCTAGACGCAAGAGAACCAAAAGAATTCGACACCAGTCATTTACCCAATGCAATTCCCGTAGGATACAATTTATTTAACATACAACAAACAATACAGCAGCTTCCCGCAGATAAAAACGCTAAAATTGTTGTTTATTGCTCCTTAGGAATCCGATCGGAAGATATTGCCGAACAACTAAAAGCAAAAGGATATACAAACATCTTCAATTTATACGGAGGAATTTTCGAATGGAAAAACAAAGGAAAAACCATAGTCAACTCTAAAAACAACCCTACAAACAACGTCCACACCTTCAATAAAAAATGGAGCAAATGGCTTTTAAAAGGAAACAAAATATATGAATAAAAACCTATTATTAATTTTTACACGAAATCCTGAACTAGGAAAAGTAAAAACACGCTTAGCAAAAGCCGTTGGAAATGAAACCGCTTTAACAATTTACAAGTTTTTGCTCGATAAAACCAAAAAAGTTACACAAAACCTCAATTGCGACAAAGCCGTATATTATTCCGTACAAGTAAGAAACCATGATATTTGGGAGGAAAAAAACTATCAAAAAAAACTTCAAAAAGGAGAAGATTTAGGCATTAGAATGCACAACGCCTTTCAAGAAGCCTTTGAAAACAACTATGAAAAAGTCCTTATCATTGGTAGCGACTTATACGATTTAACCCCTAATCATATCCATGAAGCCTTTGATAAATTAAATTCGAATGAGGTGGTCATAGGCCCTGCAAAAGACGGAGGCTATTACCTTCTTGGTATGAAAAAACTAATACCTTCTATTTTTAAAAATAAAAACTGGGGTACCTCATCTGTAAGAAAAGATACTTTAAAAGATCTAGAAAAAGTAAACGTACATTTGCTAGAACCATTAAATGATGTAGATCTTATTGAAGATATTGAAGACCACCCTGCATTTTATCAATTTTTGAAATAACAACAATTACAATCAACAAATAATAGCAAATACCTTACATAAAACAAAAGGTAAACAATATAATGAAACAACAACAATTACAAGAAACCAAAAACTACTTAGTAGCCAAAGGAATAACCAAACCGAGTATCGGAATTATTCTAGGAACAGGTCTTGGACAACTCGTTCAAGAAATTGAAATAGAGCAAGAAATCCCTTATTCTGAAATTCCTCACTTCCCACAAGCAACTGTAGAATTCCATTCAGGTAAATTAATTTATGGTACCCTATCAGGCAAAAAAGTACTCGTTATGTCTGGAAGATTCCATTTATACGAGGGCTATAACTTATGGGAAGTAACCTATGGAGTACGTACCATGCACCAACTAGGCATTACAACATTACTAGTATCCAATGCTGCTGGAGCCGTTAATCTACAGTATAAAAAAGGCACCTTAATGCTCATAGAAGACCACATAAACCTGCAAGGAGGATCTCCCTTAGCTTTTAAAGGTGCTGGAAACTTTGGAGAGCTATTTGCCGATATGCTAGCTCCTTACTCTAAAAAAATAAACGCACAATTGAAAGGCATTGCTGCTGATCACGACATAGATTTGAAAGAGGGAGTTTACGCCAGTGTTGTAGGACCTCAATTAGAAACAAGAGCAGAATATAGAATGTTGCAAATTTTAGAAGTAGATGCCGTTGGAATGAGTACCGTACCTGAAGTAATTGTAGCCAAACATTTAAACTTACCTTGCGCAGCAATATCAGTACTAACAGACGAATGCGATCCTAAAAATTTGCAACCAGTAAATATCCAAGAAATCATAGAAATTGCTGGAAAAGCAGAACCTAAAATGATTACCTTATTTAAAGAATTGATAAAAATTATTTAATGCAAAAAAACAAACAAATAGCAGTAACTATCATTCGATTAATTCTTGGATTCATCTTCTTTTTTCAAGGCTTTGGAAAAGTTTTTAAATTTGGACTATACAATGTTTATACAAATTTTTTCTTAGCAAGCTACAGAGAAATACTCCCTGATTTTTTATTGCTATTTACCGCCTACTATACTTCAATCATAGAGTTAGTAGCGGGCTTTTTACTAATTATAGGCTTTAAAAGAGATATGGCTCTATACGCACTAGCAAGTGTTTTAGTGATTGTAACTATTGGTCATGGATTAAAAGAACCCGTATGGGATTTATCACACGTAATGTATAGAACCATTTTATTAGTAAGTTTGTTATTATTACCTACAGAATTAGACTTTTTTTCTATAGACAACCGCCTTTATACTAAATCAAAAAAACAAATATGAGTTACTTAGAAACCACACATAATGTATATAAAGAAGCTGCACTAACACCTGATGTTGGCTTATGCTGTACTACAAATCCTATTTGGGAACTACCTGGATTAAAAATTCCACGAATTATGCAAGAAATGAACTACGGATGTGGTTCTACAGTTCATGCACGCGATTTAACCAATAATCCTAAAATGCTATATGTTGGTGTTGGAGGGGGAATGGAATTATTACAATTTTCATATTTTAATAGAACTAAAGGAGGTGTCATTGGCTTAGATGTTGTTGACGAAATGCTAGAGGCTTCCCGTAAAAACTTTATTGCTGCCGAAGCACAAAACGACTGGTTTAAAAGTGAGTTTGTAGATTTACGCAAAGGAGATGCAATGAACCTACCAGTAGCAGACAATTCTATTGATGTAGCTGCTCAAAACTGTTTGTTCAATATTTTTAAATCTGACGATTTAAAAAAAGCAATTGCTGAAATGTACCGCGTACTAAAGCCACACGGCCGCTTAGTAATGAGTGACCCTACCTGCGAGCAAGAAATGAATGAGGAGCTTAGAAATGATGAACGTTTGCGAGCTTTATGTTTGAGTGGTAGCTTACCTATTGCTGAATATGTAAAAGCATTGACGGATGCTGGTTTTGGAACTATTGAAATTAGAGCTAGAAAGCCATATCGAATATTAGACCCTAAAAATTATCCTACTGATGAGTTAATTTATATAGAATCTATTGAAGTAGCTGCTATTAAAGATCCTATGCCTAAAGATGGCCCTTGTATTTTTACTGGAAAAGCTGCTATTTATTATGGAGACGAAGACTTTTTTGATGATGGAAAAGGCCATACTTTATTAAAAAATCAACCATTAGCTATCTGCGATAAAACTGCGGATGCATTAAAAGATTTAGGTAGAGATGACATCTTCATTTCACCAGCTACTTTTCATTATGATGGTGGCGGATGCTGCTAATAATAAACAAGCATACTAAAACCTTTCTAAGTTAACTTGGAAAGGTTTTTTTGTTAAAACTCATTTTTTCCCTATTCATGAAGTAAGCTCTAACAACTTACTGCGTCAAAACCGAAATACAAAAATCTTATTTAATGATCTTATTACTTCTTTTCATTGCTGCTTGCTTTTTAGCTTACAGTAATGGTGCAAATGACAATTTTAAAGGTGTAGCTACCTTATTTGGTGCTGGTATCACCAACTATAAAAAAGCTATAAATTGGGCTACTATTACCACTTTTTCTGGTTCTGTAGCCGCCATTTTTTTAGCCAAAGAACTCGTTAAAAACTTTTCAGGAAAAGGACTGGTTCCTAATGAACTTATACAAACACCCAACTTTGCTATTGCTATTGCCTTAGGAGCTGCACTTACTGTTTTTGCTGCCACTAAAATAGGCATGCCAATTTCTACTACTCATGGTTTAGTAGGAGGGTTATTCGGTGCTGGTGTTATGGCTGTTGGATCTGATTTTAATTTCGGAAAGTTAGGAAATACATTTTTAATGCCGTTGGTTGTTAGTCCGTTAATGGCTGCTATTTTAAGTTTATTGGCCTATCTATTATTTAAGTTTATAAAAAAACAAATTCCCAGCTTACATACAAAAAACCCTACTTTATTTGGTATTAGTGCTCCTAAAATACTTGATCGCTTGCATTACCTTAGTGCTGGTATTGTAAGTTTTGCTAGAGGCTTAAACGATACGCCCAAAATTGTAGGTTTACTAATTATTATCAATACCATTGACATCAAATGGAGTATGATTTCCGTAGCCGTTATCATGTCACTTGGTGGACTTTTAAACGCTAAAAAGGTAGGAGAAACAATGAGTAAAAAAATTACCAAAATGAATTCCGGACAAGGCTTTACTGCCAACATAGTTACTGGTTTATTGGTAACTACCGCTAGTGTTCATGGATTGCCTGTTTCTACAACACACGTTTCTGTTGGCTCTTTGTTTGGAATTGGAACTGCTACAAAAAAAGCAGATTATAAAGTAATTGGAAAAATTATTTTATCTTGGGTACTCACACTACCTATTGCTGCAATTATGAGCGCTGTTATTTTTAAAGTATTACAAGTAGTTGCTTAATTTTATAAAATATCTTTTTACTGTATTTATTTCCTTATTTTTATAAGGAAATAAATACCTCCAATACTTATGGAAAAGTATCTTAATATCATACGTAATTCCTATGCTAACTATTGGAATTACCTCAAACAGTCTGTTTTATTTGAATTGAATTGGGAAAACTATTTTTATGGACTCATACTAATATCACTCGTTGTTTGGTGCTTAGAAATACTATTCCCTTGGCGTAAAAACCAAGCCTTATTTAGAAAAGATTTTTGGTTGGATACCTTTTATATGTTCTTTAATTTCTTTTTACTAAACCTTATTGTTCTAATTGCCTTATCCAATACAGCAGCGGAACTTTTTAATGACCTACTCCATACCATAGGACTTTCTATAAGCCACTTTCAATTATTTGAATTGAATTCCCTTCCTTACCTGATAAAAATTTTAATCTTTTTTATCCTCATAGATTTTGTACAATGGTACACTCATACCCTACTACATAAGTATGATTTTTTATGGAACTTTCATAAAGTACATCACTCTGTAAAAGAAATGGGCTTTGCTGCTCACTTACGGTATCATTGGATGGAACCCGTCATTTATAATTCGATGAAGTACATTCCTTTAGCAATTATAGGCGGATTTAATGCAGAAGATGTTGCTATTGTTCATTTCTTTAACATCTTTATAGGACACTTAAATCATGCCAATGTTGGATGGGATTATGGGGTTTTAAAATACCTACTAAATAACCCTAAAATGCACATTTGGCATCATGCAAAAGAGCTACCTAAAGATAGAGAAAAAGGAGTTAATTTTGGAATCACATTAAGCATCTGGGATTACCTATTTAAAACAAATTACATTCCTTATAATGGAAAAGACATAGCACTAGGTTTTGAAAACGATGCTAGCTTTCCTAAAGATTTTATACATCAAGAAATATATCCACTAGGTAAAAAGGACTTTTAGATACTTTTCAATGTTACCCCACCCTAACAAACTTGTACAACTTTTTACCTCAATTTCTTGTACAAGATTCTTATACCTCTTCCAATAGTTTGTACAACTTTTTAACTCTATTTCTTGTACAAACTTTTTATACCCCTTCCAATAGTTTGTACAACTTTTTAACTCTATTTCTTGTACAAACTTTTTATACCTCTTCCAATAGTTTGTACAACTTTTTAACTCTATTTCTTGTACAAACTTTTTATACCCCTTCCAATAGTTTGTACAACTTTTTAACTCTATTTCTTGTACAAACTTTTTATACCTCCTCCAATAGTTTGTACAACTTTTTAACTCTATTTCTTGTACAAACTTTTTATACCTCCTCCAATAGTTTGTACAACTTTTTAACTCAATTTCTTGTACAAACTTTTTATACCTCCTCCAATAGTTTGTACAACTTTTTAACTCAATTTCTTGTACAAGATTTTTATACCCCTTCCAATAGTTTGTACAACTAAAAGAGGTGTGTTTAATCTTTTTCAAAAAAAACAAAAAACAAATAAAATAAAGAACATTGTTACTTTGTTTTTGGTGCTACGTAATTGTACTTGTATAAGAATACGTAGTTATACGCTATGAATCAAAAGCCGCTCATTTAAAACATACTAGCCTTTGTATTTTTATTTTTAGATTTTTGTTTTTTATTGTTTTTTTAAATACATTTGAAGAAGAAAAACTGTTATTAAAAAGTAAAAGAATGCCTATTGTTGCTAAATTATATATTGGAAATGTAGAAAGAATACTACAACATGTATTGGTAGAATACGAGCGCTATACTCGAAAAACAGGAAGACCAGCTACTGAAACTCTTGGCGGGTATGTTACTGTTTTTTTTACACCCAAAGGAGAGGAAGATCATATTTTAAAATGGATGTTTACACATAGAATGGAGGATAAAACGATTGCGTATCCTTATAATCTATATACTTTAAAAAATGCCGAAGTGGTATTTTATCAAGACGATTTTGATGGGCAAATCCTTTTTAAATATAAGTTAGTTGATTGCTTGCCTATTTATTATAAGGAGTACTTTGATGTACAAAGGGGAATGATTACTGAGCTAACCCTTTCTGCTGCTATACAATATTTTAAAAACCTACCTCCATTAATTAAATCTTGGAATGAGTCTTGGACTCCTAGGCACGAATACAAACCTCAAAGCATGGAGGATACGAGGCCTCGAATGAAGTGTTTTTATACGGACTTAGAAGGTAATACACAAGCCAACCCCACTACAGGAGAGGAAATATATGCAGTAGTAAGCACTCAAAATTTAATAGGACAAATCATAACTATTGACCTTAGCAATCATACCAAAGATTTTATATATAATGGTGAACGAATTGAAGATGATTGTATTAAAAACTTTCATATTACCGCCAATACACATAAAATAAAGCTAAAAGTAGTCGCACAGCAAGAAGAAGATAGAGAAATTTTAACAAATTAAACACTATGAAAAATTTAATAGTACGCCCTAGCAACTCCCTCGATATAAAAGTACAAACGGTAAAAACGGCTTATTTTGCTAAAAAAGAAATTGTAAGTACCGAAAAAACAACAGAGGCTATTTCTTATACTTTTAAGGGAAATAATAACACGGGAACTAAAAAAAGAAAACGTAAAATAGCCAAAATAATTTATAAAAACCTACAAGGAAAACTCATTAATAAACAACAAACAAGCTTAGAACAGGTTGTAGCAGCATTAAGTAAAAGCAATTATACTAAAGGCGACTGTATAGACATTGCTTTGGTAAAGGAAAGTATTAAATTTACCAAACGAACCAGTGCGCAATTAGGAGAGGAGGTATATATTGTTATACAAACACAATATATGCCAGATAGAGAAATAACTTTAAACCTAAAACAAGGAGGAGATACCGATGCACTAACAACAACGAAAGAACCGATATATGTAACTCAAAATAATAAAAAAGTGTTTGCTTTTAAGGCGGTTGTTGGTGAGTTTTCCCAAAAAAGTAATGCGCTCAATGCAGCTGATTTTAAAGATCATGCCATTGCTAAAATCACCTTACAATCTACAGACCAACAAGAAAACAAACAATACAAAGACGCCTTAAACAAAGCCGAAGGAAAAACCAGTCCTTTTTATATAGCTATGGATGCCGAGCCCGCTAATCAAAATTGGTTTGAGGTAAAATATGAAGAGGTTTTTGATAATCGCCCTAACCTTTGGTATTATGGTGAAGGGAATTGGTTTGAGTTGGTAAGAACTAAAATATATCAAAAAGGAGACGAGGGAGATGAAGTTCAAGAAATAAACATTAGATTGGCTGGTTTTGGAGGTAATGTTCCAGATAAAAAGTTTACTAAAAGAACTGAAAAAACTGTAAAGCAGTTTCAAAAAGATTACATGGATATAGATCCTACGGGAGTTGTAGATAGCAAAACGATCAAATCAATAAAAGAATTTGGGAATAAATATAGCATATCTTTTGATAAAACAAAATGCCCTTGTGGAACTTGTGAAGGTTACGGAAAAGGATTGTACCCAGAGCAAAAACAGTCTTCAAGTATTTTAGAAAAAAGAAGAAAGTATGAGTACCCAGGTATTCATAGAACTTTGCTTTGGACATTAAAAGCAGTTAAATTTTATCTTGAATACGATGATTATTCTAGTTATAATTTAAAATTTGGAAAAATATCGTCAGGTTATAGATGTCATAAGGATAATAAGAATCACAAAAGAAAATCGACAAATCACATGGGAAAGGCATTGGATTTACATTTCTACAAAACAAACGATAGTAAATCTTCTGAAAGTAATTGTGACAAAGTAAGAAAAATTTTAAAAGAAAAGTCAGGTGCTAAATTACGTTGGAATAAAAGTAATATCTTTTCTTTAGAACCCAGTAGTAAAGATAGAATAGGGAAAGAATTTATAGCCACTACATGGGTTCATATTGATGTTCGTACTTTCGATCTAAAATATCTCAAGGATAAATTTTTTATAAAAACAAAAAAAAACATTACAAATGAAATCATTTAATCATTTTACTTTTAGCATACTATTAACTCTTTTAATAAGCTGTAAAGGAGTAGAGGAAAAAAAAATCAAAGAGTCTATTGAGGACAATACAATAAAAAAAGAACAACTTTTACAAGACAAACTCTCTTATTATGATATTAATAATGATGATGCGAATCCTATAAATATTAAAAAAATAAAAATTAAATTAGAAAATCACTATTCAGAGAATGAATACAAAACAATTTTTAAAAATGACGTTTTTACCGTAATCGTCCTATTTTCATATTACGAATTAGGCAATTATGATGAATATATAATAACATTGAATAATAAAAATGAAGAGCTTTCTAAACTATTAGTTTATTATAACACGGCACCTGACGGTAATATGGAAAAATATGAGTATTCTAATTATCATCTTTATAAAAAAACTTTAGACTTAAATGTCTTTAAAGTCTCAGTTGTCGAAAATCTAGAAACAAACAAAATTATTAAACAAGATACTCTAAAAACAATGTATAAAATTAACGATCTTGGAAAAATAATAGTTAAATAAATATAACTGATAAATTATTATTATATGTTTTCTTTATTGCTTCCGAAATAAAAGCAAACTTTAGGAAGTAATTGCAAAAAGTATATTTTAAACCATATCATTTTTTTTCAGATACCTATCTAGAAAGCTTTTTTTGGAAAGATCAAAATATTTTGTATCTAAAATTTATTAGCGAAAAAGACAGAAAAAAAGCGAAGTATATATCATTAACCATTTTATCTCAATAAGGTAAAAGTAATGCGCTCAATGCAGTTGATTTTAAAGATCATGCCATTGCTAAAATCACCTTACAATCTACAAACAAACAAGAAAACAAACAATACAAAGACGCCTTAAACAAAGCCGAAGAAAATAACATTCAATTATACTTAGCTATGGATACCGAGCCCGCTAATCAAAATTGGTTTGAGGTAAAATATGAAGAGGTTTTTGATAATCGCCCTAACCTTTGGTATTATGGTGAAGGGAATTGGTTTGAGTTGAAGGTAGATAATATTCTGAATATTTACCATACAGGAGAAATAAGTAAATTGGATTTTAAAGGTTTAAAAGAAGTTAGCTATGTATATCATGATAAAAATGGTGGTAAACATAATTTAGGAACATTTGATATTATTGAGGTTCAAAAATGGTCTTACGGGACAAAGCATAAATGGAAAACAAAGGAAGGTGGGGAATGGAAAACTATAACTATTGGAAGTAAAACTCGTTATTATAAAAAGGATGGTAATAAAAAGAATATTTTGATAACCCCTTTTAGCGGCTCTCCTAAAGTATTCAGATATTCAGACTCTAAAAATATAGATTTCGAATTATATGAAAACACTTCTAGAGAATATTTTAATCCAGAAGCATTCGCAACCGTTATTGGTGCACTAGTAGAAGTTAATTACAAAGATATTGTTTGTAATGGTTCTGTTGGTACAGGGGCTTATAGTGTTTCGCATTTTAATGGGTTTAATATGGATTTTAAATACTTGAGAAAAGATAAGAAAAAAGCGAAAATAGATAAGGATTCCAAAGGAAATAAAATTCCAGTTATTTACGTTGATAGTGAAAAATTAGATATTGTAAGGCAAAATAAATTTTTAGATGCATTAAATAAGTTTGGATGGGGAGTCAATTCTAAAAATCTATCTAATAAAACAAGTGAAAGCAAAGATTTAAATCATTGTAAAACAGATAAACATCATAAAGACCATCTTCATATTCAAGGTTTAAAAATAAAATATAAAGTATAATGAAACATATTTTTTTATTCATATCTATTCTTTTTATAGTTGCTTGTAAAACAAATAAAGAGAATAAATTAAATAGCCCGAGTACTGCAATTAAACAAAAAACAAATAAATTTAAGGGCTTGATAAAGAGCGTCAAAAGAAAAAAACTAACAGAATTCTGTAGTGAAGATCTTGTGTTAAATCAAAAAACAATAAATCGAATTAACAACTACATTAATTTTAGTCTTGATTCACTAAAAGTATTAGATTTCAAAGAGGAAAAGTTATTATATACAACTTCAATTAATATTGTTAATGCAGATACTAAAAACTATCAACCTTCATATTATTATTTTCTATTAGAGAATAAAGATGACGATGTAAATGAAATTTATTTTTCAGAGAATTACTTGTACAAAAAGGTACAATCGAGTTTTTATAATATTGACTTATTAATTTTATTTAATAAAATCATTCAAAAAAGTAATACGGATGAATTAAATACTATAGGGTATAATATGGATATTTTAACGTATGATAATGTTAAAGAAAAATTGATTGATAGAAAGAGGTTAATTACATCAGGCATAGGGTTAGAAGATGTTTCATATCATGAATGTTTTGTTTTAAGCTCAGAGAAGATTACGAGTTACAGTTATAATTCTTTGGAAGACGAAAGTACTTTTGTAAAAAGAGAAATGATGATTCGTAAAGATGGAATTATTATTATCAGAAAACCAACGATTAAGGTCTTCGATTAAATTTAGAAGAACAAGCTTTTATAAACGCTTTGTGGGACTTTGGTTTTAAAACTCATTATGTAGGGGGTAATATGAATTACACTCATGGTACAAAGGATAAATATCATAACGATCATTTACATTCAGGTAATTTTAAACCCAATTATAAACAATGAAAAAATTAATCTTTTTAACTTTAATTATTCTTATTGTTTCATGTAAAAAACACAAAAGAAAAGAACCTTTAAAAGAGGGTATTCATTTAAAAGAATTTCATCAAGAAGATGTTAATAATTTACCTTTTGGAAATAAATTAATAACCCAGCACGACTATTCTAAGGTTGATTGGTTTGAAGAAGATTATTTTAAAGGCTTTGGATATTTTGAGTTAAAAAAACTAAGCTCGAAATCAGATAAAATAAATTTTAACTCTTTTGAAGAAAAAAAAACATTTTATTTACCTAATAATGTTTTAATAAACTATATAGAAAAAAACAAAGTAAATTCTTCTTATGGTTTGTTGTTTTCTAATGAAGTTTATCAACTTTATTTTGTCAAAACAAAAGCAAGAGATTTGTCAGGGAAAGTTTATAAAGAAGATAGCGATGAAACTGAAAGAGGATATTTGGTAACTGTAAAAACTAAAGATAAAAAAGTATTATCACATTTAGAAATTTTAAATATAACGGAGTATTTTACTCAAAATTATAAGGGTACATATTTAGGAGCTATGTTTCTTCGAAATGAAAAAATGTTTTATATAGATGAAAAAATGAACATATATATATATATACATATATGGCTAAGGCTCACGACCTAATTTCACAATATAAACTTTTATCTTTTGATAAATTTAAGATAAATGATAAAGGTTTTTTTCAAAAAAACGCAAAGAATTTTTAAAGCAACCCGAAGAAAATAACATTCAATTATACTTAGCTATGGATGCCGAGCCCGCTAATCAAAATTGGTTTGAGGTAAAATATGAAGAGGTTTTTGATAATCGCCCCAACCTTTGGTATTATGGTGAAGGGAATTGTGGACTACCTAATAAATTTGGGACTAATTTGATCAAGCCGCTTTGTTAAAATTCATTCTTATTTTGACTTCCATTTCTAAAGGGGAAATATACCCTAGGCTAGAGTGAAGTCTTTCGTTATTATACCAATTTATGTAATCTTCAATACTGCTGAATAATTGTTTATAAGAACTATATTTAAAACGGTATAACCATTCGTGTTTAATTGTCTTAAAAAAGGATTCAGCTACTGCATTATCCCAACAGTTTCCCTTTCTACTCATACTCTGTGTTATTTTTCTATTAAAAGAAAATAAGTTAGTTATTTTATTAGAAGCATACTGCACTCCTCTGTCTGAATGAAAGATAAACTTATTTGTAATAGCTCTATTATTACTTGCTAAATTCCACGCCTTCATTATTGTATTTTCAGTGGTCATATCTTTACTTAAAGACCATCCAACTACCCTTTTATCTGCTAAATCTATTATTGTTGTCAAATAATTCCAATGATCATTTACACGTATATAAGTAATATCAGAAACCCATTTTTCTCCTAATTTTAAACTTGTAAAATTTCTATCTAATTCGTTTTTAGCAATCGATAAATTATGATTGGAATTAGTAGTTGCTACATATTTCCTTTTTAGAATACTTTTTAGTCCTAGTTCTTTCATTAGTAGCCCAATGTAAGAACGTGCATAAACTAAACCTTCTCTTTCCAACATTTTTTGAATACGATAGCTTCCGTAAATTTCTCTACTTTGTTCGAAATGAAATTTAATTCTCTTTTTGAGTAAAACCTTAGAGGGTAGTATTTTTATTACATCCTTGTGTTTTAACCAATAGTAATAAGCATTTTTGCTAACTTTCATACATTTACACATCTTCTCAACAGGATATACACTTACATTTTTTAAAATGAATTTATATCTCATTTGTCGCTCTTGGAGAAGATGCTCACTGCCTTTTTTAATATATCGCGTTCTAACTTAACCTCTCTAAGTTCTTTCTTTAGTGCTTTTAATTCTTGCGCTTCTACCGATAACTCACGTTTCTTAGAGAAATCTCCAGATTTAGCTTCATACTCACGTTTCCAACGTCTTATGACTCCGTCATTAACACCGTATTCTTCACTAAGAGATTTTGCTTTTCTTCCTGATTTTAAAAGCTCTACTAGCATTACTTTAAAATCATTATCATACTTTTTTGCCATAATTCAAATATACTATTTATGGACTCAATTAATTCGTCTCAACAAATGTAGACACTCCATTGGTTTGAGTTGGTAAATAACACTGTACTTGAATATACTATTTACCACAATGGTACTATAGAAAAAAATAATATAAAAGAGCCCAAAGAGGTTATTTACAACTATTTTGATTCGAAAGGAGGTAAACATATTTTAGGAGAATCTGAACTAATTGAAGTTGATAAATGGAAGAAAAAAGGAAGGAAAACAAGTCCAGTAACAAAAATTCTTTTGGTTGATGCTAGAAATATTGATAAGTATGCATCAGAAAACATCAAGTTTAAAATCTTAGTTTGGAATACTAAAAAAAGATTTTATATAAGCCCTGATTGCTTTGCGAGCTTACTGGGAGCTATGATTGAGGAAAGTATTGAAGATTTAAGTTTTAATGGGTTTAGTGAAAAAGATGGTAGCCCTGGAGTAAGCTCTACGCACTTAAATGGAGTAGCAGGAGATTTACGATATTTAAGTACTAATAAAAATGGAGAGCTAATTCTTTTAGAACAAAATAATTTTGATTACGATAGACAAGTAAAATTTAATAAAGCTCTGTATAAATTTGGTTGGGGAAGAAGTAAAAAAATGCTATCTGAAAACTTTAATAGGGTAACTGGAACAAAAGAGGTAGTAAACCCAAAAACAAAGAAAAAAGAAATTATAAAAGTTATAACTAAGACATTGTTACCACATACACAACATTATAAGAAAAAGAAGAAAAACGGGAAATGGGTTAGGCATAATAATCATTTACATATTTATGGCTTTAATTTTTCAATAATTAAAAAGAAATAACAAGTATGAAGAGTTTTATTTATTTATTTATTTACTTATTTATTTGTTCTTGTCAATTAAAAGTTCAAAAAGATAAGAAAGAGAATATTAATCATAAAAAATCTATTCAATCACCAATAGACTCTATAAGTATTCGTTTATTAACAAATATACCTTTAAAAACGCTTCCTCTAACATCTAAAAAACTAGATACATTATATTTTTATGATGATAATTTAGGATACGTCGTAAAAAAAAATATTAAGAAAAAAAAAATAGATTCAATATTTTTTAAATTAACAAAAAAGAGAGATAATCTAAATGATAATAAAGGAGACTATTTTTACCATTTTTTTTATGACGATAATAGGCAGTTTTTCCCTGTTTATAGAATAAATAAGGAAGATTATATTATCGTAGGGGTTTTGACATTTTTTTATGGTGAAAATGATATACCGGGCATACAATTTGAATTGCATAGCTTTAATAAAAAAGGAGAACAGTTAGACTGTAGGCTTCCCCTTTTTCGAACTGATTATTAATCCAAATATATGAATTTTACGTTTTAAAACAGGATTGACATTTTTCATTATATTTTTTTATGTCAATCCTGTTTTAAAATGCGCCCAGCGGCAGCGACACAATGTTGTTTCGCATACGGGATTGGAGCCATATCGTCCAAAGCATCATGCGGTCTAAAATTATTGTAATCGTGCATCCATATCTGGGTTTGCTCTCTGACTTGATGAATGTTTTCAAAAATATATTTATTTAAAACCCCTCGTCTATATGAACCGTTAAAACGTTCTATAAAAGCATTTTGTGTGGGTTTTCCTGGTTCTATATATTTAAAATCAATTTCATGCATAGCACTCCAAGTAGCGGTTAAATTAGCTATAAATTCCGGACCATTATCCATACGTATCTTTTGTGGTTTACCTTTACGTTTTAACAGATGATTTAAAACGTAAACTATTCTATTACTAGGTAACGAAAAATCTACTTCTATATGTAAAGCCTCTCTATTAAAATCATCTATGATAGTAAAGCCTCTAAATCTTTTTTTATTCTCTAATACATCTGTTACAAAATCCATACTCCAAGTTTGGTTGAGTTCTGTAGGAACTATTAAAGGTTCTTTTATTCTTGCTGGCAAACGTTTCTTCACCTTCCTTCTCAGTGGTAAACCTAGTGCTACATAAACTCGATGAACTCGCTTGTGATTCCATGGATTCCCTTCATTGCGTAGTCGTTTATAAGCTTTCCAAAATCCTTCCTCACAATGGTCAATAGCCTTTTGTTTTAAGGCTAATTCAATTGGTGTATCGTCTTGTAATTTTGGCTTATAATAATATACGCTTTTACTCATTTTTAAAACCCGACATGCCCTGCTTATGCCGTAATGAGAAAGGTCAATACTTAAGGAGCGCTTAACGCAAGGCTTTAAAGCTTTTTTTCGATAATCTCCTTTGCCATTTGGTGATCTAATGCAAGAGTAGCATACATTTGCTTTAATTTTCGATTTTCTTCCTCTAATTCCTTTAGACGTTTGAGCTCTTTAACATTCATACCTGCGTATTTACTACGCCATTTATAAAATGTTGCCGAACTAACTCCATGTTCTCTGGAAATTGCTTCTACGGTTCTACCGTTTTCGTATTCCTTTAAAATCTTTGCGATTTGCTGGGGGCTAAATTTACTTTTCCTCATAATTACTGTTTAAATTTAATACTTTTTTTTATACTTTTAAACAGTTCGGTTTGTAGGGAAGCTTACAAGACTATCTACTGGTTTATTGCCGGTTTACTTTTGAAATTTCTTATAAAAATAATTTTACAATAGATAAAGATTTTAACATTAGAATAAATAAAGAGATGATTGATTATTTTGATGGAGATCTTGATAATGAAAGAAAAACTCCATTAATAACTAAAAGAGTAGAAAATTACATTTTAAATGATAGAGGTCTATTTGAAGAAGTAAAATAAATTACAGAAAACGCCTTTTTATATTGCTATGGATGCTGAGCCCGTTCATCAAAATTGGTTTGAGGTAAAATATGAAGAGGTTTTTGATAATCGCCCTAACCTTTGGTATTATGGTGAAGGGAATTGGTTTGAGTTGAAAACTTTAGAAAATGCCAATATTTATGAAGTGCATTTGGATAGAAGTAGTTATAAAAAAATAAAAACTGTATCCAATAATAAAGATTTTATCTATAAAATATATGATTCGCAAAAATTAGTTAAAACTTATCAGTTAACAGCAAATTCATATAAGTTATTAGATTTCCCCAAAAAAGGAGATAATTGGGATAGGTATGGGAGTAGAGATAAAGGGGGAGATAATTGGATTGATGAAGCAGCAGCAGCTGGTTTTTTCGGTTTTTTACATACACTCAAAAAAAATGGGATTAACGAAAAAGTATATTACAATGACATATCAGCCAATGATAAAAGGAATATTGGGCATAAAACTCATAAAACAGGACATGATATAGACATAAGGTATCCAGGGGCTGATAATTCAGTGGGGCAAAAATTATGGTCTATTTCTAAAGATTATTATAAAACAGAAGAAAAGTTTGTCAAAGTTTTGGAAGATATATTATCTATCTCTATAGATTGGGGATTTATGAAAAAATATAATTATGCTTATAAAAAAGATATAAAGCACACTAGCGGAAAAGCAATCTCGGTACATCAAGACCATTACCATATAGGATTTAAAAGATAAATTATGACTTATACAAAATTTATATTAGTATTAGTTTTTGCAATCTTTTCTTGCAGAAATAGTAATACAGATAAAAAACGTTCTAATAGAATAGTGGAGCAAAAAAAGGAAGAAGAAAAGAATATACAGACAGGCAATAAATTTTATCAACCGCCAGCATACTTTAATCCTACAACTAAACTTGGTTTAGGGTTATTAAAGCCTAAAAAAGATACAATACTCTTTAAACAGCAAGTAAATCATCCTTCTTTAAAAGAAACTATATATACACCAAAAAAAGTTATACCAATATTTTTTAAACCTGATTACGATATTTTCTATATTGTATGTATTAAAAATACGGATTTAGATTATAAAATTTTATCTGCGAATGGAAAAGAGTTTTTAGCTAATAAGGCAAATTTTGATTTTATACCTTGGGAGAATTTTTTGCTCAAAACTACTGGAATTGAAAATATTAATTGGAAAGAAAACCCTTTAAGAAAAGAGTCTAAAGTTACTTCATTAGAGGTTTTTCCAAAACACAAGGAAAACTTTATTATAAAGCAAGTAAAAAATAATTGGATAAAAGTGAAAAATGAGGAAGATGAAGAGGGCTGGATAAAATGGAAAGAGAAAGAAAAATTTTTAATAGAAATTTATTTGCTGATGTAACGTTTTGTAGTAATAGTATCAAAAACGCCTTTTTATATAGCTATGGATGCCGAGCCCGCTAATCAAAACTGGTTTGAGGTAAAATATGAAGAGGTTTTTGATAATCGCCCTAACCTTTGGTATTATGGTGAAGGAAATTGGTTTGAGTTGAAGAAAGGCTGCGATTGTGGAGAAAGTTTAAACCTGAAATTTGAATGTATTAGATACGGTACAGTATATGGTCCTGTTTACTGGGGAAGTGAAAAATTAGCCGATTACAAATATTGGGGTAATCTAATAAAGGAAAAGAAAGTTACTAAAGAAGAAAAGGACATTTTAATTGGAATGTCTGAAAATGAAGGGAAATTGGATTCCATTCAATCCTATGATAGTGAAATATTAACTATTGGAGCTATGCAAAAAACAATAAATTCCGAAGAAAAAGGAGAGTTTCCTATTCAAGTTCAAGAGTTTAAAGAAAGTAACCTATCTAAATATAAAGAATTATTTGAGGATTGTGGTTGGACAGTTGAAGGAGATACTATGTATTATAAAGATCCTTCGAAATCCGATTCCAGCAAAATAACGGGTAAACAACTTAAGGAAAAAATTAGAGAAGGGTTTAAAAGTACTGAGCTTAAAAAGAAACATAAATGCAAGCTTCTAGAACCTATCGCAAGAGCTTCAAAAGATAAAGATTTTCAAGCGAAACAAGTTGAAGATTTTATCAGTCGCTTAAAAAATAAAGTCCTACCTATAAAACCTCAAAAATATAATTATAAGTTAGAAGATTATTTAAAATCTAAATTAGGTAAAGCAACTGTTCTGGATCATCATATAAATAGACCTGCATATGTAAAGCCTGATTTTGGTAAGGCTTTGGATAATTTCTTTATAAAAAAGGATAAAGAAGTAGAAGAGTTTAATAAAAAAGAAAAAGATAAAACAAAACATAAAAATAAGATGTCTCGAAACCCTAATGATTGGGAAAATAACCATTCGACTTATGAAAAGAGTATATTAGATGATTACGGTGTTAATAGGAGAGGAACTGATATGAAAGGAAGGTACCATAAAATGAAAAATAAATTTTAAATGAAAATTATATACAATGTAAAACTCGTTTTAGCTTTAATAATGTTTGCATCTACTTTTTTATCTTGTAAAAAAAGTAGTAGTGAGATGAGGAATAAAGTTTCTGTTTTAGAGAAAAAAAATAAAAATGATGAGAAGACAATACTACAAACATGTAGTCTTAAGAAGTTAGATACTAAAATATCTTTACTGGAAGATAGTGATAAAGGGCTGTACCTTTTTATTAAGGAAAAAGAAAGAAGCTTAGAAAAAACATTAAACTTAGAAAACTTTAATGAAGTTTCTTCAGTTAAGCTTCAATGTAATAGTGATGAAACTTTCCAAGTAATTTTCTCTGAAAAATTAGGAAACAGTTATCAAAATACAATTCATCATTTTAGAAAAAGTGCGCATTCTATATTTAATTTAAATACGATTTATATTCAAATATCTAATAGAGATAAAGTTACTCTACTTTACACTGAAATAAAACCTGTGAAAATATCCAATTATAATGCATCAATACCAATGGAATCAGAATACAAGAAGATATATACTTTTTCAGGTTTTCAAGAAAATAAAACACCTAGTATTGATGATTTCTTTCAAAAAATAGAGGTGCACAAAGGAGAAAAAAACACTCTAAAAAATATATCAAATGAATTTGTTTTAGACTTTCTTCTTGAAAATATAGCCATAGACAAAAATAATTTATCAAAATATAATAATATAGCCTATTACTTAGAGCAATCAGGGTTATATACAGAAGCCATTTACTTATTAGAAAGAATAATCAAACAATATCCAAACAGAACAGTTGCCTATATCAATTTAGGAGATTCATATTGGGGGGTAGGAAGTTTTGAAAAAGCAAAAAAAACGTATCAGACATATGTAAAACAAATGCAAAAAAAAGGTAAGGAAGTTATAATTCCAAAGCGAGTTTTAGAAAGAATTGTTAAGTAAAAAGTTTTTTATAGGTAGATGCCCATAGCCCAAATAACATAAAAGTAGCTTATAATGGTACGAATCCAGATAAAAATGGTGAATTAGACCAGCGGAGTACTCCAAACTATTGGTTAGATATGGATGGAAATTGGTTTGAGTTGAAGAAAGGCTGCGATTGTAGAGATATTTTAAACCTAAAACAAGGAGGAGATACCGATGCACTAACAACAACGAAAGAACCGATATATGTAACTCAAAATAATAAAAAAGTATTTGCTTTTAAGGCGGTTGTTGGTGAGTTTTCCCAAAAAAGTAATGCGCTCAATGCAGCTGATTTTAAAGATCATGCCATTGCTAAAATCACCTTACAATCTACAGACCAACAAGAAAACAAACAATACAAAGACGCCTTAAACAAAGCCGAAGGAAAAACCAGTCCTTTTTATATAGCTATGGATGCCGAGCCCGTTCATCAAAATTGGTTTGAGGTAAAATATGAAGAGGTTTTTGATAATCGCCCTAACCTTTGGTATTATGGTGAAGGGAATTGGTTTGAGTTAAGAGCTACTCAAAAATTAAATTTACCTACTTTATATATATATGATAATGGAAAAATAGAAAAACGAATTCCTAAAACCATAGAAGAAAAATACAAAAAGAAATATCAGTATTTATTTATTGACAAGAAAAAAAATGAACATGACTTAGGTATTTTTAAATATAAAACCATAAAAAATAAATATGGAGTACTATACGGAGGTAAAACAGTAGATTTAATAAATATTGATCAATTAGAAAATTATAAAAGCGATGATGGTAAAACTAAATTCGAAATAAAAATAAATTCATCTAGAAAATATCTAAATAGTAAAACTCTGGCTAGTTTACTTGGAGCAATGTTATCTTGTGGCTATAAAGACTTTGTTTTTAATGGGTTTAGTCATTCTAATGGAGGCTCTAAACCTAGTGTAAGTCATAAAAATGGATATAATGGAGATTTTAGATATTTAAGGGATAATAAAAAAGGAGGAAAAACAGACCTTTCTGTTGACAATAAATCGATAGGATGGAAAGGGTTAGACGAAATAAGGCAAAACAAGTTTCATGATGAATTATTTAAATTTGGATGGAAAAGCATGATTTCTCAATATTATGGAGAGAGAAATGAAAAAGGGGAATCTACCAAGCTGTTAAATCACTGTAAAAACGATAAGAAAAACAATCACAATGACCATCTACATATTCAATCTTATAAACCCGATTATACAGAAGTAAAAGAATGAAATACTTATTATCAATAATTTCATTGACCGTAATGTTCCTTTCAGCGTGTAAATCGCAAAACTCTGAAAAGAAAATTAGCGTTTATGAATCTATAATTAGCAAAAACGAATTTGATAACAACAATGCATTATCACGATTTCAATTAGAGAAAAAAAATAAAAATGATACGATTACCAATTTATTTTTAAATAATGGAGAAACTATTTTTTTCAAAGATAATTTAGGAACCCCCTATGACGAAAACAGCATCCAATACCGCAAAGTCCAAAGTAAAAAAGCTACTAAGTTTATAATAAGCGTTCAAGAATATGAAAGGGATTATTTTCTTCTACTAGATAAAGACGATAAAAGTATTGATACAATACCAAGCTATCCTTACTTTTCTAAAGACAAAAACATCATATTTGTAGTTGATTATAATCCTTATGAAACATATAATGATATTTTCCCTCCATCGGAAGATGTGTACATATATAAGTATGTAAAAAAACAATTGCAAAAAGTATATTTTAAACCATATCATTTTTTTTCAGATACCTATCTAGAAAGCTTTTTTTGGAAAGATCAAAATATTTTGTATCTAAAATTTATTAGCGAAAAAGACAGAAAAAAAGCGAAGTATATATCATTAACCATTTTATCTCAATAAGGTAAAAGTAATGCGCTCAATGCAGTTGATTTTAAAGATCATGCCATTGCTAAAATCACCTTACAATCTACAAACAAACAAGAAAACAAACAATACAAAGACGCCTTAAACAAAGCCGAAGAAAATAACATTCAATTATACTTAGCTATGGATACCGAGCCCGCTAATCAAAATTGGTTTGAGGTAAAATATGAAGAGGTTTTTGATAATCGCCCTAACCTTTGGTATTATGGTGAAGGGAATTGGTTTGAGTTGAAGGTAGAAGAAGAAAAGAATATACAGACAGGCAATAAATTTTATCAACCGCCAGCATACTTTAATCCTACACCAGTACAGCTGCTCTTGAAAATTCGGACATAGAAAGTCCGGTATTAGCAACTTTCTTTTTTATCAGGGATTTCTCAAGGGAAGTACCTCTAAATTTTAAAAACTTCTTTTTTATGCATCGTGATTTGAAATTTGCGACCATCGAGAGAAAATCAAGATTGTTTTTTTGCTAAGATACAATAAAAGCATATATTTACTACCAGTAAGCAAGCTGAGGGGTAGTTTTAATGCATGCCTCTTCCTTGTTTTCTAAATTGCTGATTTATTTCTAGAATACACAAACAAAGAGAAACTAAAAAAAAGATAAAAGCTATATACCTTTTTTTAGGAGAAAAAAGACTTTTATCTAAAAAAAACTAAATTTTTAATTGCCTTGGGAAATATTACACAAAAAGCTAAAAACATGTATAAAATTGTAGAAGAAAACTACATAACCAAAGTTGGTGGTACATTAACAAAAAGAGCGGAAGAAATAAATATTCACACTACTGAAGAAGATATAAGTCTTTATTCTAACACCTCTATTGATATGAAGGGGGAAGAGGGAATAACATTAGGAGAATATATAGCGCCAATAGACAAAAATTCTAAAATATTAGATGGTTGGTGGACAAAAGAAAGAGAGGGTGTACAAAATCTAAAAAAAGCAAAACTTGGAGATACCGTATTCTTTCATATAGAAACAAAGAATATTAAAGATGGAGAAGAAATTGATTGTAAATTATATGATTTAGATAAATTTATTTGGGACTATTTAAACCCTGATGATGATAAATTTAATAAAGAAGAAGTACATAAAAAAGCAACTGTAAAGAACAATAAAGCTACTATTAAACTTCTTTTAGACCTAGGTTGGGAAAAGAATTTAAAAGATGATACAGCCTACGATATAGAACTCTATTGGAAAGTAAAATATAAGGACATTTCTAAAAACCTACCTAAAAGACAAAATTTATACCTAGAAGTAGAATTTTCAGACCAAACGTTATTTTTTAATTTCCCCCACCCTAGCTATAATTTCCCTGAAATGTTTGCGAATGATGGTAGCCCATTAGTGATTGTTGATTTTGCTAAAGATAAAATTACAGGTGAAATTAAAGGAAAACTAGAAGGGAAGGTAAAAAATGGAGCTATAAAAAGCGTAGATAAATTAAATACATTTATTGCTACAAAAACGGAAAACATTGCGATTGCCAAGTTAGAAAAAGGTTTTTTAGTAGATAGCAAAGGTAAAATACATACTAAAAAAACAAAATTATACGACAAAAATCTTTTTCTAGATGGAAAGATGAAAAGCGTTAAAATCAGAAAGAATTTTGGAAATAAACACATCACTACTAAAAATATAAATCAACTTCAATACTTTGCCAAAAATGGTAAAAAAGTAGAGTTCTTAAATACCTTAAAAATCTCTAAGAGCATGGCAGGTCTTGTTTTTGAAAATTATCAAAACGTATTAGACTTAAATAGTTTAATGAGTAATGGATTAGACCATTCCAAACCATTGTCAATACCAATACTAAAAACAAATATTGCCATTCCTTTTGAACTTTTAAGTCAAATATCTTTTCAAATACATAAAGAAGGAGAAGCATTTATTAAAGAAGTTATAAAACAAGAGCTCGAAGAAGCAAAATTAAAAGGCATTGAAGCCGTTGAAGATTTTGTTGCGATACATGGAGATATCGAAGACATTTCTTTAATAGATATAGCTCCAGGAACGCTTAATAAATTAATAAATGGAGAGTTTAAAACCATTAAAGAGTTAGGCGATTTTAATGAGACTACTCTCTTTAAAGAAAGAACAATAAAATTACTCTTTAAAGAAGTTTTAAACCCTAATCGTGATGAATATATATGCTTTATAGAAACTATCTTTTTAAATTATTAGAAAAATGAAAAAATATATAATTTTAGCTACTTTAATTTTACTTATCAGCTGTAAAGTTAAAACACCTATTGTAAAACTAACTACTTCAGACAAATATGAGATTGTTTTATTGAATGACGGTGAGAAAGATTTTTGGATTATATCAATTCCTTTTGAAATAACTATTACTAATCCTTCATATAAAAAAAGAAGATTATCTTATTATAAATATTATTGTAATAAATCTTCTATAAAGAAAAAAAAATGTTATTCAGCAATAATGTACGGAGAAACTCAAGGAATATTAAATAAAAAATATGTTTGGAACGACAATTTAAAGCCTAAACAAACTAAAAAATACATTATTTATTCTAGACACATTATAGACACTTTAAAATACCCACGTTCTTTTTTTAAAGAATATTACCAAAAATTAAAAGAAAGTAGTTTAAAAGATTCTTTACCAGTCGGTACCTTAGCTGAATTTAAAAAGAAGCACCCTAAAATGATAGCTCATCTATTAAAAAAGGATTCTATTCATTTTAGGTTCCCATTTCCAAAAAGAGATAAAATAAGAGGATTGTCAGAAGGTGTTAGGGTTCCTGTTGTTTATTAGCATTTTTAGTAGAAACCATCTTTTTAAGCTATTAGAAAAATGAAAAAATATATAATTTTAGCTTCTTTAATTTTACTTATCAGTTGTAAAGCTAAAACACCTATTGTAAAATTAACTACTTCAGATAAGTATCCTGTTATTTTATTACCTAGCAAAAAAAACAAAGGAGTTTGGGATATTAGTTTTCCTTTTAATATAGCCATCACTAATCCTTCATATAAAAAAAGAAGATTATCTTATTATAAATATTATTGTAATTATTATTATTTAAAAAAAGAAAAAAAAATATGCGGTAAAGGACTAATGTATAAATTAGATAAAGGAAATTTACTAAAAAAAAGTATATGGGAGGATAAAGACATACCATGGAAAACAACTAAAAAATATATTTTTTATTCAAGACATTATTTAGATACCTTAAAATACCCGCGTTCTTTTTTTAAAGAATATTACCAAAAATTAAAAGAAAGTGGTTTAAAAGATTCTTTACCAGTTGGTACTTTAGCTGAATTTAAAAAGAAACACCCTAAAATACTCGAGGATTTATTAAAAAATGATTCTATTCATTTTAGGTTTCCATTTCCAAAAAGAGATAAAATAAGAGGGTTATCAGAAGGTGTTAGGGTTCCTGTTGTTTATTAGCATTTTTAGTAGAAACCATCTTTTTAAATTATTAGAAAAATGAAAAAATATATAATTTTAACTACTTTAACTTTACTTATCAGTTGTAAAGCTAAAACACCTATTGTAAAACTAACTACTTCAGATAAATATGAGATTGTTTTAAGAAATAGCGAAAAATTAAAAGGCTTTTGGGCTATATGGTTTCCTTTCGAAATAGAAATTACAAACGATTCTTATAAAGATAAAGGGTTTACACATTACAAACATTATTGTAGTCCTTCTTCTAAATGTAGTAATGCTAGATTATACTTAATAGATAAAAATAAATTAATTAAACAAAGTATTGGTCAGATTAAAAAGATAGGAGTCTATAGTAAAAAAAAATATGTTATATATTCAGAATATTATATAGACACTTTAAAATACCCACGTTCTTTTTTTAAAGAATATTACCAAAAATTAAAAGAAAGTGGTTTAAAAGATTCTTTACCAGTCGGTACCTTAGCTGAATTTAAAAAGAAACACCCAAAAATGGTAGCACATTTATTAAAAAAGGATTCTATTTATTTTAGTTTTCCAAGACTAGATAACGGAAATAAGTTTGAAGGACCTACTGTTCCTGTTGTTTATTAGCATTTTTAGTAGAAACCATCTTTTTAAACTATTAGTAAAATGAAAAAATATATAATTTTAGCTTCTTTAATTTTACTTATCAGTTGTAAAGCTAAAACACCTATTGTAAAACTAACTACTTCAAATAAATATGAAGTTGTTTTAATAACAGATGAAAAGTTGAAAAATTTTTGGGCTATTAGTTTTCCTTTTGAAATAGAAATTACAAACGATTCTTATAAAGATAAAGGGTTTACATATTACAAATATTATTATAGCCGCTCTTCTAAATACAATAGAGGAATACTGTATTTAATAGATAAAAATAAATTAATTAAACAAGGTATTGGTCAGATTAAAAAGATAGGAGTCTATAGTAAAAAAAAATATGTCATGTACTCAAAACACATTATAGACACTTTAAAATACCCGCGTTCTTTTTTTAAAGAATATTACCAAAAATTAAAAGAAAGTGGTTTAAAAGACTCTTTACCAGTTGGCACCTTAGCTGAATTTAAAAAGAAACACCCAAAAATGGTAGCTCATCTATTAAAAAAGGATTCTATTTATTTTAGGTTTCCATTTCCAAAAAGAGATAAAGTAAAAGGTTATTCAGAGGGGGTTAAAGTTCCTGTTGTTTATTAGCATTTTTAGCAGAAACCATCTTTTTAAATTATTAGAAAAATGAAAAAATATATAATTTTAGCTACTTTAACTTTACTTATCAGCTGTAAAGTTAAAACACCTATTGTAAAACTAACTACTTCAGATAAGTATCAAGTAGTTTTAAGAAATAGCGAAAAATTAAAAGGATTTTGGGCGATACAATTTCCTTTTGAAATAGAAATTACAAATGATTCTTATAGAAATAGAATGTTACTTCATTTTCAATATTATTGTAATTATTATTATTTAAAAAAAGAAAAAAAAGGGTGTAGTGAGGGGGTAATGTATAAAATAGATAAAGACAAATTAATAAATAAAAGGGTATGGAAAGATAAAGACATAACATGGAAAACGACTAAAAAATATGTTTTTTATTCAAGGCATTATTTAGATACCTTAAAATACCCGCGTTCTTTTTTTAAAGAATATTACCAAAAATTAAAAGAAAGTGGTTTAAAAGATTCTTTACCAGTCGGTACCTTAGCTGAATTTAAAAAGAAACACCCAAAAATGATAGCACATTTATTAAAAAAGGATTCTATTAATTTTATTTTTCCATTTCCAAAAAGAGATAAAATAAGAGGATTGGGAGAAGGGGTTAAAGTTCCTGTTGTTTATTAGTATTTTTAGTAGAAACCATCTTTTTAAGCTATTAGAAAAATGAAAAAATATATAATTTTAGCTTCTTTAATTTTACTTATCAGTTGTAAAGCTAAGACACCTATTGTAAAACTAACTACTTCAGATAAATATGAGATTGTTTTATTGAATGACGGTGAGAAAGATTTTTGGATTATATCAATTCCTTTTGAAATAACTATTACTAATCCTTCATATAAAAAAAGAAGATTATCTTATTATAAATATTATTGTAATAAGTCTTCTATAAAGAAAAAAAAATGTTATTCAGCAATAATGTACGGAGAAACTCAAGGAATATTAAATAAAAAATATGTTTGGAACGACAATTTAAAGCCTAAACAAACTAAAAAATACATTATTTATTCTAGACACATTATAGACACTTTAAAATACCCACGTTCTTTTTTTAAAGAATATTACCAAAAATTAAAAGAAAGTAGTTTAAAAGATTCTTTACCAGTAGGTACTTTAGCTGAATTTAAAAAGAAACACCCTAAAATGGTAGCACATTTATTAAAAAAGGATTCTATTAATTTTATTTTTCCATTTCCAAAAAGAGATAAAATAAGAGGATTGGGAGAGGGTGTTAAAGTTCCTGTTGTTTATTAGCATTTTTAGTAGAAACCATCTTTTTAAGCTATTAGAAAAATGAAAAAATATATAATTTTAGCTTCTTTAATTTCACTTATCAGCTGTAAAGTTAAAACACCTATTGTAAAACTAACTACTTCAGATAAGTATCAAGTAGTTTTAAGAAATAGCGAAAAATTAAAAGGATTTTGGGCGATACAATTTCCTTTTGAAATAGAAATTACAAATGATTCTTATAGAAATAGAATGTTACTTCATTTTCAATATTATTGTAATTATTATTATTTAAAAAAAGAAAAAAAAGGGTGTAGTGAGGGGGTAATGTATAAAATAGATAAAGACAAATTAATAAATAAAAGGGTATGGAAAGATAAAGACATAACATGGAAAACGACTAAAAAATACCTTTTTTACTCAAGACATTATTTAGATACTTTAAAATACCCGCGTTCTTTTTTTAAAGAATATTACCAAAAATTAAAAGAAAGTGGTTTAAAAGATTCTTTACCAGTTGGTACTTTAGCTGAATTTAAAAAGAAACACCCTAAAATGATAGCACATTTATTAAAAAAGGATTCTATTCATTTTAGGTTTCCATTTCCAAAAAGAGACAAAATAAGAGGGTTGTCAGAAGGTGTTAGGGTTCCTGTTATTTATTAGCATTTTTAATAGAAACCATCTTTTTAAGCTATTAGAAAAATGAAAAAATATATAATTTTAACTACTTTAACTTTACTTATCAACTGTAAAGTTAAAACACCCATTGTCAAATTGACTACTTCAGATAAGTATCAAGTAGTTTTAAGAAATAGCGAAAAATTAAAAGGCTTTTGGGCTATATGGTTTCCTTTCGAAATAGAAATTACAAACGATTCTTATAAAGATAAAGGGTTTACATATTACAAACATTATTGTAGTCCTTCTTCTAAATGTAGTAATGCTAGATTATACTTAATAGATAACGATAAATTAACCTGGCAAAGTATTGGAGGAATAAAAAAAATAGGAATCTATAAAAAAAAGAAATATGTTATATATTCAGAATATTATTTAGACACTTTAAAATACCCGCGTTCTTTTTTTAAAGAATATTACCAAAAATTAAAAGAAAGTGGTTTAAAAGATTCTTTACCCGTTGGTACCTTAGCTGAATTTAAAAAGAAACACCCAAAAATGATAGCACATTTATTAAAAAAGGATTCTATTCATTTTAGGTTTCCATTTCCAAAAAGAGATAAAATAAGAGGATTGGGAGAAGGGGTTAAAGTTCCTGTTGTTTATTAGCATTTTTAGCAGAAACCATCTTTTTAAATTATTAGAAAAATGAAAAAATATATAATTTTAACTACTTTAACTTTACTTATCAGCTGTAAAGCTAAAACACCTATTGTAAAACTAACTACTTCAAATAAATATGAAGTTGTTTTAATAACAGATGAAAAGTTGAAAAATTTTTGGGCTATTAGTTTTCCTTTTGAAATAGAAATTACAAACGATTCTTATAAAGATAAAGGGTTTACATATTACAAATATTATTATAGCCGCTCTTCTAAATACAATAGAGGAATACTGTATTTAATAGATAAAAATAAATTAATTAAACAAGGTATTGGTCAGATTAAAAAGATAGGAGTCTATAGTAAAAAAAAATATGTCATGTACTCAAAACACATTATAGACACTTTAAAATACCCGCGTTCTTTTTTTAAAGAATATTACCAAAAATTAAAAGAAAGTGGTTTAAAAGATTCTTTACCAGTTGGTACTTTAGCTGAATTTAAAAAGAAACACCCAAAAATGGTAGCTCATCTATTAAAAAAGGATTCTATTTATTTTAGGTTTCCATTTCCAAAAAGAGATAAAGTAAAAGGTTATTCAGAGGGGGTTAAAGTTCCTGTTGTTTATTAGCATTTTTAGCAGAAACCATCTTTTTAAATTATTAGAAAAATGAAAAAATATATAATTTTAACTACTTTAACTTTACTTATCAACTGTAAAGTTAAAACACCCATTGTCAAATTGACTACTTCAGATAAGTATCAAGTAGTTTTAAGAAATAGCGAAAAATTAAAAGGCTTTTGGGCTATATGGTTTCCTTTCGAAATAGAAATTACAAACGATTCTTATAAAGATAAAGGGTTTACATATTACAAACATTATTGTAGTCCTTCTTCTAAATACAATAGAGGAATACTGTATTTAATAGATAAAAATAAATTAATTAAACAAGGTATTGGTCAGATTAAAAAGATAGGAGTCTATAGTAAAAAAAAATATGTCATGTACTCAAAACACATTATAGACACTTTAAAATACCCGCGTTCTTTTTTTAAAGAATATTACCAAAAATTAAAAGAAAGTGGTTTAAAAGATTCTTTACCAGTTGGTACTTTAGCTGAATTTAAAAAGAAACACCCAAAAATGGTAGCTCATCTATTAAAAAAGGATTCTATTTATTTTAGGTTTCCATTTCCAAAAAGAGATAAAGTAAAAGGTTATTCAGAGGGGGTTAAAGTTCCTGTTGTTTATTAGCATTTTTAGCAGAAACCATCTTTTTAAATTATTAGAAAAATGAAAAAATATATAATTTTAACTACTTTAACTTTACTTATCAACTGTAAAGTTAAAACACCCATTGTCAAATTGACTACTTCAGATAAGTATCAAGTAGTTTTAAGAAATAGCGAAAAATTAAAAGGCTTTTGGGCTATATGGTTTCCTTTCGAAATAGAAATTACAAACGATTCTTATAAAGATAAAGGGTTTACATATTACAAACATTATTGTAGTCCTTCTTCTAAATGTAGTAATGCTAGATTATACTTAATAGATAACGATAAATTAACCTGGCAAAGTATTGGAGGAATAAAAAAAATAGGAATCTATAAAAAAAAGAAATATGTTATATATTCAGAATATTATTTAGACACTTTAAAATACCCGCGTTCTTTTTTTAAAGAATATTACCAAAAATTAAAAGAAAGTGGTTTAAAAGATTCTTTACCAGTTGGTACCTTAGCTGAATTTAAAAAGAAACACCCAAAAATGGTAGCTCATCTATTAAAAAAGGATTCTATTTATTTTAGGTTTCCATTTCCAAAAAGAGATAAAGTAAAAGGTTATTCAGAGGGTGTTAAAGTTCCTGTTGTTTATTAGCATTTTTAGTAGAAACCATATTTTTAAGCTATTAGAAAAATGAAAAAATATATAATTTTAACTACTTTAACTTTACTTATCAGCTGTAAAGCTAAAACACCTATTGTAAAACTAACTACTTCAGATAAGTATCCAGTTATTTTATTACCTAGCAAAAAAAATAAAGGAGTTTGGGATATTAGTTTTCCTTTTAATATAGCTATCACTAATCCTTCATATAAAACAAAAAGATTATCTTATTATAAATATTATTGTAATTATTATTATTTAAAAAAAGAAAAAAAAATATGTGGTAAAGGACTAATGTATAAATTAGATAAAGGAAATTTACTAAAAAAAAGTATATGGGAGGATAAAGACATACCATGGAAAACAACTAAAAAATATGTTTTTTATTCAAGACATTATTTAGATACCTTAAAATACCCGCGTTCTTTTTTTAAAGAATATTACCAAAAATTAAAAGAAAGTGGTTTAAAAGATTCTTTACCAGTTGGTACTTTAGCTGAATTTAAAAAGAAACACCCTAAAATACTCGAGGATTTATTAAAAAAGGATTCTATTTATTTTAGTTTTCCGTTTCCAAAAAGAGATAAAGTAAAAGGTTATTCAGAGGGTGTTAAAGTTCCTGTTGTTTATTAGCATTTTTAGCAGAAACCATCTTTTTAAGCTATTAGAAAAATGAAAAAATATATAATTTTAAAAGGCAGTAACTAAGTAAATTTTTATTTACAACTATTGTAGGTGCATTTGGTAAAAAGAGTAAGCTACTAAACACCAAAGAATTTGAGCATTATACCATTGCTAAAATCACCTTACAATCTACAGACCAACAAGAAAACAAACAATATAAAGACGCCTTAAACAAAGTCGAAGGAAAAACCAGTCCTTTTTATATTGCTATGGATGCCGAGCCCGTTCATCAAAATTGGTTTGAGGTACAATAAACTTACCCCCTAAAAAAACTCTATCCTCTCCAAATACCATGATAAAAATCCCAGTCCCCTCATAAAAAAAGGGATGATTATTTTAACTTAAAAACATAACCCATTGATTTTCAATATAAAACTGTACAAACTTTTTAGTATGGGTTCAAAACCTTGTACAAAAAATGACGTTGAAATCTTGTACAGTGTTTTTACGAGGAAAAAAAACACTGTACAAAAAATGACGTTGAAATCCTGTACAGTGTTTTTACGAGAGAAAAAAACGCTGTACAAAAAATGAAGTTAACATCTTGTACAGCGTTTTTACGAGGGAAAAAAACGCTGTACAAAAAACGAAGTTGAAATCTTGTATAGCGTTTTTACGAGAGAAAAAAATAGGATACAGAAAATTGGATGGAAAAGGCAAAAAGCGTATTATTAAAATAAAAATGATATCACAATAACAAGCCACCAATAAACATAAAGCCCCCAACAATTTCAGTATTCCAGAAGCAAGCTAACAAGTAGCTATTTCAAGTATAAAACCATCCAACCCCTTATCCTAAAATTACTGTAAACCAACCCTATTTCTTCCTGAACATAAAATGAAAAGGGCTTTTTATTTCGGTTATTTCAAAATAGTGATTGGTATTAGTACCTTTACCCCTTAAAAAACAAATAAATGAAATATATTAAAATACTATTCCTGTTCTTGATTGTACAGGTTTCTGCACAACAAGGAGGTATGTGGATTCCTTCCTTATTAGAAGGCATGAACGAAAAAGAAATGACTTCTTTAGGAAGCAAATTATCTGCTAAAGATATTTACGACATCAATAACGCTAGCTTAAAAGATGCCATTGGTCATTTTAATGGAGGTTGTACTAGTGAAGTTATTTCTCCTAAAGGATTAATCTTAACAAATCACCATTGCGGTTTCGCACAAATACAATCACACTCTTCTTTAGAAAACGACTATTTAAAAAATGGTTTCTGGGCTATGAATCTAAATGAAGAACTCCCTAACAAAGGTTTATTTGTGGAGTTTATTGTAAGAATTGAAGATGTAACAGCGCAAGCATTAAAAGGACTTACAAAAGCAATGAACGAGAAAGAAAAACAATCATTAATCAACAAAAATATAAGTCATTTACAAAATATAGCTACAAAAGAAGCTTGGCAAAAGGTAAAAATCAAACCCTTTTATAAAGGAAACCAATATTTTTTGTTTGTAACAGAACGTTTTGAAGATATTCGTTTAGTTGGCGCTCCTCCTAGCAGTATAGGTAAGTTTGGAAGTGATACAGATAACTGGGTTTTCCCAAGACATACAGGTGATTTTTCTTTATTCCGAATTTATGCCGATAAGAATAATCGTCCTGCAAAATATAGTACAGAAAATGTTCCTTACCAACCAAAGCACTTTTTACCTGTTTCTTTAGATGGAATTGAGGAAGGGGATTTTACTATGGTTTTTGGATTTCCTGGGCGTACCAATGAATACTTACCAGCAGTTGCTATAGCGCATATTACTGAAGAATTTAATCCTAGTAATATTGCCATTAGAGAAGCTGCTTTAAAAGTAATTGATGCTAAAATGAAATCAAGTGACGCTATTAGAATTAAATATGCATCCAAGCAAGCTCGCATTGCAAATGCTTGGAAAAAATGGATTGGTGAAAATTTGGGCATTCAAAAAAGTAATGCTATTGCCAATAGAAAAAAATTTGAAGTAACATTTACCAAAGCACTAAAAGAAAATCAATTAGAAGACGAATACGGGCATATTCTAAACAACTTCAATACGCTTTATAAAGACTTTTCTAAAATTAATATTAAACGAAGAAATTTTATAGAAGTTTTCTTAGTTACAAATGAATTAATGAATATGTGCTTCAGGGCATATCAACTAGAACAAACTTTAATAAAAAGACCTGAATTGCTTGAAAAAGCAAAAAAAACCTTTGCTTCAAAGTTGAAGGGGATTCACAAAAACTATGACGTGAGTGTAGATAAAGGGATTTTTACCAATGTAATGCCTTTTTACACAAAAGATGTAAATACTGCTATTTATGACAATACCAATTTGACTTCTTTAAAAAGTGCTTTAGACATCATCAAAGGAAACAATCCTAAACAAATCTTAAAAAAACTGAATAAAGACGCTGCATATGTATATGCTAAACCTATGATTACAGCTTTTTATAAAAACATCCATACGGAGTACTCTCAAAAAAATGAGCAAATAGCTGCTTTACAAAAAGAATATATGAAAGCCCTTATGAAAGCGTTACCTAAAGCTCGTTATTTTCCGGATGCAAATAGTACACTACGCGTAACTTATGGTCAAGTTCGTGGATACTCACCAAGAGATGCCGTATATTACAACCCTGTTAGTTATCTTGACGGAGTTATTGAAAAGTATGTTCCTGGAGATTACGAATTTGATGTTCCGTTAAAACTGCGCGAATTATACCATACAAAAGATTATGGGCAATATGCTGACAAAAATGGAAAAATACCTGTTTGTTTTTTAGGAACTAATCATACTACAGGAGGTAACTCTGGAAGTCCAGCAATTGATGCACATGGAAATTTGGTCGGATTAAATTTTGATCGTGTATGGGAAGGCACCATGAGTGATATTAATTATGATCCAGAAATTTGTAGAAATATTATGGTCGATTTGCGTTATGTACTATTTATTGTAGATAAATTTGCGGGTGCCAAACACTTAATTGACGAGATGAAATTAGTACATCCTAAGAAGAAAAACTAAACCATCTATCCAAACATAATACCAATTCGTATTGGAGCTTTTAGTATTCCAATTGGTAAACATACCCCCTCTTCTAGCAAAAAGAAGAAGGGGTATGTTTTTTAAAAATACTGCCCAATTCCAAAAACAAATCCCTTGGATGAATTCTTCGTCAATCCATATCCGTAATCTATTCTAAAAACAGCATTGTATATTTTTTTATGCATACATCTCAAACCAATTCCTGAATATACTTTTATATTTTCACTCTTAAAGAAATCCTTTAATTCCTCTCCTGGCTCCCTCCACGTTCCTGCATCCATAAAAGCATTTCCTTGCAATATAAACCACCTTTTTTCATACAAAGTATATCTATATTCTGTATTATAAACAATACTACCAGTTCCTCTATCTACCAAAATACCAACCCCTCTTAAGTTAACATTATTGTCTAATGCAAAAGGAGCAAAAGGTGTCTTATTATTTGAAGATAAGCCAACCCTTAAACGATTTGCCCAATTTCCTCTTTCTCCTACCCTTTTAAAATATAACAAATCATTCCATGCTACTAAAAAATCATCTTGATACTTATTCACTGAAGTTACGTACTGCCCATAAAACTCACTCTTAAATCCAGATATATATTGATAAAAATAGTTTAGATCATCAAACGTATATATTAATTTTAAAAGCCTTTTATTCAAATCTAAGGAAAGCGGAACTCCTTGGGGAAGCGCTCCTTTTAAATAATCATATTTTTCATTAAAGAAATTAATTCCTAACTGAAAATGGTTTTTAAAATTCAATTCATACAATCCTAAAATTTCAAAAGAAATATTATTATACAAATAATTTACTGACTGGCCTTTAAAATACAAAGGCTCCTCACTCTTCCAATTCTGGTGATAAAATGCAAGTCCAAAATTTCTAGAAAATAAATTAGGCGCCTTAAAATTGATTCCATAAGTATTAAAGCCATTATTCTGATAAAATCCACCAACAGTAATATTTGATCCAAAAAGATTAAACTCATTTCCTCCCACACGATACGCAAACCTTTTATTCGTAGTTGTCCAAATATTCACATCAGGAATCAATGTAAAATTTTCTTCTATAGCAAATACTATTTTAGATCCTTCTTTTACATACACAGTAGCATTGGCAACAGCCGCCAATCGTTTTAAACGAATCACATCTTTATCCAATAGCTTTCTGTTTACCACCCCTCCCACTTTTGTTTCTATTATCTTAAACAAAAAAGAGGCTTTCGTTTTAGTATTTCCTTGAAATACAATATCAGAAACCCTCTTCTCTTGTCCAAAAATGGATGAAAACACAAAAAATAATATCATTGTTAAGCTTCTCATTAATCTATTTTATTTAAAAGCCTAAAGTTATTAATTACAATTCATTATGCCTATGCATATTCTATACTTTTTACATTTTAAACGTTATTATAGGTAATGTTGAATGATTGGCTAAGTCTTCAGAAACACTTCCTCTAAAAATATGCGACAATCCTTTTCTTCCATGAGTGCTTACCGCTATTAAATTAGCACCAATACTATTTGCAAAATTCAGCACTCCTTTTTCTACGGAATAATCACAAACATAATTCACCTCATCCAACCTTTCCAAATTCCCTTCCGCTTTATTTAAAAAATGAGCTGCCATTTGCTCCATCTCTAAATCATTTTTAAAGTTTTCATTAGGAGTATTTACATACAATAAATGCATTTTAGACTCCAACCCCTTTAAAATTTTTAATGCTTTTTTATATGATGCTACAGACCTCTCACTAAAATCACTAGCAAAAACTACATCATCAAAAGATAAATTTGCATACTCTTTCTTAACAATCAAAACAGGTATTTTAGCATGTCTTACAACCTTTTCTGTATTAGATCCTATAAAAAACTCTTTCATTCCACTTACCCCATGAGACCCCATAATAATTAAATCAGCATCTTCTTTATCCGCTATCTCATTAATTTCACTAAATACCTTAAAATGTTTTATGATAGGAGTAATATGTATCTCCTTTAAAAAATCTTTCTTCAAAAAATCTTTAAACTTTTTTTCTGCTAGCTTTAAAAAGAACGCTGCTTTTTCTTGCTGAAAACGTCCACTATCATTCATAGAAACCTCATGAAGATCTAGCATATGTAAAACATACACCTCAGAATTATTTTTTTTAGCCAATAAAGCTGCTGCTTTTAAAGCATACTCTGAATGTTTTGAAAAATCAACTGGAACAATAATTTTTTTCATAATTAAATCTACTTTATCTTAGTCAAAGCTCCTTCTTTTTTACATCAAAAAACAGAACATTTATCATATTTATATACATTTATTTATCGTATAGTTCCTTTATTTTTACTTCTGCCGGTTTATTTTGAGGAGTAAATCTATTATTATTACTTCCTCCAACCCCATGATGATTGTGAAACCATTTCCATAAAAAACCTCCAGCAAACCAATCTTCTTCCCAAAATTGTTGATGAATTACCTCCAATGCATTTACTTGGTTTTTTAAATTCACATTTCCTGCTATCCTTTCAGAATTCCAAGGTTCTTTAGCCATAAAATCTATACTTCTATAACCGTACTCTGTAAACAATATTTTTTTATTGAATTGCTGCTGAACTTTTTTCACCTCCTCTTTATGAACTTTCCATCCCTCTTTTAACTGAAGTATTGTAGGTGATTTATGATTACTCAAAGGAAAATACGCATCCACCCCTATATAATGCAATTCATTCCAAAACGGCACTCGCTTAAATTCATCCCAATTAGCCGCATAAGTTAATTTTCCTTTATAAATCCTTTTTATTTTACGGATAAGTGCTTTCCAAAAAAGAGGACGATTCACCACAAATTTTTCAAGCTCCGTTCCTATACAAAAAATGTTCACCTTTAAGCTTGCAGCCAATTCTGCATACGTTAAAATAAATTTTTCATAAGAAGACTCTAAAAGCTTCCAATGTTCTTCTGTATCCATTTCAATAGCTCCTGTAAACGCTCCTCTCCAAACCCAAATTTGAGGCTTTAACATTAGCTTTATGCCTTCTTTCTGAAATACTGAAGCGTATTGAGCAACCCCTTCTTTGGTTTCTCCAAACCACTGTTTATTCGAATTATAAATAATTTCTGGAGAGGTTAAACTCTTTATAAAACCAAAAGGCATCAACGCTACATAATTCGTTGATGCCTTTCGTAAAGGGCGTATTTCATTGCGATGAATTGCTTCTGAAGAAGCTACAAAACTAACCCCGTTTATTTTTTCTTTTTGACTTTTACAAGAACCTTGCAAAAGAATTATTACTGCAAGAAAGTATATATATTGGTAGGCTTTCATTTGCCTAATGTAACATTTTATTTTGTAAATAAATATCGTAACCCAATATTAAAACTTTCCCCTAGTCCATTATTATTTCCTCTTACAAAATTGCTATACAGAGCCTCTATATTCAATTCTTTCGTCAATTGATATTTTGCTCCCATTCCTAAGGCTGTATAATCTTGAGTAAAATCTCCAAATCGTTCAGCATGTTGAGCAAATCCTAAAACGGTTATGTTTTCATTTGGAAAGTAACTCATAAATACACTAGGAACTAACAAAAAAGTATTATTAGCAAAACTAGTGTCTTCTCCAAAACCATATTCAGTATTCAATTCTGTAAATAATTGCCACTTATTTCCTTCAAACGTATAATCATAAAAAAACCTGTTTTGAAAGATCCAAGTCGTTTGATCTAGAAAAACGTTATTTTCGGTTTCCTTATTTACCAAAGGAATATGAAGTGCTGATTGTACAGAAAAATTACTCAACTTTTTAAAAGGCTGAAACTTAATTGCTGGTGCTATAGATCCTAAACCTTTTCTTTCGGTAGGAGCTCCTTCTAAACTAAAAACAGAAAAAGCACCTCTTCCTCCAACAGTATTGGAACGGTACTCTGCTAATAAACCTACATTAAATCTACTGCTCTCAGAAACTCCTGTAAATACTTCTAAAGATGAAGTAAAAAAGTTACTTCTGTCAACTTTAGTGGACTTGCCATCTTTTCCTGCCTCCTTTGTTTGTGTGTATAAATTGTTTCCCCATTTTATATCCCATTGACCTTTACTCAATAATTTAGAAGGGGTATATGTTTGAATATTGCTCGTTTCATTTTCTTGTGCAAATGACTGTACACTTGCCATTAGAAGAAGGGCTACTGTAACTATACTTTTTTTCATTTTTTTAGTTTTTATATCGGCATATAAGTCTGCTCAATCATAAAGTACTTACAAATCAAACCTATTTATATTTATTCTAAATTATTTATTAGGTTTAAGTTCTTAACTTTCCATTCGACAGAATAGCCAATACTCTCAATTTATGGAACACATCGTTATTATAGGTAATGGAATATCAGGTGTTACAGCCGCAAGACATATTCGTAAACTTTCCGACAAGCAAATCACTATTGTTTCTGCGGAAACTGACTATTTTTTTTCACGTACTGCCTTAATGTATATATATATGGGGCACTTAAAATTTGAACATACGCAACCTTATGAACCTTGGTTCTGGAAAAAAAACAACATCCATTTAAAGAAAGGGTACGTGTCTGAAATTAATACGGATAAAAAGGAGCTATTTTTTGCGGAAGGAGATGCTCTTTCCTATGATAAGTTAATTATAGCAACAGGATCAAAACCTAATAAATTTGGATGGCCTGGCCAAGATTTAAATGGTGTCATTGGAATGTATCATAAACAAGATTTAGAAAATCTTGAAAAATATGCTCCAGATAATAAAAAATGTAAACGAGCTGTTATTGTTGGAGGAGGCCTAATAGGTATTGAATTAGCAGAAATGCTACATAGTAGAAATATACCCGTTACTTTTTTAGTTAGAGAAAGTAGCTTTTGGAACGGGGTACTTCCTAAACAAGAATCGGCAATGATTAATAAAGAAATTATTGAAAATCATATTGATTTACGTTTAGAAACCAACTTAAAAGAAATCAAATCCGATGAGCATGGTAATGTGAAATCTATTGTTATTGCAGAAACTGGTGAAGAAATTGAATGTAACTTGGTTGGTTTAACCGCAGGAGTTTCTCCTAATATTGATTTTATTAGAGATGCTGACATAGAAACTGGAAGAGGGGTAAAAGTAAATCGCTTTTTAGAAACTAACATGGAAGGGGTCTATGCAATTGGCGATTGTGCTGAACAACATGAAGGTATAGGGCAACGTAGGCCTATTGAAGCGGTTTGGTACACAGGAAGAATGATGGGAGAAACAGTTGCGCAAACTATTTGTGGAAATCGAATTGAATACAAACCTGGACACTGGTTCAATTCTGCAAAATTTATAGATATCGAGTATCAAACCTACGGATGGGTTTGGGCACAACCTAAAGAAAACGAGGCACGTTTTTACTGGGAACATAAACACGGTAAGAAATGTATTCATATAAGTTATGATAAAAATACACGGGAGTTCATCGGTATAAATAATTTTGGAATTCGAATGCGCCATGAGTTTTTTGATAGAGTATTAACAGAAAAACGCTCTGTAGAATATGTTTTGGAGCATCTTGCTGATGCCAACTTCGATCCTGAATTTTATAAGTTACACGAACCTGAAATTGTAGCACAATTTAACAAAGAAAATAATACTAACATTCAATTAAAAAAGAAAAGCTGGAAGCGAATCTTTAGCATAAAAGCATAAGCATGAAAACAATACAAAACATAGGTTTAGGCTTATTTCTAATTGGACTAGCCATTTTTACCACACTTATTTTTATAGGAAAATATGAAGTAACTCCTGAGTTATTTGAGGGTATCGTAAAAAACAAAGGAATAAAAAGCGAACTTTTTATTAATGATATTAAAACAACTGTCGTAGGAAAGGAGTTTACAGGACCATTCTCTTTTTCATCTAAAATAGTATCTGCGCTAGAAAATGCAAATGCTACACATAAAAAGAATAGTGAATGGGATAAGGTTATTTGGAGTAAACCTCATAGCTTTGCTTATGAAATAGCTAAAGAGTCTGGTATTGGTAATATCAGAAATAACAAAGGGTTATTTTGGTTATTAACTTTTGGTTTAGGAATTATTGGTAGCTTACTTTACATCGTCCCTAATGTAATTACTTTAGGACCTCCTGGAATAAAAAATAATGGAATTTGGTTAAATAAAGCAACTAATAGGGGTTGGATTGGCTGGTTTGCTTTTGTTTTTCTGGTCGCTTTTTATATCTTATTGTATTTCAGACCTGATTATATTGTTAACTGGACTTATATCGTAGATCCTATAAGCAAAAGTTTAAGCGGAAATTTAGCAAGTCAATGGTTTTTATATGGATTTCTATATTGTGTTGTTATGACAGTAATGGCAATTAGAATGTATATTAAATATCGTCATAACAAATACCAAATCTTACGTACAACTTCTGTGTTATTCTTTCAAATTGTATTTGCTTTCTTAGTTCCTGAAATATTGGTTCGTTTTGAGAAACCTTGGTATGATTTTAAAAATGCATTTCCACTAGATTATGACTTCTTTTATAGCTGGAATTTAGATCAATTAATTGCTAGTGGTGGCTTTGGTCTTTTTATTTTGGTTTGGGGAATTCTTTTAACCTTAGTAATTGTTCCTTTAATGGTTTATTTCTTTGGTAAAAGATGGTATTGCTCTTGGGTATGTGGTTGTGGTGGTTTGGCTGAAACACTAGGAGATCCTTATCGTCAATTATCTGACAAATCAGTAAAAGCGTGGAAATTTGAACGCTATATTGTTCATGGAGTATTGGTTTTTGCCTTGGTAATGACAGCTGTTACTTTGTATTCTTATTTCTCTGGAGTTCAAGAAGTTTTTGGAATAAAAACGCAAACCATCCAAGATACTTACGGTTTTTTAATAGGTTCAATATTTGCGGGGGTTATCGGAACAGGTTTTTATCCTATCTTTGGAAACAGAGTTTGGTGTCGCTTTGGATGCCCATTGGCTGCTTATATGGGAATCGTACAACGTTTTAAATCTCGTTTTAGAATTACAACCAATGGAGGGCAATGTATTTCTTGCGGAAACTGTTCTACTTATTGTGAACAAGGTATTGACGTGAGAGCCTATGCTCAAAAAGGTGAAAATATTGTACGCGCAAGTTGTGTGGGATGTGGAGTTTGCTCAGCAGTATGCCCACGTGGTGTTTTAAAATTAGAAAATGGTCCTGAAAAAGGACGTATAAACCCTAAAGATGTTTTATTAGGAAACGATGTTGATTTAATGAAACTTGTAAATGATAACTAATAAGTCTAATCTTTCTATCAAGATTTATATTAAAAAAGAAGAAGTACTGTTAATTACATGCTTCTTTCTTTTCTACTGCAACTCTTTTGGGCAAAAAGAATATCAAAAAACGTATTATAATAACGGAAAAATAAAAAAAGAGGGGTGGCTCATTAATGATAAAAAGAATGGATATTGGAAATTTTACCACAATAATGGCGTACTAAAAAAAGAAGGGCGGTTTAAAGATGATTTTCCTATAAAATATTGGTACTTTTACCGAAAAAATTCCTACAAAGAAAAAGAAGGTCATTTTATTGATGGTAAACAAAGTAAGTGGTGGCTCTATTATGACAATGAAGGGTTCGTAAATCATAAATGTCAATTGAAAGACAATAAAAAAAATGGGTATTGCTTACTTTATGATAAAAATAAATTAATCAAAGCTGTTAAATTTAAAAACGGCAAAAAAATAAAAGAATGGACTAGCTTTTCTTCATTTCGAAAAGAAAACAATATGTCTGATTTAAAATAAATGAATCCTCTTATAAAAGTCATTATTCCTGCTTATAACGAGCAAGACTCTATTGCTAATGTTATAAACGATATTCCAAATAATGTACAAGAAATAATCGTAGTTAGCAACAACTCAACAGATCATACAGAAAAAAATGCTTCAAAAGCAGGGGCAACTGTCTTGCGCGAAAATCGCAAAGGATATGGTTATGCTTGTTTGAAGGGGATGGAATATATTTCTACACAAAATGAAAAACCAGATATACTTGTTTTCTTGGATGGAGACTACTCTGATTATCCTGAACAATTAACAAATCTGACTGCTCCAATTATCAAAGATGATATCGATTTTGTAATTGGGTCTCGTGTGAAACCATTACGTGAACAAGGAGCTATGACTCCTCAACAAATATTCGGAAACTGGCTGGCTACTTTTTTAATGAAAGTATTCTTCAACGCTAGATTTACCGATTTAGGACCATTTAGAGCTATCAAATATTCCAAATTAATTGATTTAAAAATGGAAGATAAAACCTATGGATGGACCGTTGAAATGCAGCTAAAGGCATTAAAACATAAACTCTCATATACAGAAATACCCGTAAAATACAGAAATAGAATAGGCGTTTCAAAAGTTTCTGGAACCGTTAAAGGAAGTATTTTAGCAGGTATAAAAATTTTAGGTTGGATTTTTAAATATAGTTTTAAATAAATGATACTAGAATATATCATCATTGCAATTTACACAGTTTCAATACTGCTCATTTTTATGTACTCAGTGGCACAGCTAAACTTACTTTTTAATTATTTAGCTGCACAAAAAAAAGAAGATAATGCTCCTAAGTTTAATTTAAACAACCGTAAAGAGGTTCCTTTTGTTACCATACAACTTCCTGTTTATAACGAATTATACGTTATGGAACGTTTATTAAAAAATATTTCAAAAATCAACTACCCGTTAGATAAATTAGAAATTCAGGTGCTAGATGATTCTACCGATGAATCTGTAAAATCTACCGCTAAATTGGTTCAAGAACTGAAACAAAATGGACTAGATATCCAGCATATAAGGAGAGAAAATAGAGTGGGGTTTAAAGCCGGAGCTCTTAAAGAAGGTCTTAAAATTGCGAAAGGGGAATTTATCGCTATTTTTGATGCTGACTTTTTACCTCAGTCTTCTTGGCTACAAAAAACAGTTCCTTATTTTAAGGACGAAAAAGTAGGGGTTGTACAAACCCGTTGGGCGCATATCAACAGAAACTATTCATTACTCACTAAAATTCAAGCTTTTGCTTTGGATGCTCATTTTACATTAGAACAAGTGGGAAGAAATAGTAAGGGACACTTTATTAATTTTAATGGAACCGCAGGTATTTGGCGTAAGTCTTGCATTTTAGATGCTGGTAACTGGGAAGGGGATACTCTTACTGAAGATATTGATTTAAGTTATAGAGCTCAATTGAAAAAATGGAAATTCAAATACTTGGAAAATGTAGAAACCCCTGCCGAATTACCTGTAATTATAAGTGCAGCTCGCTCTCAACAGTTTAGATGGAATAAAGGAGGTGCTGAAAATTTTCAAAAAATGCTAAGGAGAATCATCTCTAGTAAGAATGTTTCTGCGAAAACTAAGATTCATGGCTTACTACATTTATTAAATAGCTCTATGTTTACTTGCATTTTCTTGGTAGCCATACTGAGCATTCCTATGCTGTACATTAAAAATGAGTACGCGCATTTACAACCTTATTTTTACGTAATGAGCTTTTTTGTTTCTAGTTCTATAATTTTCTTTATTTGTTACTGGTTTATGTATAAGAAAACTCACGGAGGTGGCTTTAAAAATTTTATGAAATACATTGGTGCTTTTTTTACATTTTTCTCTATTGTAATGGGCTTTTCATTGCACAATGCTATTGCTGTTTTAGAAGGTCATATAGGTAAAAAAAGTGAGTTTGTTAGGACTCCTAAGTTTAATATAAGTGCTCTAACAGATAGCTGGAAAAACAATAAATACATTCGTAAAAAACTATCTACAAGTGTCATTTTTGAAGGAATATTGACCTTATATTTTGCCTTTGGAATGTATAGTGCCTTTATTGTGGGAGATCAGGGAGGTGATTTCGGATTGTTTCCTTTTCATTTAATGCTTTTTATTGGTTTTGGCTACGTGTTCTTTAAATCTGTATTTTCAAAAGCGTAATGTCATTCTCTCTAAAAAAATACACTCCTATTGCGCTCCTATTTTTTAGCTGTTTGCTGTATTTTTTAGTTGGATATACTATAGAACGTACCCAATTTAATTACCTAATTTTTCTATGGGGGGCACTCTTTTGTTGTTTTTATTATCTCATAAATAACAAACAGGTTAGCTTTTTAAGCTTAGCTATTGCTTCGGTATTATTTAGGATGATTTTTCTTATTTCGATGCCAAATCTGTCGCAAGATTTTTATCGATTTATATGGGATGGTAGAATGCTCTATGAAGGGCTAAATCCTTATTTATACCTACCTGAAACATTTATTAAAGAACAGAATTACCCGATACATCAGGCTTTGGAATTGTACAATGGCATGGGACCACTTAATGGTAGCCATTACACCAACTACCCTCCTCTGAACCAATTGTGTTTCTTAATTGCTGCCATTTTTGGTAACCACAGCATTTTAGGAAGTGTTATTACTATGAGAGCAATCATCATTCTTGCTGATATTGGCATTATGTATATTGGCAAACAACTCTTGGAGAAGTTACACCTTCCTATAAAAAATATTTTTTGGTATGCTTTAAATCCTTTTATCATTATTGAACTTACAGGTAATTTGCATTTTGAACCTGTAATGTTGTTCTTTTTAATACTCAGTATTTATAAGCTTTATCAAGGTAAATGGGGCTTAGCTGGTATGCTATTGGCTTGCTCAGTTTCTATAAAATTGATTCCATTACTATTTTTACCATTATTTTACCAATGGTTTCTAAATCCTGTTAACAAATCAAAAAAAACTACAGCATTATCTAAACTTCAACAAACTCCTTACAATCTTATAAACTTATTGCTATTTTACAGTATTGTAATAGTAGTAACTATCGCTTTCTTTTTACCTTTTTACTCCTCTCAATTAGTTGAAAACTACTCTAATTCTGTCGGGCTTTGGTTTAGAAATTTCGAATTTAATGCTAGTGGCTATTATATTGCTAGAGAAATAGGTTTTTTATTTAGAGGTTATAATGAAATTGCTATTATTGGAAAAATAATACCTATCCTAGCAATCCTTTTTATACTAGGCATCACTTTTTTTAAGAAAAATACTACCATACAGCAATTAATTGTAGGAATGCTTTTTAGCTTATCTTTCTATTATTTTGTTAGTACTACAGTACATCCATGGTATTTGGCTACTTTGATTATCCTTGCTGTTTTTACCCAATATAGGTTTCCTATTATTTGGAGCTTGGTAATTATTCTTACATATCAAGCTTATTCCAATATTCCTTGGAAAGAGAATTTATGGTTTGTTTTTATAGAATATAGCATTCTCTATGCTTTTTTACTTAAAGAACTTCTTTTTCCTACTCCCAAACCCCAGTATTCTAATTACTACCATATTTAATTCCTATTTAACTTTTGACTCCTAGCTTTTTTGTACTTTAGGAGCCCCATAAAAAACCTTCATTCCCCCTGATTAAAATGAATTATTATTTGCAATAAATAAAATACTATCCATGAAAAGACTTACAATAAAAGACATTGCAAATCACTTTAAAGTATCCATCTCAACGGTTTCAAAAGCTTTAAATGATAGCTATGAAATTAGTGCTGGCACAAAAGAAAAAATTCAAAAGTTTGCTAAAGAGAATAATTACAAGCCCAATTTTAATGCGCTAAGTTTAAAAAACAGAAAAACAAAAACTATTGGTATTATCATTCCTAATATGTTAAATTATTTTTTTGCCCAAGTATTTAAAGGAGTGGAAAAAATAGCTAATAGCAAAGGATATAAAATCATCTCATGCATTTCTAATGAATCTTTTAATAAAGAGGTACAGGCAATGGAAATGCTTTCCAATGGAAGCATTGATGGGTTTATTTTATCAATAGCAGAAGAGACAGAAATAAAAAACAATTTTGATCATTTTGAAAAAACTATAAATGAAGGGACTCCTATTGTAATGTTTGATAGAATTGCTAAAAATATTCATTGTGATAAAGTGATTACTAATGATTATCATGGAGCTATAAACGCCGTAAATCACCTTTCAAAAACAGGTCATAAAAATATTGTGTTTATTTCTACCATGAACCATTTACAAATAGGTCAAAAAAGGCTAAAAGGTTATGTAAAAGGACTTGAAATGGCTGGAATGCCTATTAACGAAGATTTAATTATTAATATCCAAGAAGAAGATTACAAGAAATACGAGAGTATTTTAACTCCTATTTTTGCCAATAGAGCTATTGACAGCGTAATAGCTACTGATGAATCTTCTGCTATTGCTGCAATGAAAGTAGCTATTAGAAAAGGGTATAAAGTTCCTGAAAACTTTTCTGTTATTGCTTTTTCTAATGGAATATTAGCGCGTCACTCAAGCCCGAAACTTACCACAATTAGCCAACATGGAGAATTGATGGGAGCTACTGCTGCTAAAATGCTAATTAACAGATTAGAACAAAAGAAGCCAAAAGAAGATGTAGAAACAGTTATTATAAAAACAGACTTGGTGGAACGAAAATCTACCAAGCCCAGTTTTTTTTAACTTTTAATTGACCGTTATTTTTACAACCAAGCCTTCGTTTCCTCTTATATTAAATACGGTATCATCTTCAAAAATTAAATATTGCCCTTTAATTCCTACCAACTTACCTATATACTCTGGCGTTTTTAGCAAATTTAAACTTTTGGGTTTTTCAGGATACTTATGTACTGGAAACCTAAGTATCGTTTCTGAATTATTTTCAATAAAATATTCCTTGGCCTCCTCTGGAATAAACTCCTTCAAACGCTCTTGCCAATCTACTAAATTAACATCTTCTATATCATTCTTGAGCATTTTCCTCCAATTCGTTTTATCAGCAACATACTCTTTTAATGCAACCTCTGTAATACCCGCTAAATAACGATTAGGAACCTCTACAATTTCAATTGCCTCATGCGCTCCTTGATCTATCCAACGTGTGGGAACTTGTTGTTTTCTTGTTACTCCTACTTTGATAGTACTCGAATTTGCTAGATATACAATATGAGGTTGTAATTGCACCTTTTTTTCATAGGTTAAATCTCTGTCCTCAATTCCTAAATGTGCTTTGCTCAACTCAGGTCTCATAATCCAATCACCAGCATTGGGAGTTTCAAAAAAGCAAGATTTACAAAATCCTTGGCGATAAATTTTTCTTTCTAGATGACAATTTAAGCATTCATATGTTACAAATGCAAGTCCAATTTCTTTATCTAACAATTGGTTCATATTTAAAAAATCAGCCTCCATATCCAAATAGTACTGAATCGTATCCGTATTTTCAGTAATCATCTTCTTTAGAACTCCTTGATATTCCATTTATTTAATTTTATATTAATTAAAAACATAGCAACTTTTCTAAAAGTTTTATCAATAAAAAAACCCACTCTAAAAATTGAGTGGGAAAATTGCTATGAAAAAGAAAAAGATGTGGTCTTTGAACCACGATTCAAATATATAAACTTTTATTCTTTTTTCAAAATATTTTCAAAAAAATCACATCCGATATACCTTACCTCCCTTTAGTTGATATTTATCTTTACTTTCAAAACAAGTAGCCCAACCTTCTTCGTCAAATATAAGTCGATGCCCATATTCACTCACCCATCCTATTTGCTTCGAAGGATTCCCTACTACTAGTGCATAAGGCGGTATTTCTTTTGTAACTACTGCCCCCGCTCCAATAAAAGCATAGTGCCCTATATTATTTCCACATACTATAGTTGCATTAGCTCCAATACTAGCCCCTTTCCTTACAATTGTTTTTTTATATTCACTTTTTCTATTGATAGCACTTCGCGGATTTATAACGTTAGTAAAAACCATAGAAGGACCTAAAAAGACATCATCTTCGCAAACTACTCCTGTATAAATAGATACATTGTTTTGCACCTTTACATTATTTCCTAGAACAACTTCTGGAGAAATGACTACATTTTGCCCTATATTACAATTATCTCCTATCTTACAATTCGGCATGATATGGCTAAAGTGCCATATCTTTGTTTTGTTTCCTATTGTAGCTCCTTCGTCTATCACAGCCGTTTCATGTGCAAAATATTCTTTCATTTTTATCTTGTATAAGTACAAAGATAACTATTAATCATTTCATTATTCTACCAAAAACGTGATTGGCAACCTATACCGTACTTTTACGGGTACTCCTTGCTGCTTTCCTGGTGCAAACTGAGGAATCTTTTTGATGATTCTTTGAGTTTCTTTTTCTAGCCTTTTATGAGGGGCTCTTATTTTTAAATTAACAATAGCTCCTTCTTCATTTATAATAAACTCAGTAGAAATCCTGTGTCTTCTAGGCTCCAAGCCTATATCTTGCGCCAATCCGCTATCAAAATTTCTTTGTATTAACTTAGCTATTTTCTTTTCAAAACATTTCTTATTTTCCTTTGGACTTAATCCTTCGCACCCTTTAAACACAGGAGCTTCTTCTAAGCTAGTAAAATTAATAGGTTCATCATCTTCGCTAATATCATCACCTTCATAAACTGTAACTAAATCATTAGCATTTGCTACAGTTTTATCTTCTTCATTGGGTTCATTTATGATCTTCTCAATTACTTCATGCGTATTATCTACTTTAGTAATTAAAGGCAATCTTATAAAAATCTTCTTCTTTAAAGGTTTGGTTTTTTCTTTTACAATTTCTTTTCTATAAGTTATAAGAGGTTGATCAAATGCATAAGTTCTTGTTGATGGGTCATAAAGATTACTATTAGTAATCACTTCTTTTTCTATTTCATATTCTAAAACTACATAGGTTATAAATAGTACTAAAACTAAGCCTAATTGAGTAAATAGTGTTGAATAATTTTCTAGCTGTTTCTTTGGTGTTTTTTTTACTGTTTTCATAATTGTTATTTTTAATGTTAAAACTTTCTTAAAACAAGAAACGTGCCAATAAAAAAAGGCAGCTCAATGAGCTGCCTTTTTTTATTATTTACTTTTATAGAATAACTACTCTACATTAAATGTAATAGGTAATGTATATCCTACACGTACAGGTTTTCCTCTCTGCTTACCCGGTTTCATCTTTGGTAATTTCTTTGCTATACGAATAGCTTCTTTTTTCAATCTAGGATGCGGAGCTCTAGCATTAATACTTGTAATAGAACCATCTTTATCTATTTTAAACTGAACGTAAATTCTCTTTTTACCAGAAGATAATCCAAGCTCATTAGCTAACTCAGCATCAAAATATCTTTGTACATGCTTACGCATTTTTTTATTTAAACAATCTTTCTTTTGTGCTTTAGTACCTGTACATCCAGGAAATACTGGAACCTCTTCAATAATTGAAAAAGGTACATCTTCAACAACTTCTTCTTCTTCCTCAGCTTCCACTATTTCTTCTACCTCTACCGCTTCTGATTCATCTGTTTCAGTTGACTCTATAATTGTTTCTTCTACCTCCTTTTCATCCTCAACAACCTCTATTTTTTCTGGCGCTGGTGGTGGTGGTGTATTTTGTTTCGGTGGTTCTGGCTGCTGCTGAATAATTAATGTTTCTTCTTCAATACTAGAAGCCATATCCGCTGCGCCTAGGTCAGCATATTCTTTATCATATGTCTTATTTTCAATAGACACATATGTTACAAATAAAGCTAAAACCAAACCTAACTGCATAAACAGTTTGCTATAATTCTCTAGATTTGACTTTGGATTTTTCTTAATTTCCATCCTAAAAAGTTTTTAATAGTTCGCTAATTTAATTAATTTATTTAAACTTTTGCAAACTTGCGCTTTAAATAGCCTATTTTTTCTCAAAAAAAGAGTTAAAAAGCAATAGTGCTAAGAGTATTCCTGCAAAATTTGCGATTATATCTAAATAATCAGGGGTTCTATATGTTGTTATTGTTCCTTGCAATACCTCGATAATAATACCGTAAAGTAAACATCCTACAACAATCCAATACTTTTTATTTTTTTCTACGAAAGCTAATAACCAAAAAAAAGCCAATGTAAAATATGCTATTCCGTGCTCTATCTTATCTAAATAGGATATCTTTATAGGCTGTTTTCCTATTTTTATCAAACTCAAAATTGCTATAAGTATCGCTATTGCTATTGCTATAACTCGTAAAGCACTAAGCTTCAATAAGCGCTGTGTATGCTGCTGCATCTAACAGGTTTTCTATTTGCGCCTCATCTGATAATTTTACTTTTATCATCCATCCTTTTTCATATGAATCTGTATTTACCAATTCTGGCTCATCTTCTAGCGCTTCATTAAAAGCAATTACCTCTCCTGATAATGGCATAAATAAATCAGAAACTGTTTTTACAGCCTCTACTGAACCAAAAACTTCTTCTATTTCTAGTGTATCATCTAAAGTATCTACATCTACATAAACGATGTCTCCTAATTCACTTTGAGCGAAATCTGTAATACCAATAGTGGCAACATCTCCTTCTATTTTAACCCATTCGTGATCTTTTGTGTACTTTAATTCTGATGGAATGTTCATTGTGTAATGTTTTTTATAGTGTTTGTTATTTTAATTTCCTAATTTATATATCAAGTTAATCCCTGCATTAATTGATTGCCTTGGGAATGTTGTTGATATTGCATATCTAAATGTTTGGTGATTATAATAAAATGACGCAGTCAAGCTACGACTTAAGTTATAATCTGCTATAAACTTCAATCCAAATAAATTCTCTCCTCCCGTTATTTGATTATTTTGTTCATCTATACTTCTAATGAGCGTTAAATTATCTCTTAAAGAAATATCTGCTCTTAGGTTTATATCTCCTTTAAGCGTTTCTTTCTTCCCTGTAAATCGGGTTACAAATTTAACATCTCTTATCTTATATCCAAATCCAATTACATATTCTGTTCCTTTAATATCTGTCAATGTATTATTATTAAAGTTCAATGTTAAACTTCTATCTTTTCTTATTTCCCCTTTTAGTGAAAAAGAGTTTTTCATTTTAACATCAAGCCTTACCAAAGGAGAAAATTCATCTATTAATGTTGCTGATGTTATCAATAACTCTGGCTGATAATTCTTAGAAGTATTTGTTTTATTCGGAGCGTCAACATCATATTGTGCATTACTTGTGTAATTTCCTATCGTATAAGAAGATTTATATCCATGTGCTAGTGTAAACGAAGAAAAATTCTTTTTAAACCATTTATATTTCATTAATCCATTATAGCGAAGTGTCCAATTAGGCAATGGTATATTTCTAAAAATCCCTGTACTTACTGAATTTACACTATTTCCTGAATAAGCTGCTAAGAATGCTGGTAGTAATGCTTGTTGTCCATTACTCTTATATCCTGGTCCATCGATTGTATTTGAATTTGGAAGCCCTGTTTCTAATGACAGTCTATTAGATATTATTCCTCTATAACCTAAAAATTTTTGATATAACGCTTCACTATCTTTAAAGGCCGTTCCTAGCATAAAATGGCTAATGCTATAATTACCTGTTTCATTAGGTCTTATATTCGGATTAATTCTTTGATTTTTATACTTTCTTTCTACCTCATCATAATCACCCAAAACATCTAGCTGCTGTGCTATATTTGATGTTTTTATTCTATTTCCTCGCAAATCAATCGTCAAACTTTTTATCGGTTTTACTGAGATCGTATAATCTAGTTTATCATACTTTGTTTTACTATAATTTTTATTAAAGTATTTATCTTCTACATTACTTGCATCACGCGCTACTAACCATCCATTTTGAATAGCTCTATATAAAATATCTGTTTGACTTCCAAAAACAAATCCAAGAGACGGAGCTGTAGTTCCTTCAAAACTATCTCTCCCCAAGAAACCTGCTCCTGGCTTATATCCTTGCAATGAAGTTCCGTTATTTTGACTATAACTCACTTTTGCTTGTTTCACAGAAGTTAATACATCATATACTCCTTTCATTAATTTCTTTCCAAAAGAAGATTTTCTGGTAACTCTGGTTCTCTTAGAAACTCTCCTTCCTCCTACGGTAACCGTTCCTTTTTTAACTACTTTTCTATTACCTCCTTTTAATAATAATTTATCTAAACCTATTGTTTTGTAGAAACGTTTAAAATCAATATTAGTATTCAAATTATGAGTACTTGCATTTTGAATCGTATTACCTACCACATCAACATACCTAAGTCCGTTGGCTTCTGCTGATAAGGGACTTTGAGAAGCTGCCTGCCAATCAAAGTCTGCGGTATATCCATAATCTGCCTTGATAAAACCAAGGAACGGTATTTTATTAATTGGTAACTTATATGTAGTATTTAATTTTTGATGATATTTATTAGCCCTACCTATATTGAAAAACTCATCATATATTTCTAATTGTTCGTCTTTTCCAAAACTATCATAGATATAATTATTAGTAGCATTAAAATTAAGCTGTAGTGATTTTGTTAAATCAAAGCCTATCGTATAATCCCAATTAAACATGAACCTTCTTTGAATTAACCTTGGTTGTGGGCTCAGTCCTATATCACTTATTAAATTTCTAGATTGTTGCTCGTTAAAATTTCTATTAATCCTAGAATTTACAGCCAATGTTTTAGGTAATGGACTAAAGTTTAGATCTCTTATTAGTTTCCAATACTTATTCTTAAACTTTTTAGACTTCTTAAATGGTTCATAAACCCATGGCTTAAAGCTAAAATTATAGTTAGCCCCGGCCATCATATTTTGGTTTACATATCTTTCAATATTATAATCTTTACGAAACTCTTCATTAAAGGAATAAGAAACGGAAATATTTTCTACATCATAAAATTTAGGCTCCTTCTTTGAAGTAGGGTTCCTATTCTTTTTAACATTGATAAAGCTAATACTCTTTCTTCTTCTATAATCTTGAGCATTTTTACTATTAGGATTCACTTCTTTTGCATCTGCCAACTCAATATCTTGATATTGTAGGTCATATTGTGGATCTCTAAATTCCTCTCCATAGCTATAACTCATTGGTATTTGTATTCCCCATTTCTTAGGAGTTACTAATTTTCCTAAACTAACATTAGTAGCCACGCTATATTGTTTTGCCTCTTCAACGCTACGTTCTTGTACTCTATCTTCAACATTCCCGAAACCTATTGTTGACATACTTCCTGCTAAAGACACATTTGCTACATCGGCAAAATTAGCATCCGCATTTAACACTGCTGCCCATCCTCCTTTATTATCAAAACCAACAGCTCTCAATTCATTAAACCATACTTCTGTACTTTTATTTCCTGTAGTAGAAGTATTTTTAACCCCTAGCATTACTGTTCTTACTTGCGCTAATGTAGGATTTCCTTTTACAGTTATTTTCAACCCATTAGAACTCGTTGATGAATACACCGTATTTGCGGGCTCTTTTAGCGCATCCCTTTTTAACTTTAACCTTCCTAACTCTTTTAATAAAACCTCTAAGTTATTTTCTTCGGGCCAAGCGTCTAAGCTTGTAGGGTTAGATAATTTTGTTGATAATTTTAATGGTTTTTCTATTTCATAAAAGTTTTCATTTAAATCTGTTCCTAAGCGAATTACAGCACTTATTTCTCCATCGTTTATTGAACTTGAAACATTAGGTCTTTCTGCATGTAAGAACATTCTTAAATTTTTATATCGTCGCATATCTATACTAATATTTTTATAGATAGCACGTGTACTTCCTTCAGGTAAATCGGTTACTTTTAACGTTACCGATTGCTCATTTTGACGTTGAATTCTGTTTGTTCCTTGTAATCGTTCTCTAATAATTCCTGGTGGCAATTCATAGCGATTCTGATTTTGCTCAATACTCACAACCCCTACTTCAAAATTATTTAGTTGATTTCCATCTAAATCATTTTCTGGCACATTTGGTTTTAATGTTTTCGTATAACGACGCCAATCACTACGTACCAACTCTAATTCTCCCATACGTAATACTACAGGCATTTTAAATTTAGTTACAAACATTCTTATAAATCGAATGCTATTAAAATCTGTAATTCCTCCAAACTTCTGAGAATCGGTTACATTCCTAATCGGAATTCTAAACTGGTACCAAGTAGCCGTTTTTGACGTTCCATTAGGCAATACCACTGGGGTACTTTTAGTATCAACAATAAAATTTCTTCCTTTTACTAAATCAGAACTATTTAATGATATTTTATATTCAAAATAACTATCTACAGGATTCATCGTTTGATCTTTATTAATATCCTCTACATCTGGATAAGTGGTTGATGATGTAGGAAAAGACTCACTCGATTGATTTACTGTAGGCGAATTTCCTTGAGTATTATTATAATTCTTATACCGTGATAGTATGGAAGCATTTGCTGCATCTAATTCTCTACCTCTAAAATATTGAAAATTATCCCCTGCTGGATCTGGTAAATTTGCAAAATTAGGAAACTTAGCTCGCTCTTCTTCATCTGACAAACCGTCTAAGCCTACATCTTGATGAATTCTAGCCTCATCACTTGCATCAAAGGCATATAATATGGATGGATTTCTAGGCAAATCACCCCATATAGATGAGCTATCAATATTAGCTGGTGTTTTTATCCCATCCGCTGGCAATCCATTTTCATATTGTTTACGATCATCTTTTAGAATATCTTCAGAAATATTTCCTAAATTAATATACAATTCTCCTACGTGATTTATAGGATCTCTAGGATTTAATCCTGCTGGCAACCCTTCTTCTTCTGTTATTGAATAATTTTCATAAGGATCTAATAACCAAAATTGCACATACTCTACATTTGCTTGTTCAAAATTATTAGTAGTTAGTGGTCTCATGAGACCTCCCCAACGATCTTCTGGGTTAATTTCATTGGGATTAAAATTATAAGGTCCCCTCTCCAATGGATAATAAGCCAAATCTAACGTCCTAACAATATCCAACTGAGTAATATCTAAGTCGGTATTAGGAAATAACTCTTGGTATCTCACCTGACGAACTTCTGCTCTTGACAACTCACTATCATCTATATTCGAAGGTTTATTAGAGCCCCCTCCGTAAAATAATTGATCTACATTATACCAAGCTATTTTCCCTCTTTTATAATTATATTCTAGCCTTCCTCCTAAATCTCCTCCTAATTGCTGCGAAATTGGAGTACTTGCAGTAAACCATTGCTGAGGTGACGTTAAACTAATTGGTATTTGAGAAGCTTCAAAATCATCAACATATGATGTTGCTGTTCCATTCACATTAATACCGCTCGGCGAACCAGGTAATAGATATGCCATATCTGCTCTAACAGATAAATTAGAAGGTGCTTCTGTTTCTACAAAAGGTAGTTTATTCGCTAGTTTTGTAAAATAAGGAACCTCTGTTGAATAATCAACATTTAATCCAAGCATTGTATTATCAATAGGCTCCGCTCCATAATTTACTTTTGGAGTTATTGGTTTTTCACTAACATTTAAAAACGTACCTCCTACCACAAATTTATCAGAAAAACGATGCTCTACATCAACCCCTATAAAAGTTTTACGCTGCTGGCTAAAAAATGTATTATTTTCTACTCTAGCATTTATAGGTATTCCTGAAGCTTCTAAACCAGGATCTAAAATTTGAACACGCCCTAATTGGTAATCTACAACATAATCCACCCCTTCTACCAACTGCCTTCCTCCCGCAGTTACTATTACAGATCCTCTAGGAATATTAAAGGCTCCTAATGAGATACCTCTACTTGCCTCTGATTTAAAATATCCTTTTAAAAAGAACTTATCTTTATTCTGATATTCATTCTTTGCCTGTGCTTTTGTGGTCAGGTATAAGTTATTAAATACATATTTTTTTCTATCAGAGGTATTGGTTAGTATTTCCTTTAAATCAGTACCAAAAGGCTCGGTTTCTGGAAATATAACATACCCTCTCTCTGAACTCACTGTAATTCCTTCTACATAATCAAAAAAACCATCTCCATTAGGAACAGCAAACTGACTTTGATCTAGTTTATCTAAATTCAAAAGGTTTAACAAGGTTTTATTCCTTATTGCTTCTTCATTGGCATTTTGAAGTGTATTTTGTAAAACACCCGTTTCATCATCACGATATAGTAATTCAAAACGGAATCCTTCTTGCCTTAACGGGAATGCTCCCAAGGCGTAAATATTCTTCATCATTAATTGCCATGTAGGGAAGGGAGTACCTAAACTCTCATTGGTTCTTGTATTTGGACGAACTGTAGTTAAAATTTCACTACGTAACAACTTCACTACTAAGTTCGCTGGCGCTATTACACCATCATTGGAAAATTCACCAACTTTAAAAACTGTTTCTTTATTTGTAGCTCCTACTACCGTGTACTCATAAGCTACCGCCAATACTTCTCCATCATTTAACCTCCTACTTAAAGAAATAAACCCTAATTGCGGATTTAATCTAAATTCATTAGGTTGTAATTTACGAGCATTCTGTAAATAAGAGTATCCTTGCCCTTGCGCTATTTTATAGTTTGGAAAAGTCAAAGCATCTCCTACCGTTGCAATATCCCTTATAGGTCCAGTACCATTTGCGATCAATGCACTTAAATCATTAACTCCATTATAAGGAATCGTATCAGACCCTACCATTACTGGCATTGGAACCGTTTGTACCTCAGCGTTAACCTTATTCTGCCCCTTCGATTCTCCAATATCAGCTAAAGCAACAATACTTCTATAATCTTTTACATTCTGATTTCTATTGGTTACCCAAACCTCTATTCTCGTAATATTTATAGGACTACTAACCAACGGGTATTGCGCTAATGCTTCTTTATAATTTTCTCGAAAATATTGCCCTAAAAAGAAGTGCCTATCATTATCATAATCTGTTGCTCGAAGTTCAAAAGGCTCTATGGTAGCTCCCCCCTTTGCCACTACTGTTTTAGATTGAGAATTTTGCTGAGAGAATACTGTGCTTACATAAGTGTTTCCAAATTTAAGATCAGCTTTTACCCCAAACAAAGCTTGTGCTCCATTAATCAAAGAGTTTTTTATAGACATACTTACATTACCTGCTTCTATATTCTGTAAAATATCATCTTCAGTTGGTGTATATTCTAATTTTATTAAGTTTTGAAAATCAAAAGTAGATTGCGTATCATAGTTTGCAGTGAACTTAAGTCTCTTTCCAACTTTAGCTTGTAAACTAGCGCTTATCTGCTGATCAAAATCAAAGGTAAAACTACTTTGGTTTTCTATAGATATCTGAGGGTTTTTACTATTCTGATAAATCCCTCCCAATTTAATATTTATTTGCCCTGTAGGTATTACTTCTACTTCATTTCCTCCAAAGATACTTTCAAAAAACTTTGAGTTTACATAATACTTAGGAAGCAGGTTCTTTCTTCCGTTCTTACTCCCTTTCTTTTTGGTATTGGTTGCATCAATTTTTTCTTTGTAATAGTCTCTTAAATCATTCTTCAAACGATATTCATCATATTCTCTTGGAGTCATAAAAATAGGGTTCCCGACATAGTAATTTCCTATTTTTTCAACAATAACAAATTTATTTAATGCTTTGTCATATGTAATTTGCCTCTCTACGGGATTATTCAAAAAGAGACTTCCTTTTTGAGTATGTTTAAATCCATATTTAAGAGGAATTATCGAGTCTTTTTTAACCGATAAAACACTATCTTTTTTTATTACTTGTGAAAACGAAACAACACTTACCAAAAAGGCAAGTGCCGTAAGCAGTCTATTCTTCAATTTTATTTCCAATACCACCTATAATTTTTTTAATGCCTGCTTTATCAGTAATTCAACGCTCGCTTCTGGCATTTCTTTCAAAATATTAGTTACCACTTTATCAGCTTGCTTACGTGCAAACCCTAAAACCTCTAAAGCTGATAACGCTTCTTCTTTATTTGTATTGTTTTCAACCACCGAAACTTCATCTAGTTCGAAGGTTTTTAATATCTTATCTTTTAAATCTACAATAACACGTTGTGCTGTTTTTGCACCAATCCCTTTTACGGATTGAATTACAGATACACTCTCAGAAGCAATAGCTTGCTGAACTTCTTTAGACGTCATAGATGACAACATTGTTCTCGCAATACTCGGCCCTACTCCAGATACCGAAACCAATAGTTTAAAAACCTCTCGCTCCGTTTTGTCAAAAAAACCATAAAGGGTATGTGCATCTTCCCTAATAGATAAATGTGTGTACAATTGTACGTTTTCATTTTCAGGAAGCTTGGAAAAAGTATTCAAAGAAATATGCACCAAATAACCTACTCCATTACAATCAACAACAGCATATGTTGGATTTTTTTCTACTAATCTCCCTCTAATTTGTGTAATCATTTTCCTTATTTTTCAAGGTTCTAAAGTAGGAAAATTATTTGTTTTAGGAAACACTAAAAAACCAGCAATTCAAAAAACTAGCAATCCCCTATTTTTTAACAAGAAAAACCAACCTCTTCATTATGCTATTTCTAAAATAATCAACCCCTAACCTTTACAAACGCATTAGCGTAGAATTTAAAAACAAAGTCAAACGAATAGTGCTTTTTTTTCACAAAACACAATACCTATCTATAAAAACTATATTACTAAAAACAAAAAAATCAAACTATAATTTAAATGGAATTATAGTTTGATTTTACACTAAGTTTAATTACACTCATTCTCCTTTAGAAACCAACATGAGCAGCTATACCCTCACTTCTCTTCTCCTTATTTTGGGCATCAACTACTGCCACAGCTGCCATATTTACCATTTCATCTACGCTTGAACCTAATTGCAAAACATGTACAGGCTTACTCAATCCTAAAATGATAGGCCCTATAGACTCTGTTCCATCTATCTGCTTCATTAATTTATATGTAATATTAGCAGCATCTAAATTTGGAAAAATTAGCACATTCACTTTTTCCCCGTTTAACTTAGAAAAGGGAAATTCCTTTGCTAACAGCTCTGGATTCAAGGCAAAGTCTGCCTGCAACTCCCCATCTACAACCACATTTGGAAAATGGCGGTGAATATATGAAACTGCTTCTCTTATTTTTACAGAACTTTCTGATTTTGAAGAACCAAAATTGGAAAAAGACAGCATTGCTACATTAGGCTTCATTCCAAACATCTTTGCTAATCCAGAAGTCAACTGTGTTATTTTTGCCAAATCTTTAGCACTCGGATTGATGTTAATCGTTGTATCTGCTAAAAACATTGGTCCTTGTTTAGTCAACATTAAATTTGTTGCCGCTACACGAGTAATTCCTTTGTCTTTTTCTATAAGCTCTAACATTGGTTTTACAACCGAAGGATATGGTCGAGAATATCCTGTAATTAAAGCATCTGCTTCTCCTTCATTCACCATCATTGCCGCAAAATAATTGCGTTCTCTCATCCATTTTTGAGCTTCTAACAAAGTAATACCTTTTCTTCTTCTCGATTTCCAAAATGCTTCTGCAAAACGATTTCTTCTTTCTTTTTCTTCAGGTATCTTCGGGTCTATAATTGGTATTTCTGCTTCAAAACCTAATTCTTCTTTTAATTCTAAGATTACCTCTTTGTTTCCTAGTAAAATAGGATATCCTATCTTTTCGTCATAAACTCTTTGAGCGGCTTTTAATACATCTAAATGATCCGCTTCCGCAAAAATCACTCGCTTGGGAGATTTTTTTGCTCTATTATGCAGCAATCGAATTTCTTTACTTCCTGTTCCTGATCTATCCATCAATTCTTCTCGGTACTTATTCCAATCTGAAATTGGTTCTTGAGCTACTCCCGAATCCATTGCTGCTTTTGCAATTGCTGGTGGAATTTCATAAATCAACCTAGGATCAAATGGCTTTGGAATTATATATTCTTTTCCAAAAGAAAGACTTACTTCATCATACACAATATTTACTTGTTCTGGCACAGATTGCTTTGCTAGTTCAGCAAGAGCATGCACTGCCGCCATTTTCATCTCTTCATTTATTGTTGTTGCTCGCACATCCAAAGCTCCCCTAAAAATAAATGGAAACCCAAGTACATTGTTTACTTGATTAGGATGATCTGAACGACCAGTTGCCATAATAATATCATCTCGCGTATCAATTGCTAAATCATACGAAATTTCAGGTACTGGATTTGCCATTGCAAATACTATTGGATTTTTAGCCATTGACAATAGCATTTCTGGAGTTACCACATCTCCTTTCGACAACCCTATAAATACATCAGCATTATGCATTGCTTCTTCTAGTGTACGAACATCTTTATCTGTAGCAAATTCAGCCTTTTGAGGAGTTAAACTACCTCTATCTTTTCTAATAACCCCTTTACTATCACACATGATGATATTTTCTCTCTGCACTCCTAGTTTTAAATATAAACGAGTACATGAAATAGCAGCTGCTCCTGCTCCATTGACTACAATTTGAACCTCAGCGGCATTTTTGCCATTAATTTCCAACGCATTTTTCAATGCTGCTGCTGAAATAATAGCCGTTCCATGCTGATCATCATGCATTACTGGAATATCCAACTCTTCTTTCAATCTTCTTTCTATTTCGAAAGCCTCTGGTGCTTTTATATCTTCTAGGTTGATCCCTCCGAAAGTTGGTGAAATTGCCTTTACTGTTTCCACAAACTTATCTACATCTGTAGCATCAACTTCTATATCAAAAACATCTATATCTGCAAAAATCTTAAATAACAATCCTTTTCCTTCCATTACTGGTTTTGATGCTTCAGCACCAATATCTCCTAGCCCTAAAACTGCTGTCCCATTTGAAATTACAGCTACCAAATTTCCTTTAGAAGTATATTTATATACATTCTTTTTGTCTTTCGCTATTTCTAAACAAGGCTCCGCTACTCCTGGTGAATATGCTAAGGACAAATCATGCTGTGTGGCATACTTCTTCGTAGGAGTTACAGCTATTTTCCCTGGCTTCGGTTTTGCATGATACAATAGTGCTTCATGTCTTTTTCGAGAATCATTCATAGGTTATTGTTGTTTGATTAAGCTGACAAATATAGGGTTTTGTTAGCTACTAATTATACGTTAAAAAAAATGAAAAGCTTTTTAAACTGTCTATTTTATTTACTTTTGTTTTAAATTTTAATTTAAAAAACTAAAAAGATGAAAACGCCCCCCAAGACTAAAACTTTAATTGACGAAGAGGTAATATGGGATAAAACCCAAACTATCATCAGCAAAACAGACCCTAACGGAACTATACTATATACTAATGAAGCCTTCTTACAAGCCTCTGAGTATAGTGCTATTGAACTTATTGGTGAACCGCATAATGTGATACGCCATCCTGATATGCCTAAGATTACTTTTAAAATACTATGGGAAGCTTTGAAAAAAGGGAAAAATTTTCATGCGATAGTAAAAAACTTAACTAAAACAGGGAGGTATTATTGGGTTATTACGGACTTCACTACCAATAAAGATGAAAATGGGAATATCATTGGTTACACAGGTAGGAGAAAAGCTGTTCCTGAGGGTGTCGTTGAAAGAATTGAGCCTTTGTATAAAACCTTGCTTGAAATTGAACAACAAAAAGGCGAAAAGGTAAGCGAGCTTTACTTTAAAAATTACCTAGAAGAGGAAGTTGGTAAAGATTACGATACTTTCGTTGTTGATTTATTTGATGAAGAGGTTTCTAAAAATAAAAGCAAAATAAAAAAGGGGCTGAACTGGTTTTTCTTAGGAGAATACAAATAGCTATTACTGCTTTATATTGTTTCGTCATTAAAACAAGCTACACTACTCTTTTTACTTAAACCATAATCATACAAGGTTTTCTTTTTATTTTAAATGATATAATACCCCTATAATACCTTTTTCTTAAAACTATTCAAAGGGGGTATTGTCATTTAACAAAATTCACGCTCCTCTTGGTTTCTTTTTAAGAATAAATAATAATTTAAAACTCCCAAAAAACTATTCAAATAATCTATTTTGTTTATTTTTGTTTCAACTTTTAAAAAATAAATAAAATGAAAACGCCCCCCAAGACTAAACCTATCATTCTTAATGAAGAAGTAAAATGGGATAAAACCCAAACTATTATTAGTAAAACAGATGTACACGGAACTATTCTGTACGCGAACGATGTTTTTTTAGAGGCTTCTGAATACAATGCCATTGAACTTATTGGTGAACCTCATAATATCATACGCCACCCTGATATGCCAAAGGTGACTTTTAAAATATTATGGGATGCTTTGAAAAAAGGAGAGAACTTTCATGCCATAGTTAAAAATTTAACTCGCACAGGAAGGTATTACTGGGTTATTACTGACTTTACCATTGATAAGGACGACGATGGTAATATTATCGGTTATACTGGAAGAAGGAAAGCTGTTCCTGATAGCGTTGTCACTAGAATTGAACCTCTTTATAAAACTTTACTTGAAATTGAACAGCAAAAGGGTGAAAAAGTAAGTGAACTTTACTTTAAAAACTACCTAAAAGAAGAGGCTGGTAAAGATTACGATGCCTTTGTTGTTGATTTGTTCCAGGAAGAAGTTCAGAAAAACAAAAGTAAAATTAAAAAAGGATTGAATTGGTTTTTTATGGGTGAATATAAATAAACAGCCATTATACAATTGAGTAACAATAACTTTGATTGAACTTACTACAAATGTAAATTAACTTTTCGTTAAAAAGTTTTTTTTAACATTCTTAAAAGCAACCCTTTTACATTTTATTCATCTTATTGATAAAACAATAATCATGAAATATTCAATCTTACCAATTTTAATTTTATCTTTAATTCTTAGTAGTTGTAGCGAGAATGATAAAGTAATTACAGGCCAAGAAGATTTTCTTCTTGGGAAAACTTTTTTAACTCCCGCTGGTGTTACTAAAGAAGAATGCGAGCAAATAAAACAGCAAGGTGTTTTTTACAACTGCTTTAGGTCAATGTTTTTTAGTAAAAACGGAGAAAAAAAGGAAGTTAACCTTATTTTCACTGATATTCCTGCTGCATTTGACCAGTACACATTTGAAAATGACACTTTAAAGATAAACACTAAAAATAGTACTTCTGATATTGTTCTGGAAAATCCTATCATATTCGTTTTAAACAAGAATAAAGATGTTTTTACTAGGATTTCTAGCAATAATGAAAGATGGGCTTTAGACCAAGAAGGTAAAGATATTTGGGAATATTTTAAATAATTTTAATTTCCCTAACTTTATGAGTGCTATGCCTTAAAAGAAAAGTGTTGTTTCCTTTTGATATGGAAACAACACTTTTCTTTTATTATTCTTTTAAAAACCGAATATTTCTAGTTAATCCTGAAAACTTTGTTCTTTTAACTGGCGATTTCTTAAATACCTTTCTAAAAGTTTCCTCAGTTACTTCTTCCCAATCTCTTTTAGTCATTTCCAATAAATGCTCTTTTGGCGAAAACAAAGGTTCTGAATGCGCTTTTGAAAAGCGGTTCCAAGGGCAAACATCTTGGCAAATATCACAACCGAACATCCACCCTTCCATCTTATCTTTAAAGGATGCAGGTATCTGATCCTTTAGTTCAATAGTTACATACGAAATGCATTTGCTTCCATCTACAGTACTATTAGGCAAAATGGCATTCGTAGGGCATGCATCTATACATCTTGTACACCTTCCGCAATGATCAGTAACAAACGGATCATCATAAGCCAACTCTAAATCGATGATCAATTCCGCTAGAAAAAAAAAGGACCCTTGTTGCTTTTGAATTAAGAGAGTATTCTTCCCCGTCCAACCCAAACCTGTTTTTTTTGCCCAAGCACGCTCCAAAACAGGAGCCGAATCCACAAAAGCTCTTCCTGACACCTCTCCTATTTCATCATGTATCAATGAAAGCAACTCTCTTAATTTCGTTTTTATTACTTGATGATAATCTTCTCCATAAGCATACTTTGAAATCTTATAAGAATCTTCTTTTTGAACCTTTGGGGGATAATAATTATATGAAAGCGATATTACAGATTTAGCTCCATCAACCAACAATCTAGGATCTAACCGTTTATCAAAATGATTTTCCATATAATGCATTTCTCCATGAAATCCATTTGCCAACCATTGCTCCAAACCAAAAGCTTCTTCTTCTAAAAAAGTAGCTTTAGCAATTCCACAGTCTAAAAAACCTAAACGCTTTGCCTGTTCTTTTATAAATTGAGCGTAATCCTCTTTTTTCAACATTCTATCTTTAACAAGGGCAAAATTACCAAAACTTTTACTTTTATCATTTTATTATGGTTTCTTTACAAAGAAAAGCTGAACTTTGTTTATAATAAAAATTTGTAAAACTCAAACACAATGAAAAAAGCTTATAAGATTGTTATTGGTTTCCTTCTTGTAATTTTTATGTTATTAATTAGCATTCCTTATTTATTTCAAGATAAAATTCTTGGGCTTGTTAAAAAATCTATTAATAATAATATAAACGCACAGGTTGATTTTTCTGATGGCAGCCTCAGTTTATTAAAAAATTTCCCAAACGCTTCCGTACAACTTACAGATGTTTCTGTTATTAACATTGCTCCTTTTAAAGGAGATACTTTATTATACGCCAAGGACATCACTTTAAAATTAAAGCTTACAGAGCTTTTTAAAAGCGCGACCGATCAGTTACGTATCAAATCATTTTCAATTGATAATGCACTTGTAAATATTTTAGTGGATAAAAAAGGAAACACCAATTACGATATTACAAAACCTTCTAACAACAAAGAAAACCCTTCTAAAAGCAGCAGTACTTCTTCTTTTGGCTTGGCAATTAATTCTTATAAGATTTCCAATTCTTCTATAAGATATAATGATCAAAAAGGTAACATACAGCTCTCCTTGATCGATTTAAACCATGCTGGAAGTGGTGATTTTTCTCAAGAAAAATTAAAATTAGCTACTCAAACTTCTTTTATCGTTTCCTTTGGAATGAATGGAACTGCATATGCTAAAAATCAAAATATTTCTTTGGACGCTCTGTTGGACATGGATCTTATTCATAAAAAGTTTTCATTTTTAAAAAACAAAGCTACCCTTAATAATTTACCTTTAATTTTTGACGGATATATTCAATTACATGATAAAAACCAAGAGGTGGCTATTAATTTCAAAACTCCTTCTTCTGATTTTAAAAATTTTTTAAAATTAATCCCTGAAACCTATACCAAAAGTATTTCCGAAGTAAGAACTTCTGGGAATTTTGCTATTAATGGTACTATTAATGGAATTATAGATGACACTACAATTCCTAAATTAGCTATTAGCATTCGTTCTGAAAATGCTTCTCTTAAATACCCTAACCTTCCTAAAGCCGTTGAAAATATTTACATTGATACTCAAATAAAAAACGAGACTGGTAAGGTCAAAAATACGTTTGTTAACATTAATCAATTATCATTTAAAATTGATAAAGACACCTTTTCTGGCAAGGCTAGTATCCATAATTTAACTACAAATCCTACCGTAGATGCCACCTTGAATGGCACCTTAAATTTAGCGAATATCCACCAAGCCTATCCTGTAAATCTTCAAAATGAATTAAGTGGTATTCTAAAAGCTAATTTACATACTAAATTTGACACCAACGCTATTAAAAACAACGTCGTAGAGCGTATTAAAAATGATGGTACCGTAGCACTTAGCGACTTCATCTTTTCTTCAAAAGACATTGTAAATCCTATTGAAATAAAAAGTACAAAGGTAACTTTTACTCCTACTACTATTTCTTTAACAGAGTTTGATGCAAGAACAGGAAAAAGTGACCTGAATGCTACGGGTAAAATAAACAATTTACTAGGTTTTTTACTTTCTAATAAAAAATTACAGGGGAACTTCAATGTCAATTCAACTAATTTCTATGTTAGCGATTTCATGCAAGAGAGCGTTTCTGATACAGAAAACACTCCACAAAAAGAAACTCCTAATTCTCAAAAAACAACAGCTACTGAATCTTTAAAAATTCCTGCTTTTTTAGATTGTACCATACTTGCAGATGCCAAAACAGTGTATTATGACAATCTTACCTTAAAAGATGCTAAAGGATCTTTATTGTTAAAGGATGAAAAAGCAACCTTAAAAGATGTTAACGCTATGCTATTTAATGGTAAAATTGCACTAAATGGAACTATTAATACCAAAGATAAAAAACCAACTTTCAATATGAATCTAGGAATTAAATCTTTTGATATTGCTGATTCTTTTAAGAGTTTAGACTTATTACGTTCATTGAGTCCTATTGCTGGAGCCATGAACGGAAAGTTAAATTCAGAAATTAACCTATCTGGGGGATTAAACAATGATTTTACCCCGAATCTTTCTTCTATTTCAGGAAAAGCTCTTGCTGAATTATTAACTACTAAAATCGATCCTAAAAAAACAAAGGCATTAAGCTTACTAAATGACAAGTTATCTTTTATAGATTTGTCAAAACTTGATTTGTCAGATATCAAAACTCGCCTTTCTTTTAAAAATGGACAAGTAGCTGTTAGCCCTTTTAAAGTGAAGTATAAAGATATTAATATCCTTGTAGGAGGAAGTCATGGATTTGATCAAAGCATGAATTATAATGTTACACTAGACGTTCCTGCAAAATATTTAGGAGGAGAAACCCAAAATCTACTTGCTAAATTAAATAATAAAAACAAAAACATTACTGTTCCGATTTCTGCTACAATCTCTGGTAATATGCAAAGCCCTTCCGTAAAAACGGACATATCCTCTTCTGTTGCAAAACTCAGTCAAAAACTAATCCAAGAACAGAAAAATAATCTTATTAATAATACACTAGGAAATTTATTAGGAAACAAAAAGAAAGATTCTTCTAAAACTAAAAATAATACGGTTAAAAAAGTTACTGATGTTTTAGGGGGCTTATTCGGAAAAAAGAAAAAATAACCCCCTTCTCTAAGCAAAAGAACTGAACTCCCGGGTAAAATAATTTGTTTACTTGGGAGTTTTTAAATACAGAATAAAAGGAATAAATAAAGATGGAGAAATTAGTAGAGTTCCATTGCTAAACAAGTTCTATTTCCACCTAACGACAGGAATTAAGTCTTTGTTTACCACAAACGGAAAGTCCTATACTGAGCTATTTCTAGGGTTTGATAATATTAGGTTTGGAAAATGACGCTTACTACGCATAGATTTTATACGATCTTACCACAAAGGAAAAACAGAAAATATCATTGTATTTAGTATTCAATTATAAAAGTATTTTATCTTTGCATTATGATAAAAATATCTCTTTTATTTTTTGGAATTGCTACCGATTTAGTAGGAAATTCATCCTTAACAATAACGATACCTTCGAATACTTCAGTACAAGAACTACGACAACTTTTAACAACAAAGTTTCCTAATTTAAAACAGATTACCTCTTATGCTGTTGCTGTAAATGAAGAATATGCTTCTAAAGAAACTATATTAACAGCTAATGACACTGTGGCAATCATTCCTCCTGTAAGTGGTGGATAAATCTCCTACTAAAAATACTTATTTAAGGTATTTCCCTACAAAAAAAGTTCCAAAAGGAAGAATAGATAAAAGACAAACAATCCCAAACGTTTTCCCATTCCAATTCAACTCATATTTTAACATAATTGCTAATACGATATAAGCTACAAATAATAATCCATGAGGCATTCCTAACATTTTTACATATTCAGGATTTCCTGCAAAATACTTAATAGGAACTGCTATAAAAAGCAACAATATGTAGGATATTCCTTCTAAAAGACTTACTATTTTAAATATATTATTCATCTGAAATTTTATTAAAAAGTTACCATTAGAGCTAATGAAAAATTACGTCCTGGTGCAGCAACACCAGAAGCAAATTCCTTATAATGCTCATCAAATAAGTTTGTTACACTACCTAAAAGCGCCCAATTTTCATTGAACGTATATTTACTATTAACTCCTATCGTACTCCAACTAGGAGTACCATAGTATTTTTCTAGATCTTTTGTTGCATTTGGATCAACAATGGGAGTTTGCGACTGATTATCAATCCCCTCAACCAAATTATAATCGCTAATATTTTTCTTTGCATTAAACCGAAAACTCGCGCCTGCTTCGAATTTATGATGAACATAATTCAAATCAAAATTACCAAACAAAGGAGGTATTGATGACATCGGATCTCCTGTATCATAAGCTTTTCCTTGGGTATAGGTTACAAAGCCAGATGTTTTCCAGTTTTGATGTAATCTTCCTTCATAACTAGTTGTAAAACCAGCAACATAAGCCGTTCCTTTGTTTATATTAGCAAAAATAGGCAAGTTTTTCACCCCATCGTACTCTATTACACCACTGTCATTTAGCTCAAAACCCTCTCTATAAATATAATTATTCAAAAATGTATAATATACATTTGCCCCTAGCCTAAACTTACGATTATTAAAGTATTTCTGAACCCCTATTTCCGCATTATATGCATGTTCTGGCTTTAAATCCACATTAGGCACAGTAACTTTCCCTCTCTTTTCTCTCACTTTACCTATGTCATCAATATTAGGCGATCGGAATCCTGATGAAATAACTGTATTTAGCTGCCATGTTTTATTAAGTTTATACACATAACCAACAGTTAAGGTTAATGCTGTGTTTTCAGTACTGATATCATTATTAGGCAATTTTATAAAGGTATCATCATTCCATTTTGCCGTTAAATAGGTACTTGTTAAACGTGCCCCTGTATTCAGAGTAGAATTACTACTTATATCTTGCCTATAATCAACATATAATGCAGTACTTAAATAAGTACTTCCCCCATCTGGATAACGAGATTGCACCGGGAAATCTCCAGAAAAACCAGCATATTCACCATCAACTACATTCAGCGTTTTCCCAAAAGAAGTAGAAGCCACATCGTTATAAGCCAATTCAAAACCATAGCCTAAATTTCGCTGTCTTGCCAATGGTACCACAAAATCAGTATTCAAACTATAAACACTTACTGATTCTTTTTTATAAGACCTATCCAAACTTCCAAACTTTCGTTGGATTCTACTTTCTTTAATATTTTGATACGCTAATGTTATGGTTCCTTTATCTAACCATTTTTTCTCCGGACTAATATCCAATTGAGAAGCAGCTAAAAAACGTTGCTGTGGTCCATAATACCATTCTGCAAATTTTAAAGATGACGGATCTGTATCATCTTTAAGCTCAGATAGTTTATCAAACCTAGGAATATCAGAAGATGTAGAATACTGAATATTTACTTTCAAATCTGTTTTCTTTGATAAAGGAACGAATAACTTTTGTAAAAAGTCTGTTTGATCATATCCTGTATTTTTTTGAATATTTGAATCTGAATTCCTTGTTGGATTTTCTTGATAATCTCCATCTAAATTCTCTGAAAAATACGCAATACTTCCCCAATTCTTAAAACCATGAGAGCGGTTTTTCCCCATTTTTAAATCACCAAATTTACTATAAGAAATACTTGTAAAACTTGCCCATTTTTTAAAATTTAACTCTGTTGATATATTTGTTGTGATCTCATTATTTACTGAGGAAAATCTTGAAAAGAGATTCCCTCCAATTTCATTTTCATAAGATATTTTAGGTGTTTTTGTATAATAATGAATAACACCTCCTAGAGCATCGGAACCATAAATTACAGAAGAAGGACCAAATACAACTTCTGTTCTATCTAGTAGATTAGGGCTAATTGTAATTGAATTCTGTAAATGCCCTTTTCTATAAATAGCATTATTCATACGAACTCCATCTACAACAAGTAAAACTCTATTTGACTCCATACCTCTTAACACAGGACTACCTCCTCCAAATTGAGATTTCTGAACCTTTATTCCTGGAATACTTGCCAATAAATCAGCTGATGTTTGCGGAGAAACTCTCTGAATTTCTTTCAAAGAAACTACAGCTATCTGCTCTGCTATTCTATTTAATTTCTCTTTCTTCTTAAAAACAGATAGTACTATTTCATCTAATTGCTCCGATTCTTTTTTTAAGAACACCTGAAATTTGGTTTTCTTTAATATATTTTTTTTAACTTCATACAATGCATAAGAAACATGAGAAAAATAAATCACCTCTGTTCTTTTGAAGTCAGAAATATCCACTACTCCATCTTCATTAGTTACTGTAGATATTGTTTGTAACTTATTAAACAAAACCACTTCTTCAACTGGCTTACCTGTTTCAGCATCTAAAACAGTAACTTTTTGAGCCATCGCAGATAAACTAACAAGAGAAAAAAGGAAAATATAAAAATAGTTCATTTAGCTAAATATAGTTTCTAACACATCTAAAGATTTGGGTTTTCTAAACCCTTCCAAATGTAGTTCAAAATATCGAATTATCATTCGTAATACCTTTTGTCTTTCACTTTTATTAAAAGAGACTTTTCCTATGCTATCAAAATTTATGCCTAATAACTTTTTAAACTGACTTAACTCATCTCCTGATATTATCAATTTTTCATATGCTATATCTGTAAAACTCCCTTCTATAAGGCTAAAATGCTGTTTTTGTTGATTAGAAACATCTGGGTAAAATCCTAAATAACGAGATAAATTTAATAAAAAAAGCAAATGAAAATTGGAGATAGAGTCATGAGTATCTAACCAGATTAGTGCCGCTTCAACATAGCTATATAATTGAATATTTTCTTCTTCTTCTCTAATAACCCCAGATAGCACCTCCGATAAAAATAGCACTATAGACTGCTTAATTATTGATGTATAGATAGTATTATACGGATTAATTATTTGCGCTTCCTTAATGCTATTCAATGTTTTTTTATTGTTATGACTTGCCGTTATTTGAAGTTGAGTTAATGGCTGAAAATAAGCTGCTTTTAATTTGCCTTTTTTAGATTTCAATACTCCTCTAAGCATATAAGATTTCACTCCTTCCTCCTCTGTAAAACACTTTACAATAAGACTAGAATCACTATACTTAAGAGCGCTAAGTACAATTGATTTTGTAGATATAACAGCCATTATTCTATTAATTAACAATTGCTATTTTGGTAGTTGATGTTTCAGTTCCTTCTTTATTAGAAAGTAACACTATATATACACCAGAAGCCACCTGCACTCCTGCTAGATTCCGTTTATCCCAAACAACTTTTCCTCCTTGTAATTCTTGCCCTTCAACCACATTGGTTTCATACACTAAATTTCCTGATATATCTACTATTTTTACATTTGTTCCTTTTGGTAAATGCGTACCATTTCTTCCATCTATGGTTACACTTGAATGTTTACTTAGTACTGGATTTGGATAGGCATATACTTCTTTTAACTCTTCTCCAAAAGAAGCTACCTTACTATTATAAACTACAATTCCCTTGTTGGTAGCGAAATACACTTTTCCTGTAGCAATATCCACTTCAATCTTTAAAATTTTATTAGAAGGTAAAGGCGAATTATCTTTATTAAAACTACTCAGGGTTTTTTGACCATTAGGGTTTGTGTATAGCACTCCTCCATTTTCTGACCCAAACCATTTGTTATCAGCACCATCAACTGCAATTGTGTTAATGGTTTGATCTCCTAGCAATTTCTTAGGAATACCATCATCTAAAATGATTATTGGCTCTGCATCATACCTGTTTGTCTCAAATATATTAGATGCATTATTGTAAACAACCATTCCTGAGAGTGTCCCTAACCAAATTCGGTTATTATGATCTACCGCTACTGTTCTTACATTTAAATTCGGTAAGCTTCCTTTTGTTACCTCAGTAGTTAATGCACGTTTCCTATTTCCTTTTTCATTATAGATGTAAACTCCATTCCTTCGAGTTCCAATCCATAGTGTATTATTTTTATCAATAACTATGTCATTCATTCCAAAGGCATTATTAGCAAACAAACTCTCTAAATCAAAGCTACTCCATTGCCCTGATGCATTTCGCTTATTTAATTTAGTATCTACACCTACATTTGTAACCCATAGATTTCCTCGATCGTCAAAAACAGTCCCACTAACCCTAACAGTTATTCTCCTTGGGTAAGTAGCAGGGATATACTCCAAAGAACTGTTGTTATGATTATAAAAATTGACTATTCTGGTTCCGTTTACTTCTAAAAGACCTCCACTTGCAACAGAATTTTCATTAGTAGTATCTCCCATTGAACTGATAAAAACTTGTTCACTATCATTCGGATTAATAGAAATATGATTTAAATCTGTAACAGGAAACGAAGGATTAAAAGGTGTATTAATCCAATTCCTTCCATCAAAAAAAGAAAAACCTTTTCGATATCCTAATGGTGTATATACCTGATCATAACCTCCATAAACTACCCATAACTTATTGTTTGCACTTGCAATTGAAAAAACATCATTAGATAGTGGTCCTTCTGGATGAATTTCTTCAAATACTTGTGGAGTACTCATAGTACTTTTTAAAAGTCCGTATTCTTTTGTTCCTAAAAAGAAATCATTCTCAATAGTATTTGCACTATTAAGTGTAAAATTAAATTCTGGTATATTCTTAATCTCTGCAACTATATTTAACAACTGATTATAAACTAATACCTTCTTATTTAGAGCTACCGTTAAGAAATCTGAAGAAGCTTTCAAATCCATTATTTCCTCAGAATAATTCGCAATCTGAGTAATTGTTCCATTAGCATTCACCTCGACTAATTTAGACGAATCAGCTGCAAAAATCTTATTCTTAAAAACCATTACCTTTTGGTAATTCCCTACAAAACTTAAATTCCAATTTTGAAAATCAATGAGATTATTACTATTTATAGTAGCTATATAGATACCTTTATTAGATGCCACATATATCTTTTCCTCTAAAAAAGTTGTTTGTTTTACATTGACCTCAGAGGAGCCATTTCCTATAAAATACGTATCTCCAAACTCCAACTTTTTTATATCATACACCACAATAGCGAATGAAGTTGATACGTATAATTTATCATTATATTCTGAAATGTTATTAATTCTTTTTTCTCCTGACTGATTAAAATTTGTTATATCTGGAGAAATAGTAATTCTTCCATCATTATCTACAACTTCTATTAGTCCGTTTTCATAACCAATAACTAAACGTTCATATTTTTTACTATAATACATCGCTGTTATTGTTTCTCCTGATAATCCATTTACAGAAGACAATTTTTCTATGCTCTGGTCTTCGATATGATACACAAATACAGCGTTATCTACAATAGCATAGATCAATTTATCTACCTTTACAAAATCCTTTACATTATTATATGAGTAAAAATCTTCCCATCTATCACTGAAATCAGTTTGAGCTTCAGTAAAAAGAGATATCATAAATGCTAAAAAAAAAATACTTTTTTTCATAATAGAACTCAAAGATATTCAATAATAACGATAAAATCGATACATTCGTGCAAATTTGACATCAACTCTTATGGCTGTAGAAATAGAACGAAAATTCTTAGTAACTTCTAATCATTTCAAAAAAGAAAGCTTTCAAAAAAAATATATAAAACAAGGTTTCTTAAATTCTAATAAAGAACGTGTTGTTAGAGTAAGAATTAATGACAACAAAGGTTTTTTAACGATAAAAGGTGCTTCTAATAAAACAGGAACAACTCGATTTGAATGGGAGAAAGAAATTGATTTACAAGAAGCCAACGATCTTCTTGATTTATGCGAAAAAGGAATTATTGAAAAATATAGGTATCTAGTTTCATCAGCACCTCACCTTTTTGAAGTAGATGAATTTGTTGGTGATAATGCTGGTTTAATTATTGCCGAGATAGAGCTACAGCATGAATCAGAAAACTTTAAAAAGCCTGAATGGTTAGGAAAAGAAGTTACTGGTAAAAAGGAGTATTACAATTCAAATCTTAGTAAATTTCCCTTTAATAAATGGCATTAAAAAAGCTCGGATATAAGTGTCTCCGAGCTTTTTTCTAAATTCAAATCCCCCAAATTTGAACATTTTCGTTTAAAGATTAAGTATATATCCTTACTATATTCTTCTCTTTAACTGAGGCTAAATTAGCCCCTTTATGTCAGAAAAAACAATGTTTTTTATAGTTAGCATTAAATAGTTTATAATTGGGGTGTTTTTTACAATAATCGGCTATCCTCGTATTTTAAAGGAAAAACAATCACAACTTCTGTACCTGTTGTTTCTGAATCAGAAATATCTTGAATACGAATACTTGTCTCTTCATCTGGGTACATTATTTTTAATCGTTCTTCAACAATTTGTATTCCAAAAGACTTTCTTTTTATCAAATTATTCAATTTCCTCCTCTGACTTTCTTCACATCCAATACCATTATCTTTGATTCTCGCTACTACGCTTTTTCCTTCTTTTAATATTTCAAGTTCTAATTTTTTTTCCCCTTTTTTAAGACTTAATCCGTGCCAAATTGAATTTTCTACAAAAGGTTGCAAAAAAAATGGTATTACTGCTAAGTCTTCAGAAGATAAATTTTCATCTACCATTTGACGAAAACTAAAACTATCTTTTAATCTCACTTGCTCTAATTTTATATAGATAGATAATATTTTCAACTCCTCACTCAAGGGGATCGTATTATTATTTGTTGTTTGTAAAACATTTCTGATCAAAGAAGAAAACTTAGCAATATAATCTGATGCTTCTTCTATTTTATTTTGAATTACAAAATTATTAATTGAGTTTAGTGAATTAAATAAAAAATGAGGATTCATTTGACTCTTTAACACTGTCATTTTTAATCGTGCTATCTGATTCCTTTGCTTCAATAAACTTACCTCTACCTCTCTCTTTCTTTCTGCTATTTCATTATAATAATTTCCTATAATCACTGCAAAAATGGTACTTTGAATAATTGCTCCTACAAAATAATAAAACATTCTATGCACAGGAATAGCTACTAGATAAAGATCTCCTTTTATCATTTTAATAGAACTAATATTAGCTAACATTAAAAACAAAATGGATCCCGACAGTAAATAAAAAATTTGCTTTGTTCTTTTTTTAGATAACATATAAAACACATATAACGCGCAAAAAGAAGCAAAAGGGACAGAATAGGCTACTACTTTTTTTTGAGCTTCATACCCCAAAAAGAACTGAGTAACAATTAACAAAAAAGCAATTGCCAAGAAACCCCGCGACAGGTATTTTACCACTAAATATATCTTAGGAAAACTTTCCTTACTATTTATGAGCGTATTAGAAAAACAAACGAAATAAAAATATCCCACATATTGCATTGAAAAGCTAATATATTGGTAATAATACTGAATTGCTTCGTTGGTAAAAACATCTCTAATTAAATAAATTGTCAAACAAAAAAGATAAGCCGTATAGTATTTATGAAGGGCATCTTTATTTTGTATATAAATAATAAGATGATACACAAAAAGCATCAATAATGCACCTCTTATACACGAATAAAAAGCAGAATTAATATCTAGTAACATTTATTTATCAAGATATAACTTTTCCATCAATTCACTTTTCTTGCTTCTACTTACACTAACCCTTGCTCCATCTTTCATTGTAAGCTCATTCACTCCTTTGTTATACTCTATTACAAAATCTAAATTTATTACATACGAATTATGAACTCTAAAAAACTCTGGGAAATTAAATTTCTTTTGAATGTCTTTTAATGTTTTTGTTGCTATTATTTTTTTTCCCGAAGTCAAATAAACAGAAGTATAACTTCCATCTGACTTTAAATACAAAACTGTTTCTTTAGAAATCAAATATATTCTTCCGTCCGCAGAAATATTTATTTTTGTGGCAACATTTCTACTCTCAACTTCTTTTTTTACCTGAACTAAAACCAACGTTAACTCATCTATATCAATAGGCTTCAATAAATAATCGAATGCCTTTGCTTTGATAGCTTTTATACCATACTCATCATAAGCTGTGGTGAAAACCACTTTAAAATTTCTCTCTGAAAACTGACTAATAAATGAAAAACCATCCATTTCGGGCATCTGTATATCCAAAAAAACAATCTCTGGAGCTATTTCCTTTACCAATTTAACTCCTATTACAGGAGAACTACACTTTGTGATGTGAACATCCTCAAAAACTCTCTTTATTTTCCATTCTAACGCTTCTAAAGCATCTCTTTCATCATCAATCAATACTATTTTTAACATCTCTATTATTTATTTTACTCCTCTTCGTTATTACACCGCTATTAAAAATACGGCTATAAAATGACTTAAACTACCTAATAATACAAAAACATGAAAAACGGTATGATTATAGTTCATCTTATTTACTGAATAAAACAAAGCTCCTATAGTATAAAAAACACCTCCTAAAACTAACGAATACAAACTCTCTTGCGAAAGATTGCGGTATAATTCACTTCCAAAAAACACCACCTGCCACCCCATTAATACATATAAAATTGTGGAAATCTTATCAAACCTCCCTGTAAAAAAAAGTTTTGCAATAACTCCTGCTGCAGCTAAAAACCATACGAAAATAAACATATACCAACCTAAAACAGATTTTAATGCTACTAAGCAAAAAGGGCTATAGGTTCCTGCAATAAGCACATAAATTGCAGCATGATCTAAAATATTTAGTTTCCTTCGGATTTTCGGTTCTTTTGAAGCATGATAAAATGTAGAAGCTCCATATAAAACAATAAGACTTAATCCGTAAACAATAAAGCTTGTTGACTGCCAACAACTACTATAGTCCAAGGATTTAAAAATTAAAAAAGGAAAAGCCACAAGGCTTAATAAAAAACCTAAACCATGAGACAGAACATTTAATCTCTCTTCCTTCTGACTATAATGGTGATTTAAATTCTCGTTCATTATTTGGTCTATTCGTATCTTTCATATAAACTTCATCATTTGCCAATTCATTATAAATCACACCAAATGTCTGGTTTTTTAACTCCTCTTTATCATCTTTACTTAGCCCTACCGTTTCAATAGCCTTACACTGCTTTACTCTAAAGATTCCTGGCCCTCCTCTAAGGGGATCCCAAGAAATAAGTCGTTTCGCATCATAATAAACATGAGGTACTACTGGAATTTGATGTTCTATAGCCAAACTAAAAGCTCCATTCTTAAACGGTGCTAAAATAACGTCTTCCGTAGGCACTAGCCCTTCTGGAAAAATGGCAATACTAACGCCATTTTGCAATCTCTTCTTCGCCATTTCATATACTCTCTTTCTACTTTTAGGACTACTTCTATCAACCATAATTACAACTTTTTTATAAAAGAAACCAAAAACCGGGATTTTAACTAGCTCTTTTTTCCCTACAAAAACTATTGGATTTTTACTTAGTGCAACAAGCACCCAACCGTCTATCAAAGAAGTATGATTTGGACAAAACATATAACTCTTAGTAATATCCAGTTTTTCTTCTTCTTCTATTTTCAATCGAAATCCCATTGCATAAATCAAAAAGAAGGACCAAACTCTTATAACTTTCCAAAAAACAGGGTAATATTTTTCTTTAGCAGTAAGAATCAGTAATAGAGGAGACATTAAAATGACTGTTCCTAAAACCAAAACATAAAACCATAGTCTCCAAATAAGTACAAAAGGTATTTTTATTTTTTTCATATACGCCAAATGTAGTAATTTCTTTTGTTTGATTGCTTTTAGTATTAAAAAGTATATTTTTGCTTCCGTTGATGCTTTTATTTGAATTATATAGAACCGTATAAAGTTTAAATTCTTCAACAATAATATAAATTATTTCAAAGAAGAGAAATGTCTAGAATTTTAACAGGAGTACAAAGTACAGGAACCCCTCATTTAGGAAATTTATTAGGAGCTATTTTGCCTGCTATAGAAATGGCTAATAACCCTGAAAATGAATCATTTTTATTTATTGCTGATATGCATTCTTTAACTCAAATTAAAGATGGTCAGCAGCTACGCGAAAATACATACAGCACAGCAGCCACATGGCTAGCTTGCGGCATAGATATCTCTAAAACAGTTTTTTACAGACAAAGTGACATCCCAGAGGTTACTGAACTAACTTGGTACCTGAGCTGTTACTTTCCTTACCAACGTTTAACGCTTGCGCATAGTTTTAAAGATAAAGCAGATAGGCTTTCTGATGTAAATGCTGGGTTATTTACCTACCCTATGCTAATGGCTGCTGATATTTTATTATACGATGCTGAAATAATTCCCGTAGGAAAAGACCAATTGCAACATATAGAAATGACAAGAGATGTTGCCTCTAGATTTAATAATATTGTAGGAGACACTTTGATGTTACCTGAGTCTAAAATTAGAGAAAACACCAAACTAGTACCTGGTACTGACGGAGAAAAAATGAGTAAATCACGCAATAACTATATCAACATATTTCTACCTGACAAAAAATTACGTAAGCAAATTATGAGTATCAAAACAGATAGCTTACCTCTAGAAGCTCCTAAGAATCCAGACGCAGATAATGTTTTTGCCATTTATAAACTACTTGCTTCAGAATCTCAGATTAAAGAAATGAGATCAAATTATGAAGGAGGCAATTATGGATATGGACACGCTAAACAAGCGCTATATGAACTTATTATAGAAAAATTTGCTACTGTACGAGAAAAATACAACCACTATATGGAAAATCGTCACGAAATTGATGAAGCATTAGCCATTGGTGCAGAAAAAGCAAAAAAAGTAGCTCAAGAGGTATTGATTAGAGTACGTGAAAAAGTAGGTTACTAATAAATACGATACTTTGTAAAAGCAGGAAAGTTTTCTTACAAGTAAGAAAACTTTCATTGCTTTGATTAAAAGGTATTCCCCAAAACCTTCTTATTTAATCTTATTTACCGGGCAAATATATAAAGGATCTCTGTATCAACCTTTGCAAAAAGTACAAAACAGATAAATATTTTTTGCATTTTTCACTAAACAACATATAAATATTCATATGTTTGTTTTTGTTTACCATACGTTTTACCCCTAAAAACTAGCTCAATATACAGAAGCATTCAGATCATGAAAAAAAAATTATTTCATTACATAAAAAACAAAATCCCCGACAACAATTCTTTTATTGATGTTGTTTCAGACGTATTAGGTTTAAGTTACGATGCCTCTTATAGAAGAATAAATGGAAAAACTACACTTTCTTTTGAAGAAGGGTTTAAATTAATTAAGCATTTCAATATTCCTTTAAACGATATTTACAACGCTCAAGATAGTAATAAAATTAATATTAATAAAAAAGTAAACCGAGAGGATACTCCTGGGTTACATGAATATTTTAATGAAGTATCTTCTATCATGAATCAATTTAGAAGACTAAAAAATTCTAAATACACTTACGCCTCTAAAGATTTTCCTATATACCATAGTTTAGAAACAAACTTATTAAGAAAATTTAAAATTTATATATATTCCCATTTTTTATCTAAAAATAAAACGGGAGTTCAAAAAACGAAATTTGAAAAGTTTGTTACCCCAAAAGTATTAGATGATGTAGCTCAAAAAGTTACCGATGTTTTTAAAAGAATAAAAAGTGATGAAATCTGGAATGAAAACATCATAAACACCACTCTTTTTCAAATTAAACATTTATTAGAACTCAACCTAATAAGCCCTAAATCAGCTTTATCCATTTGCGATGATTTAACTAAAAATATACAGATCATAGAAAAAAGGGCCATTAACGGTCATATAGAAGAAACAAAAGTTGATTTTAATTTATATTATAACAAAATGATTAATTTAAATAACTCAATTTTAATAACTTCTGATAGCGATAATAAATTTATCATCCCTTATACTCCTTTATCTTTCTTTTCTATTGACGATAAGAACACAACTCGCGAAATAGAAAGCTATTACGAAAAACAGTTACTATATTCTAAAAAAATATCTGGTAATGCTGGAATGGAAAGAGAACTGTTCTTCTCTATTTTATACGGAAAAATAAACTTAATGAAAAAACAAATTAGAATTAAGGAGTCAACAGAAGAATTGCTTTTATAAGCGAATTTTCTCATGGAACTCACCTTTACTTTAAAATAAAAATCCTGAATAAATTAATTTATTCAGGATTTTTATTTTAGCATCATACTATAATAGCAAATGCTATTTCTTTGCTAATAAATCTCTTATCTCTATTAACAACTCTTCTTGAGATGGCCCTTTTGGAGCAGGAGCAGGCTCCTCTTCCTTCTTTCTCATCTTGTTATAAGATTTAATAATGATAAACATCACAAAACCTACAATAATCAAGTTAATTATTGAATCAACCCATGCTCCATACATAATTGCATTTTCTGCTTGAGTTACTTTTCCTGTAGCATCTTTAACTGCTTCCGAAAGAACTATTTTCTTATCTGCAAAACTTACTCCTCCTGTAAACATTCCTACAAAAGGCATTACAATATTACTTACAAAGCCTTTTACAACACCTCCAATTGCCCCAGCCATAATTACAGCTACAGCAAACTCGATAACGTTTCCTCCTGTAATAAATTCTTTAAACTCTTTTAACATGATTCTTTGTTTTTAATAATTAATCAGGGCGTAATTTAAGTAATTTCTAATTCTTTACAAATCTTTTTACACGTTGAGATATCGCTGTAAGCACTTCATATGGTATTGTTTCACAAGCAACTGCTATTTCATGTATCCTTTTTTGACTATCAAAAACAATCACCTGATCACCTTCCTTACAATCAATTTTTGTAACATCTACCATAATCATATCCATACAAACATTACCTATAATAGGCGCTTTTTGATTATGAATAACAACATGACCTTTTCCTGCCCCTAAACTTCTTGGAATTCCATCAGCATGGCCAATTGGAACCGTTGCAGTCCTAGTTTCTTTTTTCGCTACAAAAACCCTATTATAACCTACTGTTTCCCCTGGCATTATTGAATGAATTTGGGAAATAATAGAAGTAAGCCTATGCGTGTTTTTTAGTTGAGTAGTTTCCGAAACATCATTCGCAAAACCATACAATCCAATTCCTAAACGAACCATATCAAATTGAGCTTTAGCATAATTCACAATTCCTGAGGTATTTAGAACATGAATCATTGGCTCATATTCTAAGTATTTATAAACTTGTTGAGCTATATATGCAAAAGTATTAATTTGATTTACTGTGAATTCCTGCTCTTCAACATCTTCACTAGCTGCTAAATGAGAAAAGATAGATGCTACCCTAATATTGTTTGAGTTTTTCAAATTTGCCAGAACAATAGGAATATCTGTATGTAAAAAACCAAGCCTATTCAACCCTGTATTAAATTTGATATGTATAGGATAATTCATTGTTACTTTTTCATCCAACAAAGCTAAAAAAGATTTCAACACTCTAAAGCTATATAAACTAGGCTCTAAATTATATGCTATAATTGCTTCAAAGTTATGTACTTGAGGATGCAACACCAAAATAGGTTTACTTATACCTCCTTCTCTCAATCCAATTCCTTCATTAGCATATGCTACTGCAAAATAATCAACGTCATCTTCCACTAATTTTGCTACTTCTATCGCTTCACTTCCATAACCAAAAGCTTTAACCACTACTAATATTTTAGTTGTTGGCGCTAACTTTTGCTTGAAATAATTAAGATTGTGTTTAATTGCTTTTCCATCAATTTCTAACACCGTAACATGATTATTATTTGTTTTCATTTCCATTTTTTTCTACAATCTTGATGTGCTCCTCTTCCTTATGCGCTCTAAGCGCTTTGTAATAAGCAGCTCTACTCAACGGTTCATATTCTTGCGTTTCTCCCAATAATACTAAATCGTCACTTTGAGCTTTTCGAAAACTATAATGAGCTAAATTACCTGTACGTGTACACACTGCATGTACTTTGGTTACGTATTCTGCTGTAGCCATGAGCGCTGGCATTGGTCCAAAAGGATTTCCTTTAAAATCCATATCTAACCCTGCTACAATAACCCTTACGCCCCTGTTTGCCAAATCATTACAAACAGCCACAATTTCTTCATCAAAGAATTGTGCTTCATCAATACCTACTACATCTACATTATTTGCGAGTAATCGAATATTAGAAGATGCAGGCACAGGTGTTGAGCGAATCCTATTTTCATTATGAGAAACTACCTCTTCATCATCATAACGAGTATCTACCGCTGGTTTAAAAATTTCTACGCGTTGTTTTGCAAATTGAGCACGCTTAAGTCTTCTGATTAACTCCTCTGTTTTCCCAGAAAACATTGAGCCGCAAATTACTTCTATCCACCCAAATTGTTCTGTATGATTTACTGTATTTTCAAGAAACATTTTGTAATTTTAAGGCTTGATTTTTTTATTTTTGTCGATAATTTATCGTTGACAAATTTATCAAATTTTAATATCAAATTTTAAATAGAACTCACAACTTATGCACAAAAAATTAGCCGCTGATTTAACTAGTTTAGCACACAGTATTCTGCAAATGAAAAATAAAGAAGATGTGTTAATTTTAAAAGAGAAAGCTTACTTAGTTTATGAAAAGCTATCTGTTTTAGCTTACGTTGAAGAATATATAAACACAACACCTAATGCGATATATACAAAAGAAGAGCTTCTTACCAAAATAGCAAAAGCTTCTGAAATTCAAGAAAACAAAAAAAATATTGAGCTACAAAACCCTATAACTTCTTCTGAACAGCAAGAAGTAAACACCGCTAAAAAGGAAATCCTTTCAGAAAAACCAACAGTTAATACAATAGCTTCTAAGGAGCATCAAGAAATTATAGAACAGCCTTTCGATGAACTACAAAAAATGTTATTTTCTGACGATGAAGTTAAAAACGATGCAAAAGACATAGGCTTCTCAAAAGTACCTCCAACTCTAGAAGAAGAATTAAAAGACACAATCTCTGTAGATGCAGTAGTTGATTTATTCGAAAAAGCGACTCCTAAAAAATCATTAAATGACCAGTTACAAAGTACCATTCAAATAGGTTTGAACGATCGGATTGCTTTTGTAAAGCACTTATTTGACGGAAATCAAAGCGATTTTAACCGTGTAATTTCTCAATTAAACACTTTTAAAACAGAGAAAGAAGCTAAAAAATTTATTAATAAGATGGTAAAACCAGATTATAATTGGAGCGAGAAAGAAGAGTATGAAACTCGCTTAATAGAAATTATAGAACGTAGATTTATATAAAATCGTTGTATGAATTCTAAACCAATTTTAATTCACACTCATTTTCATAAACGAAGAACAGGAGTTACTAGAAGTATTGAAAATGTATTGCCTTTTTTTCACAATAACTACCAAACATATATATACGGATATAATGTTGCGGGAGAAAAAATTTCATTTTCAAAATTAATATCTCTTTTATTTTCAAATAAAGAGGTGGTCGTTCATTGTCATAGAAATAATGAGATTTTAAGGCTTTTATTATTCAGAATGCTAGGTGCTCGATTTAAGTTAATTGCAACTAGACATGCCGAAACAAGACCTTCCAAGCTTACAAAATTCTTATTAAGAAAATCTGATAAAATTATCACATTAACTAAGAGCATGAGCTCTTCTTTAGGATTGAAAAACACTTATATAGCCCATGGAATTAATACAAGTATTTTTAAGCCTAACCCTAAAAAAGAAGTAAAAGGAATACTCCAATCCAACATCATTCTTTGTGCCGGAAGGGTAAGAAAAGCAAAAGGACAAACAACTTTATTAAAAGCAACCATTCCTATTTTAAAGGAACAACTAAGTTGGGCATTGGTTATTGTTGGTAAAGTGGACAAACCCTCTTTTTTAGAAGAGTTAAAAGATCTTGTTCAAAAAAATAATGTTCAAAAACAAGTATATTTCATCAAAGAAACCACTGATATCATATCTTACTATCAAGCTTCAAAAATAGTTGTTACACCTTCTTTTTCCGAAGGTTTTTCTTTGGTTTGCGCCGAAGCCATGGCTTGTGGTTGTAACACAATCGCTACGAAAAATGTTGGAGTGCACTCTAATTTAATAACGAATCGAAAGAACGGATACTTATTCAAGGCTGGAGACGTGAATTCTTTGAATAAGTTACTTTTAAATAATATCACTGGTAAAACTCCCTTATTAGGAAAAGAAGCTAGAAAAGAAATCATCAATGAATGGAGTGCTCAAAAAGAGGCTAAAAAATTAATGGAGCAATATAACTTCTTTTAAACAATAAAATGATAGCAATAACTAATAAATATATAAGAATAGTTCTTTTATATACTATTCCTTTTATTTTCTTCAATTGTAGAAGTACATATCAAACACAGCCTTTTAATACTAGTCATATCCCTACTCGTCCTAATTATGAAAATGAAAGTACTTGGGCCGTTTTGCCTAATAAATATAACGCAGAGCTAAAAAAATTCTCTCCCAAGGATAGAAAACTTTTAAAAGCAGATGTCTTTTATATTTACCCTACCTTATTAACCGATAAAAAAGACAAACGCTGGAATATTTCTACTTCAGATCCTATCCAACATAAGAAAATCCTAAACCGTGCTGTAAAATATCAGGCTTCTGCTTTTGCTACATCTGGGCAGATTTACGTTCCAATTTATCGCCAAGCTCATGTTCGTTCATACGAATTATACGATGAAGGCGGTCGAGAAGCTTTTGAAATTGCTTACTCTGATATTAAAAAAGCTTTTGAAACCTATCTAAAAAAATACAATGCAGGAAGACCTATAATTATCGCTAGTCATAGCCAAGGAACTACACATTCAAAATGTTTATTAAAAGATTTTTTCGACAAAAAACCGTTACAAAAACAATTAATAGCAGCTTATTTAGTAGGAATGGGCATACAGCCCAATGAATATGAAACTATACTTCCTATGAAAACTCCATCAGAAACAGGTGGTTTTGTATCTTGGAACACTTACAAAAAAGGATACTACCCAAAAAGCAATGATAATTGGTATAAAGGTAGTGTTACTACTAACCCTATTACTTGGGACCACTCAAAAACTACTAAATTATCTCAACACAAAGGATTTTTATATACGAACGATAAAATATACGCAGAATCTCTTAAGATAGAGGTTACGGATGGCTTGATATGGTCTACAACCCCAAAATTTCCACTTCGACTCTTCATGTCTTTCCTAAAAAACTACCATACAGGAGATATCAACTTATTTTGGCAGGATATTCGAGAAAATGCCATGTTAAGAACTAAAGCTTATTTAGAAAAGAATATAGATGATAACTAAGATATTTTCTCTTTCAATCTTTCAACCTCTTTCTTACTATTACCTATAAAAATCTCATCATCTATAATAAAAACAGGACGTTTTAAAAAAGTATATTCTTCTAAAAGATACTGTCTATAATCATCTTCCGATAACTCTTGATCTTTTAGGTTCATTGATTTATAAAGTCTAGCTCTTTTATTAAATAACGCCTCATAACTTTTCGAAAAAGTGTACATTTCCTCTAATTGAGAAATGGTAATAGGATTTGTCTTTATCTCTTGTTTTTCAAATCCTTCTATATTTAATTCTTTTAAAATTCGCCTACAAGTATCACACGTTTGTAAAAAATAAACTTTCTTCATTTTTATATAAATGTTTTAATAATATCTTTGGGCTAAAATAAAGAAAATGAACACACAATTTGAAGTTTTAAAAAAATCACGTGAAATTGTTTTAAGCAAAATAGATAATTTATCATTAGAGCAACTTCATAAAACACCAGAAGGGTTTAAAAACAATATCGCATGGAACCTTGCTCATTTAGTAGTTACTCAACAACTATTACATTACAAACTATCTGGGTTAAATTGCCTAGTTCCTGATGAGTTGATTGAGAAGTACAGAAAAGGAACTGCTCCTTCAGAGACTTTTACTCAAGAAGAACTCAACGAGGTAAAAGAATTATTCTTAGGACTACCACAAACTCTAGAAGAAGATTATAATGCAGCTATATTTAAAAACTATCTTGGCTATACAACAAGTATGGATTTTAACCTAACGTCTATTGAAGACGCAATTGAATTCAACAATTTACATGAAGGAATTCATCTTGGAATTATAATGGCTTTGATAAAATTGGTCTAGCGCTGTAAATTAACAAATAAAGGAGGAATATGAAGTTTAATACAAAGACCATACATGGAGGTCAAATACATGAACCTAGCACTGGTGCTATAATGCCTCCTATATTTCAAACGTCAACATACGCCAAATCTGATCCTGAAAAGCATCAACAATACCAATACTCTCGGGCTTCGAATCCTACAAGAACGGCTTTAGAAAACGCTTTTGCTGCTATAGAAAATGGAACTCACGGGTTTGCTTTTTCATCTGGTTTATCAGCTATTGATGCTGTCTTGCGTTTGCTAAAACCAGGAGATGAAGTAATTACTGGGGATGATTTATATGGTGGAACTTATAGAATTTTCACCAAGATATTTCAAAAATATGGAGTCCGTTTTAAATTTGTAGATACTAGCTGTCCTAAAAATGTTTCAAGTGAAATATCTGACGCTACAAAATTAATTTGGCTAGAAACTCCTACAAATCCATTAATGAAAATTGCTGATATCTCAGCTATTGTTAAATCTGTAAAAGCTATAAACCAAGACATTCTAGTTGCCGTTGACAATACCTTTGCTACTCCTTATTTACAAAGACCTTTAGATTTGGGAGCTGATATCGTTATGCATTCTGCTACAAAATATTTAGCAGGTCATTCCGATTTAATCATGGGAGCTTTGGTTGTTAAAAACAATGAATTAGCTAAAGAATTACATTTTATGCAATTTGCTGCAGGCGCAATTGCTGGTCCAATGGATGCTTTTTTAGCCCTTCGAGGAATAAAAACATTACATATTCGTATGCAGCGCCATTGCGAAAACGGAAAAGCCGTAGCTGATTTTTTGATACAACATCCTAAAGTTAACAAAGTATATTATCCTGGTTTAAAAGAGCATCCCAGTTTTGAAATTGCCAAAAAACAAATGAACGGCTATGGCGGAATGGTTTCCTTTGAATTAAAGGACAATAGCAAAGAAGCTACATTTACCTTTTTAAAAAACACTAAAATTTTCACCTTGGCTGAATCTTTAGGCGGTGTAGAAAGTTTAGTAAACCATCCAGCAACAATGGCGCATGCTTCGATTCCTAAATCAGAACGCTTAAAAATAGGAATTACAAATTCCTTAATAAGATTAAGCGTAGGCATTGAAGATATTGAAGATTTGTTAAGCGATCTTAATCAAGCTTTAGCCAATTAGACTTGCGATATAACATGGTTAAAAGCAAGCTCTTAACCATGTTAATTTTTACATAAATCCTTTAAATAATCTGATAAGTTTAGCTGAAAAAGAGTTCCTGACAACAAATCCTCTATTAATTCTAACTCATTCAAACTTACCGCCATGCTAACTTTTCCAGATGGTGTTTTTAGCAAAATAGATCTACAAAATCTTCCTGCCTCACAAGTACTACACCTCTCCTGTAATTTTGCTTCTAAAATATACTTATTAAAATATTCAATCTCTTGAGTAGTGAGATGAAAACCAATATCTTTAAAAATAATTTGAACTTTTTCCGAATAGTTTCTATCTCTCCAAAAGAAAGAAATTCCTATCTCATTATTATATACTCTTTTAATATTCTCCATAATCAAATTAGTTAGAATCTAAATTAGCTCTTAAAACTTTGCTTCTTTTATGAAGTTTTAAAACCTAAAATAGCACCAAACAAATATATAATTTTATTTAGAATAATTCTAAATAAAATTATATTAAATCTTTCAACACTAATTGAATGGATGTATTGCCATTCCATGTATTTTCATCAAGAGAATATACAATATCAAAATCATTTTCAACATTCTCTATCTTACTTCCCAATCCAAATCCAATCGCATTATATGTTTTCTGATTTGCTCCATAAATAATATTTAATTTTAGATGTGCTTTATCAGCTCCCACCTGTTTTCCATATCCATTATCTCTTACAGAACTCGTTTTAAAAACGGGCTTCATGTTTTGAGGTCCAAATGGAGCCATTTGCTGTAAAATTCTATAAAACTTTGGTGATATTTCAGACAATTCAAGTTCTGAGTCAATTAAAATCTCAGGAATGAGTAATTCTTTATGGATGGTACTTTTCACTACTTCCTCAAATTTCGATTTAAAACCTTCGTATTGCTCTGGTAATAACGTCAAACCAGCAGCATATTTATGTCCTCCAAACTGTTCTATAAACTCAGTACATTGCTCCAACGCATTATACACGTCAAAACCTTTAACCGATCTGGCAGAAGCTGCTAATTTGTTTCCACTTTTCGTAAAAACTAAGGTAGGCCTATAATAAGTTTCTATCAATCTAGAAGCAACAATACCTATCACTCCTTTATGCCAACTCTTATCAAAAACAACTGTTGTAAACTTTTCTTGCTCTTTATTTTCTTTTATTTGTAATAAAGCTTCTTCGGTAATTTTTTTATCTAACTCTTTTCTATCAACATTAAACTTTTCTATAGCAGTAGCAAATTCAATAGCCATTTCAAGATTCATTTCCGTTAATAACTCAACGGCATAATTTCCATGTTTCATTCTTCCAGCTGCATTTATCCTCGGAGCTATCGTAAAAACAACATCTGTAATTGTAAGCTTGCCTCTATTTAATTGTTGAATTATCGCTTTAAAACCATTTCTAGGCGCTGTATTTATAACTTCCAATCCGAAATGAGCAAGCACTCTATTTTCTCCTGTCATAGGAACAATATCTGCTGCTATAGCCGTTGCTACTAAATCTAAATACGGGATTAAATCTTCAATTGATTCCCCTTTATCTTGCCCTAGTGCTTGAATTAACTTAAATCCGACTCCACAACCACATAATTCATTATATGGATAATTACAATCCAATTGCTTCGGATTCAGAACAGCTATTGCTTTAGGTATTTCCTTTCCTGGTTTATGATGGTCACAAATTATAAAATCAATATTCTTTTCACTTGCATATGTTACTTTATCTATTGCTTTGATACCGCAATCTAAAGCTATTATTAATGAAAAACCATTATCATCGGCAAAATCAATCCCTTTATAGGAAACCCCGTAACCTTCTTCGTATCTATCTGGTATGTAAGTAGCTACATTAGGATACGTTGCTCTTAAATATGACGAAAGCAAAGACACCGCAGTGGTTCCATCTACATCATAATCACCATATACCAAAATATTTTCATGGTTCGCTATTGCTCTTTTAATACGCTGAACAGCTACTTCCATATCCTTCATTAAAAAAGGATCATGCAAATCAGTCAAAGAAGGCCTAAAAAAAAGCTTTGCTTCATTAAAATTTGAAATACCACGCTGCACCAATATTGTTGCTAGTGTTTTATCTATAGACAAATCTTTTGCCAATGCTACTACTTTTTCTACATCTGGTTTAGGTTTTAAGGTCCAACGCATAACATTTTATTACTATTTTTCATGAAAATTAACTGTTGTTTTTATTTTAGCAAACTGCCGAAACATTTCCATTACTCCACAATATTTTTCTATAGATAATTTTACTGCTTTATTAATTTTTGATTGCTGTAAATCATTCCCATAAAAATGATAATCAACAGTAACTGTATGATAAAATTTTGGGTGCTCCTCTGTTAACTCTCCTGTGACTTCAATTTTAAAATCATCAATTATAACACGCATTTTTTTTAACAGAGGGATAATATCTAATCCTGAGCATCCTGCCAAAGAGGATAGCATCATTGCCTTGGGTCTTAATCCCATATTATTTCCTCCGTTATCGCCATTTGTATCTATGCTTATTGTATGACCGCTAGGATTATCACTTTCAAATTGCATACCTTGCTTCCAAATGGTGGTCACTGTATTCGTTATCATATTTTAAATATTTTTTGTTTCTTGCAATGTTTAACGACAAATTTACTTAATAAAAATACAATATATGCCACTAGTAGAACCATTATCAGCTGATCATGATAAAGAAACTAAAGAATTAGCAACTTTTTTTAATGAAACATTAGGCTTTTGCCCTAATTCTGTATTGACTATGCAGCACAGGCCTGCTATTTCAAAAGCTTTTATTAATTTAAACAAAGCCGTTATGGCTAATAAAGGACGTGTTTCTTCTTCTTTAAAACGAATGATTGCTTGGGTTTCCAGCAACGCTACAGGATGTAGGTACTGCCAAGCTCATGCTATTCGCGCCGCAGAACGCTATGGAGCAGAACAAGCACAATTAGATAATATTTGGGAATATAGAACTCATCCTTCTTTTTCAGAAGCTGAGCGTGTTGCCTTAGATTTCTCTTTGGCTGCCTCAATGATTCCAAATGCTGTAGATGAAGCATTAAATAAGCGCTTACATACTTATTGGAACGATGGTGAAATTGTTGAAATGCTTGGTGTAATATCTTTATTTGGTTATTTAAACAGATGGAATGACTCTATGGGAACTCGCATTGAGGATGGTGCTGTAGAAAGTGGAGAAGAATATCTCGGTAAACACGGATGGAATAAAGGAAAACACATCTAACCACGATCAAAAAAAAACCGTTAAACTAAATTTGTTTAACGGTTTTTTTATCTTCTTCGAAAGACAACTATTAATCAGCTAAAACAATAACTTTATTGCCTTTCATTTCTAACGTTCCAGATTTTATAGCTAGCGTTAATATCTTGTCATCATCGGCATGTGGAACAATATGCCCACTTAAGTCATCAAATTTACCATGCTCTTGTGTGTGCACATGAATCTTAACAGTTCCTTGGGTTAAAATAGACACGATAGGTGCGTGATTATTCAACATTTGGAATTCTCCATTTATTCCTGGTACAGCCACAGAATCAACTTCTGATGAAAATAATACGGCCTCTGGTGTTACAATTTCTAAAAACATATTTTTTAGTTTTTAATCTTTCGTTTTTAATTATTAAGATAACCCAAAACTTATTTTACGCTTCAGCTAACATTTTTTCTCCCGCATCAATAGCATCTTGAATAGAACCTCTTAAGTTAAATGCCGCTTCTGGGTATTTATCTAACTCTCCATCCATTATCATATTAAATCCTTTAATAGTATCTTTAATATCTACTAGAACTCCTGGGATTCCTGTAAATTGCTCTGCTACGTGGAATGGTTGAGAAAGGAAACGCTGTACACGACGTGCTCTATGTACTACTAATTTATCTTCCTCAGAAAGCTCTTCCATACCTAAGATAGCAATAATGTCTTGTAATTCTTTATATCGTTGTAAAATTTCTTTTACTCTCTGCGCAGTATTATAGTGCTCTTTCCCTAATACTTCTGACGATAAAATTCTAGATGTAGAATCTAGTGGATCTACCGCTGGGTAAATACCTAGCTCTGCAATTTTACGAGAAAGTACTGTAGTTGCATCTAAGTGAGCAAATGTTGTTGCTGGTGCTGGATCCGTTAAATCATCCGCAGGTACATATACCGCTTGCACAGAAGTAATAGATCCTTTTTTAGTAGAAGTAATACGTTCTTGCATTGCTCCCATTTCCGTTGCTAAAGTAGGCTGGTATCCTACCGCTGAAGGCATACGCCCTAATAACGCTGACACCTCAGAACCAGCTTGTGTAAAACGGAAAATATTATCTACGAAAAATAATACATCTTTTCCTTGTGCTTCTCCAGCTCCATCACGGAAATACTCTGCAATAGTTAAACCTGATAAAGCAACACGTGCACGTGCTCCTGGTGGCTCATTCATTTGCCCGAATACAAAAGTAGCCTTAGAATCTCTCATTCCTGACTTATCAACTTTTGTTAAATCCCATCCACCATCTTCCATAGAGTGCATAAAATCATCACCATATTTGATAATTCCAGACTCTAACATCTCTCTTAGTAAATCATTTCCTTCACGAGTTCTTTCTCCAACCCCAGCAAATACAGATAAACCTCCGTGTCCTTTTGCTATATTGTTAATTAACTCCTGAATCAATACCGTTTTTCCTACTCCTGCACCTCCAAATAATCCAATCTTACCTCCTTTTGCATAAGGCTCAATCAAATCAATAACTTTAATACCTGTAAATAAAACTTCTGTTGAAGTTGATAAATCTTCAAATTTCGGTGCAGCTCTATGTATTGGCAATCCATTATTACCTGTTTTTGGCAAATCACCTAATCCATCAATTGCATCTCCAGTTACGTTAAATAAACGCCCATAGATATCGTTACCTATTGGCATTTGAATAGGGTTCCCTGTAGCACGAACTTCAGTACCTCTACTTAATCCATCAGTTGCATCCATAGAGATGGTACGAACTGTGTCTTCACCAATATGTTGTTGAACTTCTAAAACTAATGTAGAACCATCAGCTTTTTTAATTTCTAATGAGTCGTAAATTTTTGGTAATTCAGCATTTTCCGTATTAAATTCAACATCGATTACTGGGCCAATAATTTGAGAAACTTTACCTGTTATTGTAGACATTACTATGTGTAATTAAAGTTATTTATTTTATTGAATGAGTTTTACCTCATCTTTTCAAGGTGCAAAGGTAATTTTTTTATAACAATATAAAAAGTCTTTTAGCTTATTTTTCATTACAGCTCTTTTTCTACTTTTAAATATCTTTTTAACAGAAAAAGCCTCGCAATTAGCGAGGCTTTTATAATATGAATATTTCGGAATTAAATTATTTTTTCTTTACTAATTTAATCTCAACACGTCTATTTTCAGCTCTACCAGCTCTTGTTTTATTAGAAGCAATAGGGTACTCTTCTCCAAATCCAACAGAAGATAATCTGCTTGAAGAAATTCCTCCTTTACCTGTTAAATAATCTAATACTGCTTTAGCTCTTTTATCAGATAATCTTTGATTAGAAGCAGCTGGACCTTGGCTATCAGTATGTCCTTGAATACTGAAGTTAGCATCTGGGTATTCTTTCATGATAGTAGCAATTAAGTCTAATTTACCTTTAACTCCTGGTCTGAATGAATTTCTTCCTGAGTTGAAGTAAATTGCTCTTGCAAAATCATTTAACTTTTTAGTAGCCTCTTCAGTAATTACCTCTACTACTGGACATCCATTGTTTGAAGCAACACCTGCTACTTTTGGACACTTATCAACGTTGTCTAAAACACCATCTTTATCAGCATCTCCCCAAGGGCATCCTCCATTTTCAGCTGGACCAGCTTCTTGTGGACATTTGTCTTTGTTATCAGCGATACCATCTTTGTCCGCATCAGGACATCCATTCATAGCTTTTGTTCCTTTTGCATTTGGACAAGCATCATCTTTATCAGCAATACCATCTCCATCTGTATCAGGACATCCATTTAATGCAGCTAAACCTGCTACTTCTGGACAAGCATCTTCAGAATCCTTAACTCCATCTTTATCAGCATCAGGACACCCATTGAATTCTTTTAAACCTGCTACTTCTGGACAAGCATCTTCTTTATCATAGATTCCATCTCCATCTGTATCTTTACCTCCAAATTTGAATACTAAACCAATTGAATGTTGAAATACATCTCTACCTGTATGTTCAAAACCGTGCTTATATCCTGACTGGAAGTTTAAACCTAAGTTATCATTAAACCAAGTATTAAAACCAGCTGCACCAATTAAAACACCATCACCTTCGCTATCAATAGACTGGTAACCACCACCTAAAGCAACATAAGGATCAAACCATCCTGTTTGCCCTACTAAGTTGTTTAAATCGTACTTTACGATTGCATCGATAGAATAATATAATGCATCTGCATCATTTTTTCTTAATACTGTTTTAACCTTATTTAAAGAACCAGCTAACTGTAAAGAAAATCCAGAATCTAAATATTTATCAACAGTAATTCTAGAAATAGAAGGCAACGTATTGTCTCCCCACTCCGTAGTTCCAACATAATCTTTTAAGATGTCTCCAGCATTGTTTGAGTAAGTTCTTACATCTACTGTGTTAACACCAAAACCTACTACCCAAGGATTATCAGAATCCTGTGCATTTACGCTGCTTACTGTTGCTAACGCAAATAAAGCTATCACAGCTAATTTGATTTGTTTCATTATTAAAAATTTAAATTAAAAGTTCGTTATTTATAATAGGCAAAAGTAACTTCTTAAAACTTATTACCAAAGACAAATCTACAAAAACTTGGTAAATAAGCAAGTTTTTATCATCTTTCTATCTTATCACTCCTAAATCTTTTCCTACAGAGGTAAAGGCTTTTATAGCCTTATCCAAATGCTCTTTTTCATGTGCAGCAGATAATTGTACCCTAATTCTCGCCTTCTCTTTTGGAACAACAGGATAAAAGAACCCTATCACATAAATTCCTTTATCTAATAATTTATTAGCCATGGTTTGTGCCAGTTTAGCATCATATAACATTACTGGAACAATTGCAGCATCTGCTCCAACCAAATCAAAACCTGCCTTTTCCATTTCTGAACGAAAATAAATAGTATTCTGCTCTAACTTATCTCTTAACGAAGTATCTTCTGACAATAAATCAAATACTTTTAACGAGGCTCCCACAATTGCTGGGGCTAGTGAATTTGAAAATAAATATGGACGAGAACGTTGACGTAATATCTCTATAATTTCTTTTTTTCCTGTAGTATAACCTCCCATAGCACCTCCTAGTGCTTTTCCTAAGGTTCCTGTTACAATATCAACACGCCCCATAACATTTTTTAGTTCTAAAGTTCCACGGCCAGTTTTCCCTATAAAACCTGCTGCGTGACATTCATCTACCATCACTAACGCATCATACTTATCTGCTAAATCACATATCTGATCAAGCTTAGCTACAATACCGTCCATAGAAAAAACACCATCTGTAACAATAATTTTAAAACGGTGACCTTCTTTATTAGCTGCAATTAATTGCTTTTCTAATGAAGCCATATCATTATTATCATAACGATAGCGAGCAGCCTTACATAAACGAACACCATCTATAATAGAGGCATGATTTAAACTGTCAGAAATGATGGCATCTTCTTTGGTTAATAGTGGTTCAAAAACGCCCCCATTAGCATCAAAAGCTGCTGCATATAATATAGTATCTTCTGTTTGATAAAAATCAGCTATCTTCCTTTCTAATTTCTTGTGAATATCTTGCGTTCCACAAATAAACCTAACAGATGACATTCCAAAGCCATATGTATCCATTGCATCCTTAGCTGCTTGAATCACTTCTGGATGATTTGATAATCCTAAATAATTATTTGCACAAAAATTAATTACCTCTTCTCCTGTTGAAATTTTTATCACTGCATCTTGTGAAGATGTAATAATCCTTTCTTCTTTATACAATCCTGCATTTTTTATCTCTTGAATCTCTTCTTGCAGCTGTTCTTTTATTTTTCCGTACATATTGCTTATTTTATATAAAAGGTCAAAGTTAATTTTTAAACTTCTTCAACCAAAATTTCTTCATTAATATATACCAATAGTTTCTTATTTACTTTAAAACCCATTGACTTTAATACTCTTTCATATCTTAGTAATTGCTGGTGATAGCTTTTAGAAGTTTTTCCTGTCTTGTAATCTATGATAACAGCTTCTTTTTCTTCATTGAATACCAAACGATCTGGAATCATTATTTGATTATCGACATCAACTATTTCTCTTTCATTAAAAACAGCTACTCCTTCTAAAAAATATTTTTGCAATTCTGAGTGATCTACTATCTTACTTATTATTTCTTCTATTAAAATAAGCTGTTTAAAATCAATAACCCCTTGCTGATAGTATTGATTTACAATTGGAGCTACCTCCTTCTTAAAAGTGATCTTTGACATGATTTCATGTATCAAATTTCCATATTCTATAGCTTTTCCTTTATTAGTATCCCATAATTTCGAAGAACTCGCCAACATATGTATATTATGCTTTTGCCAAGGCGTTGAAATAAATTTCTCTTGAATATCTGTGGTCAAAACAACGGACTCTTGTTTGCTTTTTCGTTCAAAATTTCCAAAGAAGTACTCCAGTTGCTCATCGTTCCAGAGATTTTTCTTTTTTAAGTAGTTTATAAAAACTCCAGAATAAAAATTAGTGTTTTCTTCTCCTTTTTTAGAAAGTTTTTTTTCTGTAATAATATGCAATTGTTCTACTGCTCTTGTTAGCGCTACGTACAATAAATTAAAATTATCTAGCTCCAACTCTTGACGTTGTTGATGATACATCTCATTCCCTCTACTATTTATGAATTGCAAATCTTTGCTAAACGACACTAATAACTCTTCAAAACCTTCAAACCTATCTGGTAATTCATTTAACCAAACTTTAGGGTTTATTTGACGATATATATCTAAATCATAAGGAAAAATGACAACAGGAAATTCTAGTCCTTTGGACTTATGAATGGTCATTACCTGAACAGCATTTGTGTTTTCTGGAGCTATGATACTCAATGTTTCTTTTTTCCTTTCCCAAAAATCTAAAAAATCTTGAATAGCTGTACCCTTTCGTTGCTGCTCTATGACTACATCTAAAAAAAATTGTATATACGCATCAGAAAACTCTATCAAATGAAAAGCTCTTATTATTGCTTCTATCTTTTCATAAAAAGGAAGTTCTTGAAAAGCCGATAATTCAAAAAATATTCCATATTTTTTGAATTGAGAAAAAAGCACCTCTTTCGATTCGTGTATATTTTCTGATAAAAACAAGTGCTTGTCTGTTTCTATTTGTAAATGATTATATAAGAAATAAAGAACTTCAAGCAAGGTTTCTTTATCTTTTGGATGCTGAATTACCTGTAAAACATTAATAATAAAATTAACTTTCGAGCTATTTTTGAGCAGCAAACTATCTGGTGAGATAACTGCTACTCCTGCTTCTGACAAATATTTAGCAATTTCTTGCCCATCCCTTTTCTTCCTTGTTAAAACACATATCTCGCTTAAGTGAAATTCAGACTTTAATTTTTCTATTCTTTCTAAAACACTCTTTGGGAACTTCAAAGAATCTTGATCTTTTTCTTCCTCTTTTTCCAAAAAGGAAAGGGAAACAAGACCTCCTTTTTTAGCATTTTCTAGCTGTTTATTTCCCTCTATAAACAATTGCTTATAAAGTTTATTCTCTAAAAAACTTGAAACATGCTGAAAGAAACTATTATTAAAATTAACAAGTTCTGAATAACTCCTATAGTTAGTTTCCAGTGTTTTCACTTCTTTATTTACTTGAAAGGGATTTTCACTTTCACCTCCTAGTGCTATAAACTGCTCGGCCTTACCACCTCTCCAACGATAAATGGCTTGTTTGCCATCTCCCACCAATAACAAATTGCTACTTTCTTGCGCTAAAGCATTATCTATTAAAGGGATTAAATTTTGCCATTGTAAAACCGAAGTATCTTGCATTTCATCTATAAAATAATGCATAAAACGTTGCCCTATACGTTCATAAATAAATGGTGCTGGTTGCTCTTTTATATTATCTGAAATTAACTGGTTAAATTCAGCATTCAATCTAAGGTTATTTTCTTCTTTTATGGTAGAAAGTTCTGAATTCACATAATTTAAAACAGTTAACGGTATGATACTTTTTAATGCCAAACGATTTAACAATAACTCTCCATAAACTATTTTACTTTCATTAAAGCATTCCACCAACACAGGCAATATATTTTCTATGGATATCTTAACGTCTTCTTTCGCAGATTTTGTGTAAAACTGATGATTTTCAATTGCCTTATCTATTGCTTCACTTCTCTTAAGAAAGTCAAATTTAGCTTCCATTTTACTTAAATCAAGAAAAAATTTAGGAAGTACCCCTCTATAAAAATCTTTTGTTTCTAAGTGTTCTTTTTCTATAGCTTGTATCCCTATTTCCCCTAACTCTTTCAAACGGTTAGTAACGTCTTTAAAATGCTTAGTTATCTTCTGCTGAAGTAAGGCAAAGTCCTCTAATTTTTTCCCTATAAGTTTTCTAAAATGTTTTGTATCATCTTCATTTAATAGAATTCTCGCAAAATCGTTTAATTCTCTAGAAACATCCCAAGATTTATCATCATCTGCCTTATCTAATGAAAAATCTATCAATAACTTTGTTAATGCTTTGTCTGTTCCTATCTTTGAAATAAGTACATCTACTGCTTCATTTAATAAAGAAACAGCGTCCATTTCAACTTCAAAATTTAAGGAAAGTCCTAAATCATAAGCAAAACTCTTAATAATTTTATGCGTAAAACTATCAATCGTTGTAATTGAAAATGCCGTATAATTTTGAAGAATCGCATTTAATATTTTCTGACTCCTTTCTTGAACAAGGGGCTTATCTACCGTTGTTTCTTCTAATATCTTTCCTAATAAATCATTTTCTCCTCCTTCTGAAAAAAATCTTAAATTATGTAATACTCGCTCTTTCATTTCTCCAGCTGCCTTATTGGTAAAAGTTATTGCCAATATCTTTTGGAAACGAAAAACATCACTAGTATTTAGTATTACTTTTAAATATTCTTTTACAAGCGTAAAAGTTTTTCCACTTCCCGCTGACGCATTATATACTTGAAAAGTTGATTGTTTTTGCACAAATTAAATTTAGTGCAAAATACAAAATTACTTAACTTTATAACGCTTTTTGAAACAAAAAGCTACCCTCTAAACAAGAAGAAATCATCTTTAATAAACTCTATTTTAGAATCATCATTCGTGATAATATAATCAATAGCTTTCTCTGTAAAAGTTTTTCCTTTCTCTGTTAAAGAAATGATATCACCTTTTATAACGATCATATTATTTCTTAAAGCCAAATCCACTACTGATTTCGATCGCACTTTTTGCCAATTAATATGCTCATTCAAATGATTTATATGTCGTTCTTCTTTTTCTTTATGATTATTTAGATGCAACAGAAAGGTTAATAAAGAAACTTCTATTCGTTGCTGCTTATTCCTATACAAAACAGCCACCAACCCTCTTTTAGGAGCAAACAAATAAGCTAGTAAAAAAACAATTCCTAGTACCGTTGTCATCGAACCTGAAATAGAAGCATCTAGCCAATGTGCCAACCAATACCCTAAAATTGCTGAAAAAACACCAAAAAAAGCAGCAAAAAACAGCATTTTTTTTAAATCATCCGTTAATAAATAAGCGGTTGCAGCAGGTGCTATCATCAACGCCACAACCAATATAGCTCCTACTGCGTCAAAAGCTCCTACAGTTGTTACAGAAGCAACACTCATCAACCCATAGTGCAGTATTGCTGGAGAAAAACCTAAGGCAGTAGCTAAACCTGCATCAAAAGTACTTATTTTTAATTCTTTAAAAAATGCAAGTAACAAGCCTATTGTTATCAGTAAAATCATTCCTACAATCCATAAAGATTTAGGGCCTAAATCAATTCCATTCACCAACAGTCTATCAAAAGGAGCAAAAGCCAACTCTCCTAATAAAACTACATCGGTATCTAAATGTACATCATTTGCATTTTTCGAAATCAAAATAACCCCAACACTAAATAAGGCTGGAAAAACCAATCCAATTGCTGTGTCCTCTTTCACCAACCTCGTTTTCTGAATAAACTCCACCAACACTACAGTAATGATTCCTGACAAAGCAGCCATTACAATTAACAAAGGAGCTCCCAAATCATGAGTAATAAAAAAGCCTATCACCAAACCTGGCAATATAGAATGACTAATTGCATCACTAATCAAGGCCATCTTTCGCAACACTAAAAAAGTTCCTGGAATTGCACAAGCTATCGCTACCAAACTCGCTATTACTTGTATTTCTATCTGAGCACTAGTCATCTTTATCTTCTTGTTGGTTATATAAGTTTGCAGCAAAATGATACCCTTTCTCTGTCATAGCCCACATCTGCCCATCAATACTGATATACTCTTTATGTTCTAATTTACTTAACGATTTTCTAGTAAATCCATGAAAATTATTTAAAATTTTAATTGTGTGCGGATGGGATATATTTTCGTGATTTTTAGCTATTTCAAACATAAAAGCCAATGTTTTATGCAATTGTAAGTCTTTTCTATTCTGAATAAAACGAATCTGGCGGAATAACAGTCCTCTTGAAGGAGAAAAAACAAACGAAAAAACAACAAAAACAGCTGCTACTAAAACAATAACAGGCCCTGTTGATAAATTATTTTGACTTGCACTAATAGCTGTTCCTAAAACTCCTGAGCTTGCCCCAAAAATTGCTGCCAGAATTACCATTACCCCTAAACTATTTGTCCATTGCCTCGCTGCTGCTGCTGGTGCTAACAACATCGCACTCATTAACACAACCCCTACAGTTTGCAATCCTAGTACAATTGCCAGCACAATAAAAGATGTAATTAAAACATCAATTACTTTGGTATTAAATCCTAAGGTTTTTGCATAATCTGCATCAAAAAGTAAAATTTTAAACTCTTTCCAAAATAGTAATATAGTAAACAAGCAAATTAGCGTTACCAATGCCATGAACCAAACATCTCTAGCTAATAAAGTTGCCGCTTGTCCAAATAAAAATTTATCCAATCCTGATTGATTCGCATTCGGTTGTTTTTGTATATACGTTAATAACAACATTCCAAAACCAAAAAATATAGATAAAATAAGACCTAATGCAGTATCTGACTTTAAGTGCGTATTTCTAGTAATACCTCGAATCCAAAAAGCCCCTATTAAGCCACTAATCAAAGCTCCAACCAACAAAACGTTTGTTTCTTTAGTACCCGTTATTAAAAAAGCTATCGCTATTCCTGGTAATGCGGCGTGAGATATGGCATCTCCTAGCAAGCTTTGCTTTCTTAAAACAGCAAAACTACCCAGCATTCCACAAATAGCTCCCAAAACTGCCGTCCCTAAACTAATTGTACGCAAAGTATAGTCATTTAAAAGCAACTCAAAATACTCTGTAAAGCTCATAACCTCCTCTTTTTACTTTATTATATTATTGCTGTACGCTCACCTTGTAATTAATCCCGTACGTTTTAGTCAAGTTATCATCATTAAAAATTTCCTTAACTGGTCCAGTAGCTATCTTTTTCACATTTAAAAAAGTAACCCAATCAAAATATTCAGGCACCGTTTGCAAATCATGATGAACAACGATTACAGTTTTCCCTGCCTTACGTAATTCCTTTAAAATATTAATAATAGCAACTTCTGTTGTTGCATCAACTCCTTGAAAAGGCTCATCCATAAAATAAATAGCTGCATCTTGTGCTAAAGCTCTTGCTAAAAAAACACGTTGCTGTTGCCCTCCTGAAAGTTGGCTTATTTGCCTGTCTTTAAAAGAAAGCATCCCTACTTTTTCTAGCGCTTCTAGTGCCACCTTTTTTTCTTTCTTGCCCGGCCTTTTAATCCAACCTAAATTCCCATAAGTTCCCATCATAACAACATCCAACGAAGTCGTAGGAAAGTCCCAATCCACACTTCCTTTTTGAGGCACGTAAGCTACCAGTTTCCGTTGCTTATTATAGGGCTTCCCATAAATAGAAACACTTCCCGCAATAGGATCAATTATTCCTAGAACAGCTTTAATCAAAGTAGATTTTCCTGCTCCGTTAGGGCCAACAATCGCCATCATCACCCCTTCTGGAATTGCCAAATCTATATCCCATAATACTGGTTTATAATTATATGCAACCGTTAAATCATCTATCGCAACTGCTAGTGTACAATTCTCCATAATTATTTCTGTAATGAATCTACTATCGTTTTTACATTATGCTTATACATTCCTATATAGGTTCCTTCTACAGTTCCTGAGTCTCCTAAAGCATCTGAAAATAAGGTTCCTCCTATTTCTATTTCATGTCCTTTAGATTTTACCGCCTCTTGCAATGCTTCTACCGTTCTTTTTGGAACCGAAGTTTCAACAAATATTGCGCTAACATCATTTTTCATAATAAAATCTGCCATTTTCTGAACATCTTTCACGCCAGCCTCTGTAGCTGTTGATAAACCTTGCAAACCCACTACGTTAAATTGGAATGCTTTTCCAAAATAGTTAAATGCATCATGAGCTGTAACTAAGATTCTTTTTTCTATAGGTAAGGCATCGATCATTTTTGAAATAGCCACCTTTAATTCCGCTAATTTCGCCAAGTATTCTTTACCATTCTTTGCATAAGTTTCTGCATTTTTACGGTCTAATTCAGATAACTGATTCACTAAATACGTTGTAATTAACTCCCAATTAGAAATATCAAACCAAATATGAGGATCATAATTTGATGCAAAAAATTCCGATGTAATTAGTTTTTTATCGTCAATAGCCTCTGAAACAGCGATTGTTTTTTTATGTTGGTGGCGCATTTTCTCAAACACCTCTTCTAATTTTCCTTCTAAATGAATTCCATTATAAATAACTATATCTGCATTATATAACTTACTCACATCTCCTTCACTAGCCTTATAAAGATGCGGATCAACACCTGCCCCCATCAATCCTCTGACCTCAAGTTTATCTCCACCTATATTCTTTACTAAATCGGTAATCATTGTTGTTGTTGTTACTACCTGTAATTTCTCTTTTTTCTTGCTTTCTTTTTTGCAACTAAGAATTACAAAAACAATGATTATTACTATATAATATTTTTTCATTCTTTCTTTATTTTTGTATGTATAGGTTATTCGCTATCTTATTAGATATCCTGAACTCCTCTTCATTGATTTTAATAAGTAAAGAGTCGTCAAAAGACTCTTTTTCTAACACTTGAATTTTTTGCCCTAATGCTATCCCTTGCTTATCCAAAAACTGTAAAAATTGAGCTGAACTATCATTAACTCCCACGCAAACTCCTTTTTCTCCTATCTTTAAAGTAGCTAATTTCACTTTTACTCTTGTTGTAATATTCCCTTCTTTGTCTGGTATAGGATCTCCATGCGGATCTATAGTTGGAAATTCTAAATAAGCATCCAACTTATCCACTAGTTCTTCTGACTTGATATGCTCTAATTGCTCTGCAATATCATGAACTTTATCCCAATGAAACCCTAATTTATCTACCAAAAAAGATTCCCATAAGCGATGTTTTCTTACTATGGAAATGGCGATAACTTTTCCTTTTTCTGATAAATTTACTCCTTGATATTTTTTATAAATCACCAATTCTTTTTCTGACAATTTTTTAATCATATCAGTAACAGACGATGCTTTTGTTTGCATCTTTTTAGCAATAGCATTTGTGCTAATCCCTTTTGCTTGATGCGTTGCTAGATGGTAAATAGCTTTTAAGTAGTTTTCTTCCGATTGAGATAACATTTACAAATAAATTTTAAACAAATATAAAGCTTTATTTATATTTATTTAATCCTTTTTTTAGACTTAACTAAAAAATATTTTTACATTTGCTGAAAATTTAAAAAAGATATCATGAGATTTTTATTCATTTTTGCATTGCTCCTTAGTATAAATGTGCATGCACAAATAATTATAAAGGGGCAAATCACTGATAAAGACGGAGCATTACCTTTTGCTTCTATAACTATAAAAAACACTTCTCAAGGAGTAACAAGTGACGATAATGGCCGCTATTCTATTTCTACAAAAAAAGAAGGAAAAATAACTATTACAGCTGCTTTTACAGGGTATTTATCTGAACGAAAAACTATTGACGTTTCAAACAAGAACCAAAAGATTATTTTAAATTTTCAGTTAACTGAGCATGCGGAGATATTAGATCAAGTTACTATTACTGGAACAAGGACTGACAAAAGAAGAACCAATAGCCCTGTAATCGTAAATGTGGTGAATAGCGAAACGCTCGCTAATGTTCAAGCATGTACTCTTTCTGAAGGTTTAAAATTTCAAACTGGATTAAGAGTAGAAACTGATTGCCAAACCTGTAACTACACACAATTGCGTATGAATGGTCTTGCAGGAGGTTATTCTCAAATACTTATCAACGGACGTCCCATATTCAGCCCTCTAACGGGTTTATACGGCTTAGAACAAATACCTACCAATATGATTGATAGAATTGAAGTCGTTAGAGGAGGAGGATCTGCATTGTATGGCTCAAGTGCTATTGGAGGTACCGTAAATGTAATTACTAAAATTCCTAAAAAAAACAACTATGAAGTAAGTTATACTTATCAGAATACTAAAGGAATGAATGACCATATCATTACTGGTAATGCTACCATTGTAAATGAAGAAAAAAATGCTGGTGCTTCTTTTTTTATCAATAATAGAAATAGAGGTTTATATGATGCAAATGGCGATAATTTTTCAGAACTTCCTGAGCTAAAAAACAACTCTTTTGGTACTAATATTTTCTTTTTACCTACAGAAAATCAAAAGTTAGAAATTAATTTTAGCAAAATGAACGAATATCGATACGGAGGAGAAATGGTTGATAAAGCTCCACATCTTGCACTACAATCAGAAGAAAGAACTCATGATGTATATATTGGAAATATTGACTATCAAATCAACTTCAATGACAATAAAAGCGCTATTATTACTTATGCTGCTGCACAATACACAGGAAGAGATCATTACACAGGAATATTCCCTGATGATCCAACAGCTATTCAAGAGCACTTAAAAAGACCTCCTTATGGAACTTCTGAAACCACTACCTTTCAAGGAGGAGTTCAATTAAATCATCAGGTTGAAAATTTTTTAAATGGCAATGCCGTTTTCACCGTTGGTTCAGAATACGTACAAGATGATGTTTTTGATGAAATTACTGCTTATGAGTATAAAGTAGATCAACTAACAAAAAACCTAGGTATTTTCTTTCAAAGTGATTGGGAAATTACTAACAAACTAAATTTGCTTGCTGGTATTCGTTTTGACAACCACCAACTAAACACGAAGCCTACCCAAGAAAACATCCCCCAAACCGTTACTAATAATGTTCTTAGCCCTAGAATCTCATTCCTTTTTAAACCATTCGAAAATAGTCAATTGAGAGCTACTTGGGGTACAGGATTTAGAGCTCCTCAAGCTTTTGATACTGACTTGCATATTGCTTTTGCAGGAGGTGGTGTTTCTAGGGTTCAATTAGCACAAGGTTTAAAAAGAGAGCGCTCTAATAGCTATAATGTTTCTTTTAACTATGATAAACCAACGGAACATTATATTTACGGATTTACTGTTGAAAGCTTCTATACACAGCTAAAAGACGCTTTTTTCTTATATCCAATTGGAGAAGATCAATTTGGAGAACGTTTTGAAAAACGAAATGGAGATGGCGCTATAGTCCAAGGAATTACATTGGAAACTAGGTTGAATTATGATCAAATACTCCAATTAGAAACAGGATTTACTTTCCAATCTAGTTTATTTGATACCGCTGTAAAAAATTCAGATGTATTAGAAGCTAAACGTGAATTTCTAAGAACGCCTAATAATTATGGTTATGCCACATTGACCTACCAACCTAGTAAAAGTTTTACTACCGCTTTCAATTATATATATACCGGATCAATGGACATTCTTCATTTAGCTGGTGCTCCTGAATTACCTCAAAACGACACCTATGTAACATCTCCATCATATCATGAATTAAGTGTAAAATCAAGTTATACTTTTAATCTAAATCAGCTAAAAACAGGACTTCAAATTTTTGGAGGAGTTAAAAATATATTTGATGCGTATCAAACTAATTTCGATTCTGGTAAAAATCGTGATAGTAACTTTATTTATGGACCTAGTACCCCTAGAACTATTTTTGTAGGTTTAAAACTTGGTACAGGTTTATAAACCATTCCTTAATTTTCCTAATATCTTTTTATAAAGATTAATTTCCCTCAATGCAAGCCTTTTTCTTAAAGAAAAGGGCTTGCTTATTTTTCAAACTATATTTTATAGAAAAGCACGCAACCTCAGCGAACTCAACTTCAGGATGTCGGTCATCAAAAAACGAATACTTTCTTTGCTGTCAGTTTCGCGAATAACTTTTTCCTAACGCTAGCTTAACCAATCTTCATCTCATTAACCTTTTGGAAACATTCTAATAATACAATTATAATCTGCCTATAACTTTGAGTTTACACCACTGCTCCAATTTTGTCTGTAATAAAAACGCAACTCAAATTATCCTAATGAAAAAAATACTATTAATTGCCCTTACATGTATAAGTCAGGTCATCTTTTCACAAGAAAAAGGAACTATAACTGGTAAGGTAACTGATAAAGAAATGGATGGTGCTCCACTACCCTTCGCAAATGTGTTTATAAAAGGTACTTCTATTGGTGGAACAACAGATATGGACGGAGTATATAAAATTTCTGTTACCCCTGGTAACCATACTCTAATCTTTAGCTTTGTCGGATATCAAACAGTAGAGAAACCTGTTTTAATTAAAGCCAACGAAACCATAACCATACATCAATTAATTGGTGCAAGTGAAGGGGTTGCTTTGGACGAAGTGGAAATAAAAGTTACCACAAACAAAGAAAAGGCAAGCGCTTTATTACTAGAGCAAAAAAAAGCTACTATTATAAAAGAAAGTATTGGTGCACAAGAGCTTGCTAAAAAAGGAGTTAGTAATGCTGCTACCGCAACTACTAAAATTTCTGGTGTTACCAAAAGCGAAAGTAGTGGAAATATTTATATCCGCGGTTTAGGCGATCGCTACTTATCTACCACAATGAATGGACTTCCTATTCCTTCAGATGATGTTAGTAATAAAAATATTGACCTTGGTTTATTTTCTACGAATGTGATAAAGAATGTTGGAATTAGTAAAACCTACTCTACGAATACTTATGCTGACCAAGCTTCTGGAAATGTAGATGTCAGCTCTAAAGATTTTACTAAAAACGAAATTGTAATTGGCTTAAGTGGAGGAACAAACACCAATGCTATTCATAAAGATTTTAGAAGAACCACCATTAGTGACGACGTAAAATTTGGATTTCACAAAAAAAAATACGCTTTACTAAACCAATTGACATTACAAAGTTGGGATACTAAAAGCGGAGAAACACCTATTAACCATGGATTTTCTATATCTGCAGCTAAAAAATTTGAGTTATTTAACAAACAATGGAAAGTTTTAACATCTATAGCACACTCTAAATCTTACAATTATACAAATGGTTTATTTAGAAGCTTTAGAGGCAATGTTCTTGATAAATCTTTTTCTCAAGATACTATTAACCTTGGTCAGCCCAATCAACAAATAAGGCTTTTAAATGATGTTGAAAATTTTATTACAAAAACTAATTCTACTGGATACCTGAGAGTTGATTTACAATTAAATGAGAATAACTCAATAAAATATAACACTTTATTTGTTAATAAAGGAACAGATAACTTATACGAGCAAGGGAGACAAGGAAAAGGTTATGTTTTTGATCAAGATCCACAAGAAAATGGGGCTTTCGTAAGAGATCAGAATTTTAAACAAACCACTATGTTTGTTAATCAATTGATAGGAAAGCATCAATGGAGTACTAATCATACTTTGAATTGGGCTACTGGATATAATTTTGTATTGGCTGAAGAACCTAATAGAATTAGAAATGAAGTGAATATTTTAAATAGTACTAAAAGTCCTTTAATTGAATTTGCTGGTGTTGGAGATTATCAACAAAGAAAAACAAGCCAAAAAATTGAAGATACAGAATACAATGCTTTTATAACAAACAAATGGAATCTTGGAAACACTGATGACGAATATGACACCAAACCTTTTACATTGAACTATGGTGCTAATATTCGTAAAAAAGAAAGAAGTTTTAGATCCGTTTTTAAAGGCTTTAAAGCCAAAGGTTTTAAAGCTCCCTCTATAGATGAACTTTCTTCTATACTACAATTAGGAGAAACTACAGGTCTAGTGTTAAGACAACAAGAACCTGATGCTTATAAGGGAGAACTTCTAGCTATTGGTGTCTTCGCTAATTTCGACTTTAAATTCAATAATAACATCTCTGGTAATGTTGGGCTACGCTATGAAACAGATCAAATAGACGTGTTGTGGAATGTTGGAAACTATATTAGCCCTGAAGGGGTTGATAGATTTGGCGACACTAATAAAACATACACTAGCCTATACCCTAGTATCAATCTAAAGTATGAAATCAATAACAAAAATTTCATCCGACTTGCTTCTAGTGTTACGCAAACACTACCTGAATTTAAAGAGTTAGCTCCTTTTGGGTACGTATCTCCATCTGGTCGTGTAATTGTAGGGAATGAAACATTGGAAAAATCAGACGTTTATAATATCGATTTAAAATGGGAATTTTTTCCTTCAAGAAGTGAGTTAATTTCAGCTACTGCTTTCCATAAACAAATAAAAAACCCTATTAATTTAGTAATGACTAGAGGATCTTCAGGCTATTTTAGTTATTTTAATACTGGTAAAGGAGCTAATGTATTGGGGTTAGAAGTTGAAGCTAAAGTTGAGCTATTAAAAAACAAAGATGAGCAAAGCATCTTAAGTGCAACTACAAACTTAACTAAAATGTGGTTTCACCAAGATTTATCACTTAACTTTCAGTATAAAAACAAATCAAACTCTGATTTACAAGGAGCTTCCGATTTAATTTTTAACGGATCTATAAGTTATAATAATAGAAAAGAAAAGGAATTTATTGCTACACTAACAGGAAATTATTCATCTGATAAAGTTTTCGCTTTAGGAAGCCCCGAAGATTTGGCAGAAAGAGCTACAATTTATAATGACGAAATCATCGAAAAAGGTTTTTTTACACTCGATTTAGTATTGAGTAAAAAAATTACAGAAAGATTATCTCTTAAATTACTAGGTAGAAATCTATTAAACCCTAAAATTGAGCAAACGCAATTGGTAAAAAGCTTAAGTACGGGTGTTGAAACAAATGAAACCGTTAGTTCTTACAAAAAAGGAGAAAGGCTTTCTTTTAGTTTGAACTATACATTCTAATTGATTAACTCAAACTTAACATGCATCTCCTTTAATAACAAACAATTAATATTCCATTAAAAGAAACAAAAAACTAAGTGAGTTTCTTTGCTATTGAAATACAACATAACAAATACAAATAAAATGAAAAAATATTTCGTAAAAATCTTAGGAGTTTCAGTATTAGCTATAGCTGCACTGACTTTTACCGGTTGTGGCAGCGATGATCCTGATATCATTTTTCCTCAAGTATCGGATGTTGTTGCCAAATTAAAAAATGGCGAAATGAACGGTACCTTAAATGAAAGCTATACATTAACAGGTAGCTCTTATAGTTTAACAGGTTCTTTTATTATTGCTGAAGGCGCTTCCTTAACTATTCCTGCAGGAACCAGTATCATTGCTGATAAAAATGGCGCTAATGTATATTTAGCAGTATTAAAAGGTGGTAAAATAAATATCAATGGAACCAACTCTAATCCCGTTGTTATGGCTTCAAAAAACAGTAATCCAGGAGACTGGGGAGGACTAACTATTTGCGGAAAAGCAACCACTACTGCTGGTATTGATGTAACGGCAGAAGTAGGTGGCTTTAAGTATGGAGGAACAGAAGATAATGATAACTCTGGAAGTATTAAAAATTTAGTAATTAAAGGAACTGGCGCTCAAATTAATCTTGACTCTCAATATAACGGACTTTCACTATATGCCGTTGGCTCTGGCACTACCATTGAAAATATTGCTGTTTTTGATGGAGCGGATGATGGTATTGAATTCTTTGGAGGAACTGTTTCTGCTAAAAACATCTATTTAGAAAACCTAGAAGACGATGCTATTGATTGGACAGAAGGATGGAACGGAACACTAGAAAACTCGTATATTGTAAATACCAAAGGTGGATTTTCAACAGTTGTTGAAGCAGATAAGGATAATAAAAACCCTAAGTTAATTAACCTAACCGCTACTTCTATTGTAGGAGGTACTGCTCTTCAATTCAAAAAGCAATCTGGAGCAACAATAACAAATCTATTTTTAAATGGTTACACCAATCAAATTGATATGAAAGATGGAGGTGAATTATCTAATGTTATCATTGATGGAAAGGTTGCTAACAAGATTAATGACTACAATAAGGGCTCTAAAGTTGATATTTCTAACTGGAATTTCATTAGTGGAAAAGCACTAAGCGTTACTCCTTTAAGTGGCGAAGTTTCTGGAAATGTAACTTTGACTTCTGATAAGATTTATAATTTAAAAGGTTCTTATATTGTAAAAGATGGTGCTACTTTAACAATAGAAGCAGGTACAAAAATTATCGTAGATTCTAAAGGGACTGATATATATATCGCTGTTTTAAAAGGTGGTAAAATAAACATCAATGGAACTGCTAACGCTCCAGTTGTTATGGCTTCTGCTTCAGGAAACCCTGGAGATTGGGGAGGATTAACTATTTGCGGAAAAGCAACCACTACTGCAGGAGTCAATGTAACCGCAGAAGTAGGTGGTTTTAAATATGGAGGAACAGAGGATACTGACACTTCAGGTACTATTAACTACCTAGTCATCAAAGGTACTGGTGCTCAAATCAATATAGATTCTCAATACAATGGCATTTCTTTATACGCAGTTGGCTCTGGAACTAAAATTGAAAATGTTTCTGTAATTAATGGAGCGGATGATGGTATTGAATTTTTTGGAGGAACTGTTTCTGTTAAAAATATTTATTTAGAAAATAACGAAGATGATTCCATAGACTGGACTGAAGGATGGAATGGAAAAATCACAAACACTTATATACTTCATACTATCTCTGGTTTTTCTACCGCTATTGAAGGGGATAAAATTAACAACCATCCTGTTTTTGAAAACTTAACAGCAATTTCAACCGTAAATGGCACTGCATTACAATTCAAAAAGCAATCTGGAGCAGTCATTAGTAATCTTTATTTAGATGGCTATACAAAAAATATTGACATGAAAGACGGAGCTTCTTTATCTAATGTCCAAATTGACGGAGCAGACGCTTCTGCTACTGCTAATTACAGCACTGGAACTAAAGTAAATATTTCTAATTGGTCTTGGAAACAAGCAGGACTTTAATAGACCTTTTAATCCCCCAATTACTTTCGTAAGAGCCTCGCTAACACGGGGCTTTTTTATATGCTATTTCAATATAATTTGAAATAGCAAACGACATCAATATGCTTTCAATACTTAGTATTGATTACGAGCATTTAACCATAGAAGTATCCTGTCATAAAATCACCTTTCTTTTAGATAACAAATGACCATATTTGCTAAAAAGTAACCGGTATTTCTACTTTATAGCAAGCTCCCCAAACACCCAAACCACCTGTTATATTCCCCTCTAATGGTACCGTAAAATTATCTTCAAATGCGTATTGCTCTTCTTGCAATTTATAATTGTACATATATTTATAATACTTTGAATCTAAAGATTTTACCCATAAAAAATAATTTACATTATAAGAATCGATAAAGAACTCCTCTACATACATCCGTAATATTTTTGTTGATTTTTTTTCAAGTGGAATAAAAATTCTATCATAAGGAAGTCTTATTTCACTATACTTTACATTATCTGTATTTTCATCAGCAGTACTTACTGGGATCCTCTTATACTTTTTTTCGTTAATTACCGCTCCTATATCGTTTATATAAAATTCCTTAGACAACAAACTTATAATACAAAGAGCTCTATCGTTATTAGGGTTGGTAATTTCTACATCCACTAAAAAGTCTTTTTCCCTTTTTTCTATCTTAATAAGTTTAGAACTTATAGCTAAAGGAATTCTTGCAACAGCAGATAGCTTTTCTCCTTCTGCAACGGCTTTGATTTCATATAATTTTCCTGCTTTAATAGCTGGTAATTTCGTTGCCTTCCATTTTTTTTCAGAATTAATTATAAAATTATTAATTGTTGCACCTGCATCATTAGAAACAGTTAAGCTAGCTTTTTCTATAGGAGTAAAAGGCATTCCACTAATAAGACTCCCCGTACTTGATAGAGAAACTTTAATCGTATCCATTTGATTGATCTCCCCTACCAGCGCTTTTTTTTCTATCACCTCCACCTCTATTCGTGTTACTCTTTTTTCTGTACAAGAAAATAATAAAAGTGATTTTAAGAAAAATAATTTCATAAAGTTTTTCATCCAAATTAAAATTTATAACGAACACTGATGTATGGCAAAAAGTTTATTGGGTTGCTTTTCTCTATTATGATTTTTTTTGTGTTACTATCAATAGAAGTGTTCACAAAAAAAGGGACTGGATTTGCTATCAAATTATGCACTCCTAATCCAAACTCCCAATAATTATATTTTTTTAAATTAGTTCTATACTTTCCTCCCAAATTTAAGTGATAATTATCTGCTAATCGGTATTCATTTGGTTTGTCTATTTGGTAACTATACATCGACTGGTCATTAACAGCATCCACATCTAAAACATCATCTATTTTTATAAATGTTTGTTTTGGAATACTGATACGTCTTCCTGAACTATAATTTCCTGAAATATTAAACGATAAATATTGATTAAACATTACATTAAAAGATATATTTATCATATTCCTTATATCTAATTCAGAAGGAAAAGAAATTCCTTTATTAATAGCATCAAAATAATCTTCTGAATCAGATAGCGCATACGAAATTTCTACACTTCCTTTTTTCATTTTTTTTACAAATTGAAGTTCTACTCCTTTACTGCTTCTTGCTCCTATTAAAACGCGATCCTTTAATTTAGGTGCCAACCATTCTCCTAAAGAACTTTGTCCTGCTCTATATCTTATAATACCATGTAGTTGTTTATAATAAGCTTGAATATTCAAAAAGCTATTTTTATCAAACCTTCGTTGGTATCCTAGTTCAATAATGGTAGATTCCTCTGGCAAAAGCTCTTTTGTGCTAGGTGCTCTAAATTCTGAAGGCAATGAGATTGGTCCTATTGTTATTTCATGATCAAATTGAGATAGCATAGAAAAAGAACCAAACCATTCATTTTTTGGAGAAGGGGTGTAAGTTATCGTAGCTCTTGGTAAAAAGTTCCATAAACTCTTTCCTTTTACAATATAGGTTGATGAATTAAAACCTAAGCTTAAACGTAATTTATCTGTTAACTTCACTTCACTTTGAACATAACTTATTGCATGAATAGATCGGTTTTCAAATATTTTTTTTCTATTAAGTAAAGACAATGACTCTAATGGAGATTTAAAAGCTACATACTTAAAAGACAATCCGAAATTGGTTTGAATACTAGGGGTATAATACTCAAAATCTGTTTTTAAACTAATGTCTTTTATTTTATTTATCGCATTCACCTTCTCTCCTTTCTCATTGACCATAGAATTCGTTCCCATCTTATTATCAAATTCGCTATATGTAAAACTCGTATGTTGAAATACATTAGGAGTATATATATGATTCCATTTAACCGAAGTCAAGAAATTGCCCCAATTTAGATCTAATCCATCTAATAATGGTAATTCTGAAGATTCTTTAAAGCGATCTCTTCCAGCATACAAACTAAAATATAACTTATTAAATTGGTCAATATCATAATTTACTTTAAAATTAAAATCATAGATACTCATATCCACTGCTCCAATAAAAAAACCTAAGATACTCTTTCTAAAAGAGGTTAAAAATGAAGATTTACCTTTAGCTATAGGGCCTTCTAAAAACGATGAAATTGCAATTGGAGTCCAAACAATACCTCCATGATATTTATCTTTATCTCCATCTTTAGTTCTTACATCAATAACAGATGAAAGCCTTCCATTATAATTCGCTGGAAACACCCCTTTATAGAAATCTACCTTCTTAATAGCCTGAGAATTAAAAATAGAAAATACTCCTCCCATATGGTTATAGTTATATACAGGAATACCATCCATCAATACTAAATTATGATTTGCATTTCCAGCTCTTACATTTAAATTTCCAACTCCTCCAAAATTACTAATAACGCCAACCTTTGTTTGCAACGTTTTGATAAAGTCACTTTCTCCAAATAAGTTTACCCCATTATCAATTCCTTCTTTTAAAATACGCTCGTGACTCTTTGTATGTTTCTTATATAAATACAGCTTTCCATCAATAACAACCTCTTCTAAATTATCTTGATTTAACAGCAAATAAAAATTGTGAAATATAGTATCCTTATCAATAGTAAGGTGTAGTTTTTTAGCTTTAAACCCCAAATAACTGGCTATTAACGTGTCTTTGTCTCTTTCCAGTTTTAAACTATAAAAACCATAATTATTAGCGATTGCTCCCGTGGTTAAGTCTGCTGTATAAATGGAAGCACCTATTAGAGGTTCTTTTGTAAAAGCTTCTTTTATATAACCTGACACAACAATATACCTGCTTCTTTTATTTTTATTTATAAGTAATACTTTGTTTTTTAGTTGTAAAATTTTCAAGGAAGTACCTTGAATTGAAAGGGTTAATAATTCTCTAATACTATATTTCTTTTTTTTTAAAAATAGCTCCTTTGTTACATCTATTTTGTTGGAACTATATGCTAGCCCTATTTTTTGTTGCTCTATAAGTTTAAAAACTTGTTTAATAGGCATCTTTTTTCTTTTAATCTTAAGAACAATTGCGTCCAAAGAATTAATGGGCATTTCTTCTTGCGAATACATATTCATAAAACAAAACAATATTCCTAAAAAGATTGTTTTACAAGGTTTATTTCCTAGAGCAATTCGACCCATTAATAACTATTCCTTTGGCATTAGTACCTACCTCAAAATCAAATAATAATTGAAGCTCTTTAATAATTTCTTCTAAACTTTGTTCTTCAAAATTTATAGTAGCAAAACACTTTGAATTATCTCCTTTAGTTGCTATTGGGGTACTATATATTCTCTCTAATTCAGATAGTATAAAAGAGAGTGATTTATTTTCAAACTTTATCTTTCTTGTTTTCCAAGATAAAAAATTAACATCCTCATTTTCTTTTTTAGAAATTCCTGCTTCTTTGAAAATTCCTTTATTTCCAGCAGTTAACAATACACTTTTATCTTCTCCAGAAGAAAAAGAAACTTGACCACTCTTTACAATAACTTCAACGCTACTCAATTCAGATTTTATATTAAAGGAAGTTCCTAAAACTACAACTCTCGTACCTCCTACTTTAACCTCAAAAGGTTTATCTGGATCTGATTCTACTTCAAAAAAAGCTTCTCCTTCTAGGGTTAATGAACACTTCTTATCCTTAAATTCTAAAGGATAAGATAAGCAAGCTCCTTTATTTAAGGTTACTACTGATCCATCACTCAATGTTACCTTTGTAATTGCGGAAGCTGTAACTGTTTTTATAGTCTCTTGATTCCAAATAAAGGGCAAAGCGAGAGTCAACAAAATGCTAATAGAAGCTGCCACCAACCACATTTTCTTACGACTATTTTTAACGGGAATTTCCTTATTAAATAGCTTCTTTTTTAAAGAGTTCCATCCTTCATCAATATCAAATTTCTCTGTATGATTTTTCATTTGGGTGTGCTTCCAAACATAACTAAGCTTTTTATATTCTATTTCAGATTCTTTTTTCCAAGCCAAAAACTGTAACTCCTCTTCTTCAGAGAATTTTTCTGTAAAATGTTTTGCTATTATTTTATCTATATCTGCCATCTCTAATATATAAACGCTTAACCTTTTAAAACCCCTATTGCCCTTTATATAAGAAAGCTAATACTAACAAAAAGGGAGGTAATGGGTTCTCTTTTATATAACTTCGCATGATTTTAATAGCTTTCCCCATTTGATTCTCTACTGTTTTTATAGATATTCCTAGCCTCTCTGCTATTTGAGCGTATGTAAGCAAATCAAACCTACTCAACTTAAACACAATTAAGCATTTTGGAGGAAGTTCTTCTAAAGCTTTATTTACAAATTGATAAACATCCAGCTCTTCCTCTGAATCACTGTCTTTAGAAACATCTTCCTTTAGTGTATTTCGAACCATAACATCATCTACTGATAAATGCTGCATCTTTTTTCTAAGCTTACTGATACAGTTGTTTTTAACAGCTGTTACTAAATAAAAAATAGCTTGAGGGTCCTCTATAAGGTCTTTTCTTTTTTCCCATACTTTTATAAAGACTTCTTGAACAACATCTTTACTTTCTTCTTCGTCTTCTAGATAATGATAAGCTACAGAAGACAACTCTTTATAAGATTTCTTAAAAAGAATTTCAAATTTAGCAAATCCCATAACCCCTTGTTCATCAAACAATTGAATACAATTTTAAATAATTCAAAGATCAAATGTACTATAATATTTTTTTAGAGTAGGGGTATTTCCAAAAAAAACGTGTTAATAGTGAATTTAAAACTAAAAAAACAAACAAAAATGAAACGAGAATTCAGAACAAATAGCAACATGAGAAAATTATTTATTGCCACTGTTATATCTATACTATTCAGTCAGGCTAACTTTGCTCAAGAAAAAGGCACTCACGAATTAAAAGTTCACGCAGGAGTTGGTACTTCTAATACCATAATAGATTTTATTACAGATTTTTTAACCTATCCAGCAACATTAGGGCTAGTTATCGTAAAAAATGGCACCACTAACCCTGCATTTGGTATCACCTATAAATATGCCATAAGAGACAGATGGATGCTTTTTACCGAAGGAAGTTACCAATCTAGAAATACAGATATCTTTTTCAAACAAAATCAAACAGCAGCAGCAGCAAAAAGCGAAAAAAGATATATTACAGCAGGTATCGGTTCAGATTACTATTTTTTATCAAAAGATATTGTACAATTATATTCTGGAGCTTCTGTAGCTTATACTTTTACTTCTGAGTCATTTAGCAACAATACAGCTGGATTTAAAAGTGATAGTTCAAACTATTTTAACTTTCACATTAATGCAATAGGTTTAAGAGTAGGTAAAAAGTTAGCAGCAAGTATTGAGCTAGGTTTTGGATATAAAGGTATTGCTAATGCTGGTATCTCTTATCAGTTTTAGAAAATGCATCCATGCTAAAAATCGTATAAGATGTCTATAAAAAAATTAATATTTTCAATTTTAGCTTTGCCAATAATGATGAGTTGTGAGTCTATAGATTCTTCAGATATCAATCTAGAAACACCTATTTACCAAGATTACAGTATGACTTATAATCAAACAAATAACACTACTCATATAAATGCTACATTTAGAGTAAAAGATGAGAATGGGGTCAGACTTCGTTTATCAAAAGGTGCAAGTGTTTTATTCAATGGAGAGTCTGAAGATTTTTTCAACACACTATCAGATCACTTTTATCATTGGAAAAGACAGGGAGCTATTGACGTAGAAGTAGAGTATAAAAAAAATTCTAAAACATCTTTTACCAATACTTTAAGCGTTAACAGAGTTCCTGATATAGCATTTAGGAATGATTTTAATTCTTTGTCTTTTGAAAATAAGAATATGATATCTTGGAATGGAGAAGCAATCCAACAGGGTGAGGTAGTTTCAATTAACATCATACAAAAGAAAAGGTCTTATTTCTCAAAATTTGAAAAAGAAGGAAGCTTCAATATAGAAATTCCTAGTCTAAAATCTTTAGGTTTTACAGCGGGAAGTACCGAAATTAATCTCTCTAAAACCCATACTATCTACGATATAGAAAATGCTGACAAGCCTTCGGGGGGAAGGATTTCTTATACAAATCTTATTGTCAAGGCAATAGAAGTTAAATAAAAAATTTAACGCCACAATTTCTATTAACTATTGATAGTTTTTTCTTTAGAGAAAAAGTATCTACAAATAATTATTTATAGAATCAAAAAACCTCAGAATAATAAATTCTGAGGTTTTATTCTTTCAAAGATCTATATTTTCTATCCTTTTAAACTTGCTTTTAAAAACTCTGTATTCATACGAGCTATATTTTCTAAAGAAATTCCTTTAGGGCATTCAACTTCACAAGCACCTGTATTAGTACAGTTACCAAAACCTTCTTCATCCATTTGTTTCACCATATTTAACACACGGTCAGCCGCCTCAATTTGCCCTTGTGGCAATAAGGCATATTGTGACACTTTTGCTCCTACAAATAACATTGCGGAAGAATTCTTACAGGTTGCAACACAAGCACCACATCCGATACAGGTTGCTGCATCCATAGCCTTATCTGCATCCTCCTTTGGTATTAAAATAGCATTTGCGTCTGTGGTGTTTCCTGAAGTATTTACAGAGATATATCCTCCAGCTTGTTGAATTCGCTCAAACGAACTTCTATCAACCACTAAATCTTTAACTACAGGAAAAGCTGCTGCTCTCCATGGCTCTATGGTAATCGTATCTCCATCATTAAACATACGCATATGTAACTGACAGGTCGTAACACCTCGGTCAGGTCCGTGTGCTTCTCCATTGATATACATAGAACACATCCCACAAATTCCTTCACGGCAATCATGGTCAAATGCTACAGGTTCTTCTCCTTGATTTATTAGCTGCTCATTTAATACGTCCATCATTTCTAAGAAAGACATATGCTCAGAAATATCGGTAACTTTATAGTCTACCATTTTCCCTTTATCACTTGCACCTTTTTGGCGCCAAATCTTAAGTGTTAAATTCATGTTTTTTAGATTTTAGTAATCAGTATTGAGTAGTACTTAAACGAACAACTTTTCTCAATACTGAACATCTGTCTTATTACTTGTATGAACGTTGTTTTAATTCGATATCGTTAAACTCTAACTCTTCTTTATGCAAAACAGCATCTGCTGGCTCTCCTTTATATTCCCATGCAGCAACATATGCATAATCTTTATCATTACGTTTTGCTTCTCCTTTTTGTAAGCCATCTAACTCAACTGACTCTTCTCTAAAATGACCTCCACAAGATTCATTTCTATTTAGAGCATCTTTAGCAAATAATTCTCCTAGCTCTAAAAAATCGGCTACACGACCTGCTTTTTCTAGCTCAGGGTTCATTTCATTAGCCTCTCCTGGAACCGTTACGTTTTTCCAGAAATCCTCACGCAAAGCCTTAATTTCAACCATTGCTTCTTTCAAACCTTTTTCATTACGAGCCATTCCACATTTTTCCCACATAATTTTACCTAACTTCTTGTGGTAATAATCTACAGAATGTTTTCCTTTATTGCTAACAAAAAACTGGATGCGTTCTTTAACTTCTCTTTCAGCTTCATCAAACTCTTTCGTGTTCGTTGGTATTTTTCCAGTTCTAATATCACCAGACAAATAATTTCCAATAGTATAAGGTAAAACAAAATAACCATCTGCTAAACCTTGCATTAAAGCAGAAGCACCTAAACGGTTAGCTCCATGATCTGAGAAGTTTGCCTCTCCGATACAATATAACCCATCAACAGTTGTCATTAGATTATAATCAACCCAAACACCTCCCATTGTATAGTGAGTTGCTGGATAAATCATCATTGGAGTTTCATATGGATTATTATCTACAATCTTCTCATACATTTGGAATAAGTTTCCATACTTAGCTTCTACAATTGCCTTCCCTAAATCATAAATTTCTTTAGCAGTTGGGCTAGAAATATTTTTCAATTTAGCTTGCTCCCTACCATAACGGTCAATTGCCGATTTAAAGTCTAAATAAACGGCTTCTCCAGTTGCATTTACTCCATAACCAGCATCACAACGCTCTTTTGCTGCACGAGAAGCAACATCACGTGGTACTAAATTTCCAAATGCAGGATACCTTCTTTCTAAATAATAATCTCTATCTTCTTCAGCTATTTGAGTTGGTTTTAATTTTCCTTCTCTAATTGCCAATACGTCTTCTTTCTTCTTTGGAACCCAAATTCTTCCATCATTACGTAATGATTCAGACATTAACGTTAATTTCGACTGATAATCTCCCGAACGAGGAATACAAGTTGGGTGAATTTGAGTATAACAAGGATTTGCAAAATAAGCTCCTTTTTTATGGATTTTCCAAGCAGCCGTAGCATTAGATCCCATTGCATTTGTTGATAGGAAATATACATTCCCATAACCTCCAGAAGCAATTACAACGGCATGCGCTGAATGGCGTTCTATTTCTCCTGTTACCAAATTACGTGCAATAATTCCACGAGCTTTTCCATCTACAATAACTACATCTAACATTTCATGGCGATTAAACATTTCAATCTTTCCACGAGCTATTTGTCGGTTCATTGCTGAATAAGCTCCTAACAATAATTGCTGTCCTGTTTGCCCTTTGGCATAAAAAGTTCTTGAAACAAGTACTCCTCCAAAAGAACGGTTATCTAATTGCCCTCCATAATCACGTGCAAAAGGAACTCCTTGTGCGACACATTGATCTATAATATTAGCAGAAACTTCTGCTAAACGATATACGTTTGCTTCACGAGAGCGGTAGTCTCCTCCTTTTACAGTATCATAAAATAAACGGTAAAAAGAATCTCCATCTCCTTGATAATTTTTTGCTGCATTCACCCCTCCTTGTGCTGCAATAGAGTGCGCTCTACGAGGCGAGTCTTGGTAAGCAAATGCTTTTACATTATATCCTAATTCAGCTAAAGTTGCAGATGCAGAACCTCCTGCCAAACCTGTTCCTACTACAATTACATCTATCAGACGCTTATTCGCAGGATTTACTAAATCGATCTTATCTTTATAAGTTGTCCATTTATCTTTTAATGGACCTTTTGGAATTTTTGAATCTAAAGTTGCCATACTTGTTTCGTATTAATGATTGAAGTGATGAAATAATGCAATAATTACAAATCCAATTGGCAGTCCAATTGCATAAATTTTACTGAATGTTTTCAATCCTTTAGTGTATTTATTATTAGCTCCAACAGATTGGAAAGCTGAATTGAAACCGTGTAATAAGTGTAATGCTAAGAATACAAATCCTACAACATATAAAGCAACTCTCCACATCGGCTCAAATTTGTGTTGCAATTCGTGGAAGTACCTAAACTCACCATTATGTAAACCGCTCCAATCTCCTTGAATAAATTTTGTATTTAATTCAGGAAACCAGAAATCAATAAAGTGAATGATTATAAATACTAAAATAAAACCACCGCTATAGATCATATTTCTACTCATCCAAGTAGAGTTTGCAGCTCCATTATTTTTAGCGTAACTTACTTTACGTGCGCTTTTATTTTTAAGTTCCAAAACAAACCCCATAACAAAATGAAATACGACACCAAAAATTAAAATTGGCTGCATCACATATTGAACTAACGGGTTGGTTCCCATAAAGTGAGATAATGCATTAAACGTTTTTCCATTATCTGGAAAAATTGATGTAATGTTAATTGCAAAATGTTGTAGTAAGAAAAACATTAGGAAGAATGCTGAAAGTGCCATTGCAAACTTTCTTCCGATAGAAGATTTTAGTAATCCCATTATTTTGTTTATTGATTAAATAATTAACACAAATTTAAGGCGAATCGCCCAACCCTACAAACATTCAGTTTTGTTTTGTTTAATATTTAGAATCGGTTTAAATAGTATTTTTACTACAAAATGCTATTATTTGTTTTTATTGAAGTGATTTCAACTTCTTGTTTTGAAGCGAAAATTTAGTTTTTTTTCAGTAAGATAGCCTTTAGCTACGTTGTGACAAAAAGCTAAAATCAGGGTAAAATAAAACAAATTTGCAGGCATACAAAAAAGTGTAAACTACTTCATTTTTAATCAAATTCACCCAATAATCTCTTATTTTACTTCTTATAAAGAATGTCGTAAACTGCTTTAGTTCCTGTTTTCCCTACAACTCCTTTTCCTTTAAACATTTTAACTTCTAACTCCTCTCCCGTTATACCATTAAGAAGTACCACAAAACGACCTTTTACATCATCATACTCTCCATAAAAATCAAGTGTCCAAGTTGTTGCTTCCTCATCACTCCATCTTGATATACGAACCACTTGCTCCTGAATATTTTCCACCTTATGGTTAAACAAATAATTCTGAATATCTTCCCAAGAATAAACAAAAGGCTTCTCCAAATCTTCTTCTTTAACTAAAATTCCTTTTTCATCATATTCTCTTAATATACCTGCTATAAAATCATTTGGAAAAGACCTAAAAGACGATTTTAAAACACCATCCTTTCGGTATTCATAAACATATTCAAATAAGTTCTTTTTTTCTTTTAAAAAACTATAATAACATTCACTTAATTCTTGCTGTTTTACAACCGTATCATCATTTAATTGATATATATACTCATTCATTGCATTTTTATTTTTATCAAAAACTTCTATATCAAAACTTTCCATCATTTTATATCTTTTTTTCTTATGCTGAGAATTACAACTGCATATTGTTGATACTACCAGCACTATATATAACATTGTTTTCATCTTATTATTCTTTTTCTATATTATTATGAATAATTCCCCATTGCCAATGGTAGGTACTTACAACAGGAATTTTATCAAATGACATGTCTGAATAATCCATAATATTATTTGTTTTATCTTCTTTAAAGGTAAACTCACTATTATTATCAAAAGTATGATACAATCCCATTGCATGGAAGGTTTCATGAGCCAATGTACTATCTTCAAGCCCTGCTTTTAGCACAATAACCGAACGAGAGTTTTTAGGTGCAGGTATATCATATGCCATTCCATACAATCCACCACCGTCTTCATCTATAAAATAGATTTTATAATACTTTGTATAATCTTTCTTTTTTCTTGATTTCAATGCATTATTCAAATAATCTTGAAAATGATTTTCATCTGCATCAATAAGAGCTCCTTTTGATGAATATTTTCGATTAAACTGTATATCGGTAGATAAATCTAAATCTACAACCTCATAGTTAGCATTGGCTAAGGCTTGATTAAAATATTTAGTAAATTCGCTCTGTCCTTTTGAAGATTTTCCTGTTTTAGGCTTTCTTCCTAATTTCGTAGTCACATTAACAAACGCTATGTCTGCTCTATACCTATGCGGTTTATCATTTGCTAATATTTTTAATTTACCTGAAAGTTCTCCATCAGCTTCCACTTCAATATATTGATCAGAAGCAAATTCTTTTATACATTTTACTTCCAGATAATCCTTTAGCGTTTTTTTCCCTATTTTTTTATACGAGATCTCATCCTTATTTAATTTAAAGTATGTTTTATCATATTTCAACTCCACTTTTTTGGGCATCGTATTAAGAATTTCTACATTTAGAGAAAAAACTGCCTTTTTATCTGGCAATAATGTCAATATAGGAATTGTATAGTCTTCTCCTTTCTTTACAGGATGACTAAAACGCTCAAACTTATTTTGTAATTTCGTGTATTCCGCGTTGCTTTGTACAAACCTTTTACCTCTGTTATATTTTCCAATTATATCCTTATATTTAGTATCTCCTTTTTTCCCAGTATCTCCCACTCGTATCCAGTCAAACCCAAATTCTCCTTTATACTTTTCGTGCACTCTAAAGTTAACCAATACCTTTGATTCCGATAATATATGTAATGATTCACTTTTCTTTTCTTTACCATTATATTCTGCCGTTACAACAAGCTTGTTTATTTTACCTTTTTTAACATTTTTCTCCCACGCTTCTTTAATTTCTATGTCATTTACAAAAAGGACATCCCCTTGTACGCTTTCTTCTATGAGTATCTCTTTGGTTTGGTTATCGAAATCAGTTCCATCTTTTTTCTTAACCCTAAGCTTGACCTTCCCTCCATTTTCATTTTCAAAATTTATTTTCAATCCTACGCTAGTTTTATATCCAGTTTCTTTAATAACTTGCTTCTGAACATCTACCCAAGCTATAGAAGTTATAGCAGGCGTTCTTTTTTTATTTTGCTTCTTAGGAATCGAAGGCATTTCCTTTCTTTTTTTCATTCCTTTTTTAACAAGGGGTGCATTCTTTTTTTCATTCCATTGCTTTATAAAAGGGTGATTTGTTTTGTAACGTTGTATTCCTGCTGAAAGTACAATTTCCGTTTCCATTCCCCACTTGTTACTAAAAGATTCTCGATAGCTTATAATCGTACAATCATTAAATTTATACTTAAATAAGGTCCTTCCATTGAAATCTCCCTCATAAAAGGCAATTTCTCCATCTTTAATCGTATATAAACTATTAGGAAACGCTACATCCTTATCTTCCATTCTATCTGAAAAAGCCCAGTTTAAATAAAAATCTTCATCTCCTTTTGGAACAAAACAAAGCTGAATAAACCCTCCCATTACCTCACTGGAGGGTCTCCCTGTTTTACGCGTATAGCGTTCATAATCCAAATCTACATAATGTAATTCTCGCTCCTCTCTTCCTATAAATAACTTTGCTACAATACTCATTATAATTTATAAATATTTTACATTAACAATTAAAATAATTTTCTCTAAAAAGAATTTATAATGATTTTAATCCTTCCCTAAAAATAAAACTTATATACGTAGAATAACAATCTTAAGAGGCGCTCCTAAGCCTCAACGAAAAAGTAATCAGCTTTTTATATAGAACTACTAAACAAAAGTAACTTACTATTCATACTTATATTTATTCTCTTGAGTTTTACTATTAGGGTATTAGGCAATAGTTTGTAAGAAAAATCATTAAAAACTTGATTAACTACAACCATCACAAATCACACTAACTCTATTTTATTAAACATCCTTTTTCATAGGTGCCCCTCAAAAAAATATACTATCTAATAATTCTTATTACAAAACAATTATCCTTTAGCTAAATATCTCAATATGAATAGATAGAATTTCTAGCCATTGAAGTTACTAAAATATTTTAATTATACAACATCTAAAAAACTTCACACAAAAAAGAATAGCCTCGCAAAATGCGAGGCTATTCTTTTTTTACTTAAAAAATAAGTATTATTTTTTATTTACTTGCTTTATATATTTCTCTAAAGCCATCGTCATTGAAGGATTTTCTGGTGTTGGTGCTGCTATATCAACACGCAAACCTCTTTCTTCAACAGCTTTAATCGTTGTATTTCCAAATACGGCTATCCTCGTATTATTCTGTTTAAATTCTGGAAAATTTTGGAATAAACTATCAATACCTGAAGGACTAAAAAACACCAATACGTCGTAAAAAACATTTTCTAAGTCAGATAAATCACTCACGACAGTTCTATACAAATCTGCTCTTTTCCAATGTACTCCCAAAGCATCCAACTCCTTAGGAATTGACGGCTTTAATTTATCAGAAGAAGGTAATAAGAATTTTTCATCCTTATGCTTCTTTATTAATTTCGTTAAATCTGAAAACGTTCTAGTACCTACATAAATCTTACGTTTACGATATACCACATACTTTTGTAAATAATAAGCAACAGCCTCTGACTGGCAAAAATACTTCAAATCATCTGGTACTTTAAAACGCATTTCTTCAGCAATTCTAAAGAAATGATCTACAGCATTTCTACTAGTTAAAATAATAGCTGTAAAATTATTTAAGTCAATTTTATGACCTCTGACTTCCTTTACTGAAATACCTTCTACATGAATAAATGAACGAAAATCAATATTCACCTTGTGTTTTTCAGACAAATCGAAATAAGGGGAAGTTTCAGTTTTTGGAGCTGGCTGAGATACCAAAATAGTTTTCACTTTCATAAGATCTTTCCTTTATTTAATAGTTAATTTATAAAGAATAAATAGCGGTGCTATTTCGAGTGTGCAAAGGTACAAAATAAAATAAAACAACTGACTTAAAATCAGCTTTTTGTTATTTACTAAAATTAACACGAATCTCAAAGCGACTAAAAGGGTAAAAAAAACGAATAATACAGTATTATTTTCACAAGCATATAATCTAATGATAATGACAGGAAACAACCACAAACACAGCGTATAAAGATATCCTACTTTAGTTAACAAAAAATATCTCACCTCATTAAAAACCCCCAATATCTTACTGAGTAAAATATCTGTAAAAATGCGAAAAGAGATAAAACTAATAATAAAGATATTTATCATAGAGAAATCATAGAGATTTCCTCTTCTTAGGGGCATTTGAAGATAAAAAAACAATGATAATACCAGCGAACTAAACAATACCAATAACATATAAAAAAAAGAAAAGTGCGATAGGTTTTCTGCCGCTCTCTTTACCATAAAACCTTTGGTAAAAAAAGAAAAAGTATAACCAGCTAGCTTTTTGGGGTTAAACATCTTCATTAATGATAGCATAATTATTGCAATGACTACTAACACTGTAATCCAACTATCCAATAAAATTTCACGTTCAATTGCCTGCACAAATATGTTTTTAGCTCTCCATTTAACACAAAATTAGTGATAAATTAGTGTATCTTTGCCTTACTTGCAGAAGAAATTTATTTTTATGTCAGATACGCTTGTAATAATCCCTACATATAACGAAAAAGAAAACATAGAGGCTATTTTGCGAGCTGTTTTTTATCAAAAGAAAAAATTTGATGTCTTAATTGTGGACGATAATTCACCAGATGGGACTGCCGCAATTGTTAGCAAAATGCAGGCTTCTTTTCCTGATCAGCTTTTTTTAGAAAAAAGATTAAAAAAAAATGGATTAGGAACTGCTTATATTCATGGTTTTAAATGGGCACTTGCTAAGAAGTATGATTACATCATAGAAATGGACGCTGACTTTTCTCACGATCCAAACGATTTAATTCGATTATATGATGCTTGTAAAAATGGAGGAGCCGATGTATCAGTAGGATCTCGATACTCTACTGGAGTCAACGTTGTCAACTGGCCTATGAGCAGAGTGTTACTCTCTTATTTTGCTTCAAAATATGTTCGCTTTATTACTAGGATACCTGTGTATGATACTACTGCTGGTTTTGTTTGCTATCAAAGAAAGGTATTGGAAACTATTCAATTAAACAAAATCAAATTCGTTGGATACGCTTTTCAAATAGAAATGAAATTTAAAGCATGGTTACATCAATTTAAAATACAAGAAGTTTCTGTAATTTTCACAGACAGAACATTAGGTGAGTCTAAAATGAGCGGAAGTATTTTTTATGAAGCTTTATTTGGAGTTATCAAAATGAAAATAAAAGGATTACCAAAACGATAACATGAACAACTATTTAATAAAAAACGCAACAATCGTTAATGAAAACAGTACCTTTATAGGTGATGTTTTAATCGAAAACGAATGGATCTCAAAAATTTCAAAAAACATTACCCCTTCAGAAAACAGCACTGTTATCAATGCGGAGGGAAAATACTTAATTCCAGGAATGATTGATGATCAAGTTCATTTTCGCGAACCTGGATTAACCCACAAAGCTAATATTGCAACAGAAAGTAAAGCCGCTATCGCTGGAGGTATCACCTCTTTTATAGAAATGCCCAATACCGTTCCTCAAGCAACTACTCAAAAACTATTAGAAGATAAATTTCAAATAGCTTCGAAAACCTCATATGCAAACTATTCTTTTATGTTTGGAGGAACGAATGATAATTTAGAGGAACTCCTAAAAACAGACCCTAAAAATGTAGCAGGGATTAAATTATTCTTAGGATCTTCTACTGGAAATATGCTTGTTGATAATGAAGAAGTCTTGGAGAAAATATTTTCATCAACCAAAATGATTATTTCTGTACATTGTGAAGATGAAGCCACTATAAAAAATAACACCGCTAAGTTTAAAGCTACATATGGAGATGATATCCCTATCAAATACCACCCCATTATCAGAAGTGAAGAAGCTTGCTATTTATCTTCTTCTAAGGCTATTGAATTAGCAAAAAAAACAGGTGCTCGCCTACACATATTCCACCTATCTACAGAAAAAGAAACGCACTTATTCCGTAATGACATCCCCTTAGAAGAAAAACAAATTACAGCAGAAGTTTGTGTACATCATTTATGGTTTACAGATACTGATTACGATGAAAAAGGAACTCACATCAAATGGAATCCCGCTGTAAAATCGCAAAAAGATAAAGACGGATTATGGAAAGCTTTACTGGATGACCGAATTGATATCATTGCCACAGACCATGCACCTCATACCTTAGAAGAAAAATCAAATGTATATACTAAAGCTCCCAGTGGAGGACCTTTAGTACAGCACGCTGTACTTGCTATCCTTGAAAAGGTAAAAGAGCAAGTTATTTCTATTGAAAAAGCTGTAGAAAAAATGTGTCACAATCCTGCTAAAATTTTTAAGGTAGAAAAAAGAGGGTTTATAAAAGAAGGGTTTTATGCCGACTTAGTGTTGATTGACCCTAACAGCTCTTTAAAAGTATCTAAAGAAAATATATTATACAAATGTGGTTGGTCTCCTTTTGAAGGAACCGAGTTTTCTTCAGAAATTACACATACCTTTGTAAATGGCAATTTAATGTACAATCAAGGAAAGTTTAATGAAGAAATAAAAGGAAAACGCTTATCCTTTAATAGATAAATGAAAATATACATATATATAATAGTGGTGTCCTTTTTGGTTTCTTGTACAAGCAATACAATGTACGAAAAACCAAAAGGACTCATCCCAAAAGATACAATGGTCTATTTGCTAACGGATTTATTTATTGCTGCTTCGGCCAGACAAGAAAAAAATATTTATCTTAAACGAAGGGAAAACTACCTCCCTTTAGTATATCAAAAATTTAAAATTGATAGCCTCCGTTTTTATGAAAGTAATATTTACTATACTTCTAAAATAGAAGTATATGATGAAATTTTAAAGGCTGTTAAAAGAAACGTTGATACACTTCAAAAAAAATACGAAAAAGAACTAAGAACCAAAGATTCATTGGATGCCGAAAAGCGAAAAGAAATTAAAGATGAAGTTGACACGATAGTTCCTACAAAAACAATGCGATTCAAAAAAAACAAAAGTCAATTTAAATAATTCTCACAAACCTCTTGAACAACTTTATGAATAGGTGTAAACTCAATATGTAACCTTCCTTTTATTTTAGCTGAAGAATAATAAGATACGTTATGAGAAGATTTTGCAGTGTTCTTAACCAAGAAAGGCTTTTTGCCTGTTATTATAGTAAGCAGCCAATCCATTCTCCAAACAATGGACGTAACTAGCTTCCCTACTTTAATGAATGCTCTTTTCTTTTGAAAAAAATCTGCCATTAAAAACAGAATATTTCTAAAAGATTTATTTTCTGACACTAGAATAAATCGTTCATTTTTCGAGGAAGACTTCATTAAACTTATCATTACCTTTACTACATCTTGCACGCCAATAAATCCTGTGACTCCTTCTGTGTAGAACCGAAGCCCATTATAAACCTGTGCAAATAGCTTTCCCGAACCTTCTTCCCAAAAACCACTCCCTAAGATTACTCCTGGATTTACAATAACAACATCAACTCCTTCTTGACTCCCTCTCCAAACCTCCATTTCTGCCCCATATTTAGTAATAGCATACCCATGATTTTCACCTGTTTCAATCCATTCATTCTCTTCTGTAATCAACTTTCCTTCTATGGAGTCTCCTACAGCTGCAATGGAGCTCACAAAACATATTTTCTGAATACCTTTATCAATACATAAATTTACAACATTAGCAGTTCCTTCAATGTTTACTTGACGCATTTTCCTATAATCTTTAGGGTCAAAAGAAACCAACGCCGCGCAATGATACACCTGTATTACCTCCTCAAATACAGGTATTAAAGAAGGAAGCTCCGTAATATCAGCCCGTACCCACTCTATTTTATTAAATCTTCCTAATACATCATCAGTATAAAAAGAAAACACCTTTTTAACCTTTTCAATTTTTTCTTCAGTTCTATAAATCGCTCTAATACGATGATTGGCTTCTGTCAAATAATACAATAAATGTGATCCAACCAAACCTGTTCCCCCAGTGACTAAAATCATACTTCAAAAATAAGCATAAAAAAAAAGCCATTTAATTAAAAATGGCTTTCTTAAAAATTATATCGATTTTCCTTATTGTTTTACAGGAATCGCGTTTACCTGAACTTTCACATCAAAAGTAATTTTTCCAGCAGAACCAGCACCAGCATTAATAGCAACTACCTTAATCAACCCTTTATTTCCATATTGATCTACAAACTCCACAACATCTCCAACCTCTAATCGTTGAATACGTTGACTAGCAGGCTGCTCTATAAAATCTAAATCTGCTCCCGAGGCAACTGCATCAAAATCTGCAGTAGAAATCTTAAAATAAAACTTATTCAACTCCGCCAAGTCAGCCCCCACAAACTCAGAAACATGTAACCCTTCAGCTCCATCTTTCTTAAATACTTTTGGAAAATCAGCTACAGAATAAAAAGAAGCTCCTGTTGTATTTCCATAAAAATAACCAAAATCCCATAAAGCTAAAGTTTCGGTTCCATCATTAATTTTATACACTTCTTCATTAAATAATGAAAGAAAAGTTTTTGAAGTACCATCTGCTAATGGAGCTGCTAATATCGTTTGTGTAAAGCTCGTAAAACCACTAGCTTGCGCACCGTTACCCGCTTTAATAGTGATAGTACCATAAGCATCCTCTGCAATGGAGTTTCTTTTAGATATATCTCTAAAATCCCCTCTATCATTTGTTGTCCAAATAACATACTGCACAACATCATCCGCTCTTGATGGGGTATCAAAATCAAAAGTAAAGTTAAAAGAATCTTTATCATCACCATCTAAATCAATAGAACCATCACTTTTTTTACTTCCTAAAGGGTATTCATAAGGCTGAGGACCTTGATGGCTACTAAAAACGTTTTTTGTCATGTAAATCCTACGCATCTTTTTATCACCTGTAAAGCTTACTTTTACTTTTACCTTACTTCCTGCTTGGGCAACAATATCAATGCTTCTTTCTTCTGAAGCAGCATTCGTAGGATTTACGATTATCTCGTAATTCTTATCCGTGTTATCATCAATGTCTTTAAAAATTTCATTTCCATCATCAGTACAACTTGTAAAGATTAATGAACTAGCTATAAAAGCGACAATCGATAAAGGTTTCAATAATTTTTTCATTCCTATTTTTTATTATTTTATGGGTTTATGAATTAAGACACTAAAGATATCAAACAGTCACTAAATACAGTTGTTTTTTAGATAAAAAAAAGTAAACCACTCTTGTAAAAAAGGCTTCTAACCATTTATTTTTTTATGCCTGTTTTTTTTAAAAGAGTATATTTGCGTACCTAAACGCATGATACATAATGAAAAATTTTATTAAAGAATTACAATGGAGAGGAATGCTACATGATAGCATGCCAGGAACAGAAGAGCACCTTATGGAACAAATGAGAAGTGCCTATGTTGGTTTTGATCCAACAGCTGATTCTTTACATATTGGAAACTTGGTTCCTATTATGCTACTAGCACATTATCAACGTTGTGGCCATAAGCCAATTGCCTTAGTAGGAGGAGCTACAGGAATGATTGGAGATCCTTCAGGGAAATCATCTGAGCGAAATCTACTTGATGAAAAAACATTACGCCACAATCAAGAATGTGTAAAAAAACAATTAAGTCATTTTCTAGATTTTGAAAGTAATGAAAATAATGCCGCTATTTTGGTGAATAACTACGATTGGATGAAAGATATTTCATTTCTAGATTTTATTCGCGATATAGGAAAACATATTACTGTAAATTACATGATGGCAAAAGATTCTGTGAAAAATCGTATTAGTGCGGAATCAAAAGAAGGAATGTCCTTTACTGAATTCACTTATCAAATGGTTCAAGGGTATGATTTCTTGCATCTATATAAAGAAAGCTCTGCTACCCTTCAAATGGGAGGATCTGATCAGTGGGGAAATATTACTACAGGAACTGAATTAATACGTAGAGTTGGAGGAGGAAAAGGCTATGCTATTACCTGCCCATTAATTACAAAATCAGATGGTTCTAAATTTGGGAAATCAGAAGGTGGAAATGTTTGGCTAGATGCTAAAAGAACATCTCCTTATAAATTTTACCAATATTGGTTAAATACTTCTGATGAAGATGCTGAGAAATACATCAAAATTTTCACTTTTTTAGATGAATCAACAATCCATACTTTAATTGAAGAACATAAGGAAGCTCCCCACGTAAGAATATTACAAAAACGCTTAGGAGAAGAAGTAACCGTTCTTGTACACGGTAAAAAAGAATATGACAAAGCAATTGCTGCTTCCAATATCTTATTTGGAAAATCTACTGCAGAAGCTTTAAAAAGTTTGGATGAACAAACCTTCTTAGATGTATTTGATGGTGTTCCTCAAGCAGAAGTTTCTAAAGAAGACGTTGAACAAGGTTTAACCATGGTTGATTCTTTAGCAGGAAAAACTAATTTCCTAAAATCTAATGGAGATGCCCGTAGAGCTCTAAAAGAAAATGCTGTTTCTGTTAACAAAGAAAAAGTTAAAGAGGATTATACTATTAGCTCAAAAGACTTGATTGCTAACAAGTATGTATTATTACAACGAGGAAAGAAAAGTTATTTTTTATTAAAAGTCGCTTAATTTAAGAAGCAGCTTTTATATCAAAAGTTAAAGGGCATCGCTTACAGTTGATGCCTTTTTTTTGATATTTATTACAACATCTACTCTTTGGTTTTACACAATTGGCAATACAAATACGATCACAGGTATCCGATTTCTCAGAAACCAAAGATGTAACCCCTTTATTTTCAGTATAAAAAACAATCATCTTATATAAATATGACGCAAATGTAACAAATTTATTTAGAACAAATAAAAATAAAATAAATTTACCTTTTATGTAGCTTCTTTATTAAAAGTAAAATACCTTTGCAGAAAATTTGTCCATTAGTACGTTTTGATTAAACAATTAATTACATATTTATTTGTTTTTTTATATATGGTTGCCATGTTGCGCCCCATAACACCGTTCGTGGAATATGCTATTAATTACGATTATATTTCAACAGTTCTTTGTATTAACAAAGACAAACCTCAATCAAGTTGTAAGGGGAAATGTCAATTAATGAAAAAGCTAGAGCAGCAACAAGAAGATGATTTCAATTCTTTACAAATATTTATGGAGGAATATCCTATAGGTTTTGTACAGTTCATAAACTTTACTGGTAAAAAGCTTCTCTATACATATAAAACAAGGCTTTTTTTCTACAAACAAAATTATTCCTATTTGTTTGAATGTTTTACTTTCCATCCACCTAACGTATTTTTTTCATAAGCACTCATACTTTATGCCTCTGTACAATACATGAGGCATACGAACAATTAAATCTTTAAAAACAACATTCTAAAAAACTAACTTTTGTTTATTTAGGATGATAAACACATACAACATGAAAAAAATATTCACTTTATTAGCAATTACCTCAATTTTTACTTTCACTTCTTGTAGTGATGATGATACTCCTATAACACACGGAGGAAAAAATAACGTTTCTATTGAATTTGACAGCTCCTTCAATGAAGATGATTTAATCTTAGGAAGCTCATATATTAATGGTAACGGCGAAAACTTAACGATATCCTCTTTTGATTATATCGTAAGTAATTTTGTTTTAATTACTGAAGAGGGAAAGGAAGTTCCTTATCCAAAAGAAAAAAGTTATTTTATTATTAGCGAAGGAGGAAACGGTAAAGATAAAAATGTGAAGGTAATGCTCAAAGATATGCCTGCTGGAAAGTATATTAAAATGAGATTTGGTATCGGCGTAGATCAAAAAAGATATATGGAAGGGCAAGCTGCTCAAGAAGAATTTTGGACAAAAGCAGAAGGATATAATTTAACATGGAACTGGCAAGCGGGATATAAATTTGTCGTTTTAGAAGGTAACGTTAAAACCAGCGGTCAAGCAGACAAAGAAAAATTCATGCTGCATATTGCTAGTCGTGGTACCTCAATAGATTTATACAAAGAAGTAGAAGTTTCTATGGAGACCGCTTTAGTTGATCACGATAAATCTCCACAAATCCACATAAAGGTAGATGCCAGTAAAATGCTAGATGGTACTCATAAAATTAAGCTTTCAGAAGGCACTACTATCATGGGAGGTGAAAAAGCCAGCTTAATAGCCGATAATAATAAAGAAATGTTTGCTGTTCATCATGTTCATAACGGTAGTGACAGCCACCATTAAAAGCCTAAAACCAACAGGTATATACATCAACACCTGTTGTTTTTTTAATCATCTTATAGTGAAGTTAGCTTTTTCTCACAACGTAGCTAAGGCTATGTTACTCAAAAAAGACGTATTAGGGCAAAAAACCCTAAATTTTCGCTTCAAAACAAAAAGTTGAAATCACTTCAGTAAAAAATCATAGTTTAAAAATATCCTTTCCCTTTTACTTTTTTTTACAAAAGTGGAATTGAACGGAACACGCATGTTTTTTACAAGCTTATGATAAACTCATCAAACATTAAAAGATGAAAAAAATTATATTATTAATTAGCGGGTTGATCTTTTTTACAAACTGTAATAACGAAACTGTAAAATATGAAAAGGTGCCATTACCTTTTGAAAAACCTAGTAATTTTCCTGAATTAAAATATAACTTAGAAAGTAATCCTTTGACTGATAAAGGATTTGAACTAGGAAAAAAACTATTTTATGATGGAAGATTGTCTTCTGATGGTGCTGTTGCTTGCGCTTTTTGTCATCAACAAAAATTCGCATTCACTCATCATGGCCATCAATTCAGCCATGGCGTCGAAGACAGAAAAGGAACTCGAAATTCGCAACCTATACAAAATATGGTTTTTCAAAGCCAATTCGCTTGGGACGGAGCAGCTTTTCATTTAGATTTATTCCCTATCATTCCCATAACTAATGAGAATGAAATGGGAGAAACCGTAACTAATGTTCTTGAAAAACTTCAACAAGATCCCTACTATCAAGATTTATACACGCTGGCATTTGAAGATGGTAAAATAAATACAGAAAATACCTTCAAAGCACTTTCTCAGTTCATGATCATGATGGTTTCAGCAAATTCTAAATACGATAAGTACATTAGGAATGAACCTGGAGGTGATTTTACGGAAAGTGAAAAAGAAGGGCTTCGTTTATTTGAAAAGAAATGCGCTTCTTGTCACAAGACTGCTTTATTTACTGATGATTCATTTAAAAACAATGGATTACCTATCAATCCAGAAATCAACGATGTAGGAAGAATGCGTGTAACTCTTTTGCCTGAAGATAAATATAAATTTAAAGTTCCTAGTCTTAGAAATATTGCTCTAACAGCTCCTTATATGCATGACGGCAGGTTTGGATCATTAAAATCTGTGCTCAATTTTTATGCTAATGGAATGCAAGAAACAGAAAACCTAGCCCCTATATTAAAACACGACAATGGTTCTTTAGGTATCCCTATGTCTTCAGAGGAACAACAAAACATAATCCTCTTTTTAGAAACTCTAACAGATAATGAATTTATTAACGATGAAAGATTTAAAGAAAAATAATATTCTATTCGTACTACTATCTATACTATTTTCAGCAAACAGCATAGGAAACAACCCATTCCCTACAAGCTATGAATCTTTTTTAGAAGATTGTGATGCTTGCGGATGTGGTAATAACGGAGGTAGCTTAGGCATGGGAGGTGTTATCGATAATAATTTTATCGGTATTAGGTATTTATACCAAAAGTACAACTCCAAAGATGGAATTTTTAATAATTCGCCTAGCATTGATGAATCATTTAATACGATACAAATTTGGTCTCGAATTCCTATTACTGAAAATATAGAAATTCAAGCCTTCGTTCCCTTTCATTTCCATCATAGAAACTACATCAATAAGACAACCTCTATAAATGGACTCGGAGATATCAGTTTATTTGCTAATTATACCTTACTAAAAAAACAAAACAGTAATTATATAGAAACAACCGATAAAATTACCTCAACAAATCATTTGTTAAAAATAGGTGGAGGAATTAAAATACCAACTGGAAAATTTGATGAAAAAATAAATAATACTATCAATCCTAGCTTTCAATTAGGCACAGGAAGTATTGATTATATGACAAATATTCAATATACATATAAATATAATGAACTAGGGATGACTAATTTTTTAAATTACTACTTTAAGACAACCAATGAAAAAGAATATAAATTTGGGAATCAACTCAATTTCAGCAGTTCTTTTTTTTACGTTTTTAAAGACAATCAAAATCATTCTTTCGTACCTTCTTTAGGTATTTCTGGTGAGTTTTACAAAAGCAATAAAAAATTCAATCTCGAAATCAAAAATACTAAAGGACATGCTTTATTTTCAAATATTGGTATGGAGTATAACACTGAGAAATTAACCTTTGGTGCATTAGCTATATACCCCATAAACCAAAAATTAGCTCAAGGAACTATTGAAATAGAGTACAGAACGAGTATCTATCTTAACTACAATTTTTAATTTTCTATTTCAACTGTAAACTAAAAAACACAATAATAATAGAGTTATCTCTTAATAACAAGCTAGTAACTCTATGTTAAAATACAATCATGAATAACAAAATTTTAATCATCTGTATAGCAATTATATTACCTATAATGTCTTATTCGCAACAGATATATACAGGCAAGATTATTGACCAAAACAACAATCCTGTTGTCGGTGCTGCTATAATTTCTTTAGAAAACAAAAACAAAGGAACTACTACTGACCTTCATGGATCTTTCAGCATTACACTTACTACTCCTAGCGTACAAATATCTAGCATTGGTTTTAATACCAAAACGATCACACTACTAAAAAAAAAGAATCTTATTTCTTTAGAGGAAACCATTGAAAGCTTAGAAGAAATTATTGTATCAGCAAGTAGAGAAATCCAAAAAAGAAAAGAAATACCAGCTGCTATAGGTGTACTAAGCTCTACTCAAATAAAGGAAACAAAAGCTTTTGGTATCGAACAATTAGTAAATCAAATACCTGGAGTTTTTATGAGCACTTCAAAAGCAGCTAGTAACGAACAGCATTTCATGGCGACTAGATCTCCCATATCTACGAAATCTTTATTTCTATACATTGAAGATGGACTACCAATTAGGCCGGTAGCTGTATTCAATCATAATGCTTTATTAGAAATGAACTCTACTGCGTTTAATCGCGTAGAAGTTTTAAAAGGACCTGCTTCTAGTATTTATGGTAGTGAAGCTATTGGAGGTAGCTTTAACTTTATCACTAAAAACCCCTCAAAAGAACTAAGCGGTTCTTTAGGTCTTCAAATTAATAGTTTAGGACTCACTAGACAAGAAGCTGATATTTCAACTACAGTAAACGAAAAATATGGTTTTTATTTTGGAGGACATCATATAGCACGAAAAAATGGCCCAGTTGCCCATTCTAACTACGAAAAAACGGCACTGACGTTTAAAAATGTGAATGATTTCTCTGAAAATTTAAAATGGATAAACACCGTTACATTCATTGATTATCGTTCAGATATGTCTGGCTCTATTTCTGAAAAAAATTATCTTGATGGAGACTATAAGAGTAATCAAACATTTACCGAAAGGGAAGCCAAATCAATCCGATTTCGCTCTTCGTTAAATAAAATATGGAATGACCATCATAAAACATCTTTCAATTTTATATACCGAAATAATGAAATGAATCAAATTCCTTCATATAGAATTAAACAACATAGAGAAAATGGAAAGCTAACAGGAACTGGAACTGGTGAAATCAATTCCAATAAGTTCACCAGTTATGTAGGTTTAATACAACATAAAATTGACTTTAACTTTGCAAGTGCATCTTTAATTACAGGAGCTACAGCAGATTTTTCTCCTCAAGACTATATAGCAGAAAAAATTGATGTAACAGTAAATACCAATAATGCACAAAACATAGCCTACTCCCTAAAAAAAGACGCTGACATACTCAACTATGATGCCGATATTTTTAACTATGCAGGCTATGCTCAATTTGAAATTTCTCCATTGGAATCTTTAAAGTTTACTAGTGCTATTCGTTACGATGGCTTTTCTTATGATTACAACAATCGGATAGAAGATATCGCTGGGGTAAAAGATACTAAAGTTACCTATCATAATATTGCTCCTAAACTAGGGCTTAATTATAACATAAATAGAAACTCCGGTATTTATGTAAATTACTCGAAAGGTTTTACTCCACCACAAACGGCATCTTTATTCAGAAATTCTAAGAATAAAATGGCCGGAAATACTGTTTTTGATCTTAACCCTGCTAAATTTAACAACTATGAAATTGGCGGATATTTCTCAGTTCCTTCAAAACTAAAGTTAGACATTGCATTATATCAACTAGATGGAAAAGACCGTCTGATTTCTATCAGAGATGCAAATGGTAATTTTGCACAAAAAAATGCAGGAAAAACACGCTCAAGAGGTATCGAATTAGGAATAAAATATAATTTCTTAGAGCACCTTTCTTTTTCCTACAGTGGAAGTTATGCTACGCATAGATATACCCGTTTCTTTCATAGAAATATTGATTATTCTAATACAGATATGCAAACCGCTCCTAATTATTTAGCCAATGCTAGCCTTACTTACAAACCTATTCAAAATTTAAATATAAGTTTAGAACATGAACAGATTGGAAAATACAATACCAGCTTTGAAAATCAAGCCATTATTGGTAAAGACACCAATGGAAATAGTATTAAAGGCACCTCTACTTATAAAGGGCACCATGTGTTTAACCTAAGAATAACTTATAGAATCAAAAAACTTGAAGTTTGGATGCATGCTTTAAATATATTTGACCAGTTATATGCTGTAAGAGCTTCTTATAGCCCTTGGAGTAAACAAAATTCCTATAGCATTGGAAATCCTAAGGCTTTCCACCTCGGTGTAAAGTATAACTTTTAAACCAGAATCATATTAGGTTAATACTCACTTGAATAAACTTTATTCAAGTGAGTGATGCTTATAACATTATATAATCTAAGGAAGTATCTTTTCATGAAAAATCGAAAATTAAACCAATGGATCTGGAAGTGGCATTTTATAGGAGGAATCATTTCACTTCCTTTTGTACTAGTCCTTTCAATAACAGGAGCTATTTATCTATTTAATCCAGATATTGAAAAGAAAGACGTAGCCTCTTTTCAAAAAATTACGCAAAAGCAAGAAAAACAACAACTATTATCTTATCAAAAACAGTGGAAACTCGCTCAAAAAGCCTCTAAAAAGCCATTAAATAGTTTGATTATCTCTACTGACTCACTAGTAAATACCATATTTACATCAGGAAGGTTTGGTGGAAGAAAAAACATATATATCAATCCTTATTCTGGAGAAACAGTAGGTACTTTTTCTCCTAAAGATTCTTGGATGTATAATATCAGAAAACTGCATGGAGAGCTACTGGGTGGTAAAATAGGCACAAAGATTATAGAACTGGTTGCTAGTTGGATGGTTGTACTCATTATTACGGGGTTGTATGTTTGGTGGCCATTCAAAAAAGGAATTAATGGTGTTTTTTTAATTCGTTTCAAAAAAGGGAAACAGCTCTTCTATAGAGATATACATGCTGTTATTGGTTTTTGGATTTCTATTTTATTATTGATAACACTAGCAGGAGGGTTACCTTGGACAGATATTTTTGGAAGTAATTTTAAATGGGTTCAGAAAATCACCAATACAGGATATCCAAAAACATGGAGCGGTAAAGGACTTGCTTCAGTTCCTGCTGAAAAACCTATTACCTTAGACGAAATGGTAATCATAGCTAAGCAACAACAACTAAAAGGAATTACAAGTATAGGCTTACCTAAAACTTCAAAAGGTACCTTTAGTGTTTCTAATAAAACTTATGATTTAGCTAGCCAGAAAATGCTACATTTCGACCAATACTCTGGAAAATTAATCAAACAGCACAACTGGAGTGATGTAGGTGTTTTAATGAGGGGGAGAATGTGGGTAATGGCTTTTCATCAAGGTCAATTTGGTACTTGGAACTGGTGGGTAATGTTTTCTTTAGCAATTATACTTACAATAATGAGCTTATCTGCTTTAGCTTCTTATTTATTAAGAAAAAGAAAAGGTCATTGGGGAGTTCCTAAAGTACCATCAAAATTTAAAGTGGAAAAAGGAATCATATTCATACTCATACTATTAGGAGTGATATTACCTACTTTTGGAATTAGCCTAATACTTATAACACTCATTAACACACTGCCTAAAAAGCTTATTTTTTCAAAATTATCTTCATTTTAACAGTGTCTTTATGTAAGGAATTATACATTTAAAGACTAGTGTAATACATAAATTAATTTTTAGATCTATATAAAATGAAAAAAAGAATTTTAGCATTGGTTGTTTTGGCAGTAACAATACTGTTTTCTAATGAAATTACAGCCCAAAAGTTTGCAGGACTAGATAAAAGCCCTATGGATGCTGCTACCTACCCTAGTAGTTATAGAGTATCAGATAAATTAGTGAAAATTATTTACAGTCGCCCTCAATTAAAAGGTAGATCTCTAACAAAGTTAGCACCTGAAGGAAAAGTTTGGAGAACAGGAGCAAACGAAGCTCCCGAAATTACTTTTTATAAAGATGTTACTTTTGGAGGAAAAAATGTAAAAGCTGGCACTTATACTTTATTTACAATTCCAGGGAAAGAAAATTGGACCTTTATCTTAAGCACTGCTAAAAATGTTTGGGGTTCTTATTTTTATAAAGAAAATGAAGATGTAGTTCGCGTAACAGGAAAGCTTTCAAAATCTAAAAAACCTATTGAAGCTTTTTCTATTGCTTTTGATGGTAAAGATAATGATGCAACTATGTACCTAGGATGGGGAACTACTGTTGTGTCTGTTCCTGTGAAAGGATAACGAAAAACAATCATAAAATACATAAAAAAACCTTTTCGGGAAGAAAAGGTTTTTTTATGTATTTTATTTCAATGTAATGGATGTTTTATACTTCCAAACAATAAGCGTAAATTTGCAGCTTCTTAAAAGATATACAATGCAATACAATCACCAAGAAATAGAAAAGAAATGGCAACAGTTTTGGGCAGATAACCAAACTTTTAAAGCCAGCAATACATCGGAAAAACCTAAATACTATGTTTTAGATATGTTTCCTTACCCTTCTGGAGCAGGGCTACACGTTGGACACCCTTTAGGTTATATTGCAAGTGATATCTATGCCCGTTACAAACGTCATAAAGGATTTAATGTATTGCATCCTCAAGGATATGACTCTTTTGGTTTGCCAGCAGAGCAATATGCTATTCAAACAGGGCAGCACCCTGCTATCACTACAGAAACAAATATCAAAACTTACCGTCGTCAACTGGATAATATAGGTTTTTCTTTCGACTGGTCTAGAGAAGTGAGAACTTCTAATCCGGAATATTACAAATGGACTCAATGGATTTTTATACAACTGTTTAACTCTTGGTATAATAAAGACACTGATAGAGCCGAAGATATTTCAACCCTAATTTCAACATTCGAGTTAGCAGGAAATGCAAATGTAAACGCTGTTTCAGATGAAAATACAACTTGCTTTTCTTCAAATGATTGGAAAACTTTTTCAGCTACAAAACAGCAAGAGATTTTATTACAATATCGTTTAACCTTTTTATCTGATACAGAGGTTAACTGGTGCCCTGCATTAGGTACCGTTTTGGCAAATGATGAAATTATAAACGGACTTTCTGAGCGAGGATCACACCCTGTTATTCGTAAGAAAATGACTCAGTGGTCAATGCGTATTTCTGCTTATGCCCAACGTTTGTTAGATGGTTTGCAAAAAATTGATTGGCCTCAACCTTTAAAGGACTCTCAAACCAACTGGATTGGCCGCTCTCAAGGAGCAATGGTCTCTTTCAATATCAATGGTCATGATGACAAAATTGATGTATTTACAACACGACCTGACACTATTTACGGAGTTTCTTTTATGACTCTTGCTCCTGAGCATAAATTGGTTAGCCAAATTACAACTGCTGAGCAAAAAGAAGCCGTTAATGCTTATATAACAGCAACAGCCAAACGTTCTGAAAGAGATAGAATGGCTGATGTTAAAACTATTTCTGGAGTTTTCACAGGAGCGTACGCGCTACATCCTTTTACAGGAAAACAAGTTCCTATTTGGATTGGTGATTACGTATTAGCTAGCTATGGAACTGGAGCTGTTATGGCTGTTCCTTGCGGAGATCAACGTGACTATGATTTTGCAAAGCACTTTGGATTAGAAATTCCTAATATTTTTGAAAATGTAGCTATCTCTGAAGGGGCGCATACTGATAAAGAAGGCACTAAAATAGCTAATTCTGACTTCTTAAATGGCCTATCTTATAAAAAAGCTATGAAATTAGCTATCTATGAAATAGAACAACGTGGCTTTGGGTTTGGAAAAATTAATTACCGTTTACGTGACGCCGTATTTAGCCGCCAACGATACTGGGGAGAGCCTTTCCCTGTGTATTATAAAGAAGGAATGCCTCAAGTAATTGCTTCCAAATATTTACCGATCGTGCTTCCAGAAGTTGAAAAATATTTACCTACAGAAGACGGAAAACCTCCTTTAGGAAATGCAACTGCTTGGGCATGGGATACCACTACGAATACAGTTGTTGAAAATAATAAAATTAATCATAAAACTATATTCCCTCTAGAATTAAACACCATGCCTGGATGGGCAGGAAGCTCTTGGTATTTCAATCGCTATATGGATGCTAACAATCAAGATAGCTTTGTTAGCAAAGAAGCGGTTGACTATTGGAAAGAGGTTGATTTATATATAGGTGGCTCTGAGCATGCCACAGGGCACTTACTATATGCCCGCTTTTGGCAAAAATTCTTATTTGACAAAGGGCTATTACCTACAGATGAATTTGCAAAAAAACTAATTAACCAAGGTATGATTTTAGGAACCTCTGCTTTTGTTTATAGAGTAGAAGGAACCAATACTTTTGTTTCTAAAGGACTAATTGCCCAAAAGAAGGTACAACCAATACATGCTGATGTTTCTCTAGTAAATTCTTCAGATGAATTGGATATAGAAGGCTTTAAAAACCACCCTTTAAACATCGATTTTAAAAATGCAACGTTTATCTTAGAAGAGGGTAAATATATAGTTGGAAGAGAGGTTGAAAAGATGTCTAAATCAAAATACAATGTAGTCAATCCTGATTTGATTTGCGAAGAGTATGGTGCTGATGCTTTGCGTTTATTTGAAATGTTTTTAGGTCCACTAGAACAAACAAAACCTTGGAAGACTTCAGGAATATCAGGAGTATCTTCTTTCTTAAAAAAATTATGGAAGCTTTATGTTGGCTCAGAAGGGATTACTGTTTCCGATGCTGAACCAACTAAAGAAGAACTAAAAACATTGCATAAAACAATAAAAAAAGTAGAAGACGATATTGAAAACTTCTCGTTTAATACTTCTGTTTCTACCTTTATGATTGCAGTAAATGAGCTAACTGCTCAAAAATGTAATAAAAGAGCTATCTTAGAACCTCTTTTAGTATTAATTTCACCATATGCACCACATATAGCAGAAGAGCTATGGAATCAATTAGGACATAATACTTCAATAGCTACTGTACGCTTTCCTAAGTTTGAGGCTTCTTATTTGGTAGAGAGCGCTAAAAACTATCCTATTTCTTTCAATGGAAAGACACGTTTTACCTTAGAGTTACCTTTAGATTTAAATAAGGAAGAAATTGAAAAAATTGTTATGGCAGATGAGCGAACATTATCACAGTTACAAGGAAGGACTCCTAAGAAAGTAATTGTAGTTCCTGGAAAAATTATCAATATTGTAGGATAAGTTTATGTATCTCTATGCATTTTAAAAGCTCCTTTGTTTAAAAATCAAAGGAGCTTTTTTACATGGAGAATTAAAAATATTCTCAAATTTGCAATAAAAAAAATTATGACTAAATCATTTTTTAACAGGTCTTGGTTATTTCTAGTAATTCCTGTTGGTTTTATCCTTTTTGTAATTGCTCCTGAAATTCAAAAAAAATATAATGATTACAAAGAACATCAAATAACACTTCGAAATAACATTTATACATTAGATTCTTTAAAACAGCTAAAAAAAACAAACACTAAAGACAATCATTTAATTAAAAAATTAGAAATCACTATCCCTATCCACACAAAGGTTTACAGAAGACAAAAATTTCTGTATTATAAAACAGGAGGTTTATTAATTATTTTAATCCTTATGGGTATTTATATAATAGGGCTTTGCCACAGTTCTAATAAAAAGAAAGCAACTAAAAGCAAAAGGATCAATTTTAATTTTGAAAACCCAGAGAAAGATAGAATCGCTCAGCAAATTTCATGGAACTCTTTAGAAAGTAGCAGTAGTAATTTTAAAAGTGAAATTTTAAAAAAGACGAAAAATGGATACCAGATAATGGCCAGTCCAGTTATAAAAGTATTTGCTTGGAGCTTCTTTTTAATCGGGGGAAACTACCTTCTTTTCTCAATCGTTCAACACTATGAATCACTCTGTTCTTCATTTTCTTTTATACAAATAGGTAAATTATTCTTTACTTCTGGAGGTCCTTTTTTACTCACAGGAATCTTCCTTATAGCCTTATCTTTACCCAAGGTTTATATCAACACCTTTAAAAAAGACATTACTTTTTTTAATAAGAAAATTTTATTTCAGGAAATATACGCACTACAAATTATAGAAAAATTCTCTAAAAGCAAGCGCTCTTCAAATAGTTATCCTTCTTATGAATTAAATATAATTACTAAAAACGGTAATAGGTATAATTTACTAAATCATGGAGATAAAACTCACCTTTTAAGCGACATGGTAAAAATAAGCAAAGTTCTAAAAGTTCCTATTTGGAATAAAATCATCTCATGATTTGTATTCAGTAAACTTTTAGTAATTTACGCCCCAATTATAAAGCTCTTAAGTGAAGATTTTATCCTGTAATAACAATACCCCTAATGCTCGTTATTTTTTATCAATAAACGAAATTCCAAATGATCTTTGGGAAAAACTTCAATGCACTAATAACAACTACTTTAATCCCTTATATTTAAGCGCACTAGAAGTAAACAATCCACAAATTTCATTTTCCTATATTGTTCTACTAGACATTCATCAAAATCCAATAGCCTTTGCAAGCATACAAATCCTTGATTTTTATCTAGATAATGTTCAAAACAAAGTATTATCAGCTGTAGAAAAAATAAAATCTATTGGGCATAAATTAGGAGTTATCTCTACAGAAAAACCTCTTAAAATAGTAACTTGTGGAAATACCTTTGTAAGTGGAGAACATGGAGTTTTTATTAAAGAGCATGAAAACAAAAAAGAAGTTATAAAAGATTTAGCAAGAGCTATTACAAACTTTCCAAACTCTAAAAAAGATCTTAAGAATAAGGTTGATGCTTATATGTTGAAAGACTTCATACAAGAATCACTTTTTATTACTGATGAACTTCATGGTTTACAGTACTACTCTTTCAATGTAGAGCCTAATATGGTGCTCTATTTGGATGAAAAATGGAATGATTTTCATGATTATCTAGCAGTATTAAAAACAAAATTCCGAGTAAAAGCAAAAAAAGCTTTTAAGCAAAGTATCGATTTAGATACTAAAATTATTACAGAAGATAATATTGATCTTTTCTTGCCTAAAATGGAAGAGCTTTATAAAAAAGTTTCTACCAAAGCAAACTTTAATCTGAATGATTTCAATATAAACACCTATAAAGCACTCAAGCAAAATTTAAAAGAAGCTTATATATTACAAGCCTATTATTTACAAGATAAAATGGTAGGTTTTTTATCAGGTATGATAAATCAAAATGCATTGGACGCTCATTTTGTAGGAATAGACTACGAACTAAATAAAACATATGCTATTTACCAACGTATGTTATACGACTATATAGGAATCGCTATTAAAAACAAATTAAGCATTATTAATTTTGGACGTACCGCAAGCGAAATTAAAAGTTCTATTGGAGCTGTACCACAAGATTTAACTATTTATTTACGCCATAAAAAATCAATTCCAAACCGAATTCTCAGCTTGTTTTTAAAACGAATTCAACCTACTGAATTTAAGCAAATGCATCCTTTTAAATCAAAAAATTCATAAAAAATTACCTGTAAAGATGAAAAACGCACAAGAATTACTAGAAATCCTTACATTGAAAGATTTAGGAAACAATGATTTTGAAGGTACTAGTAAAGACATTGGAAGCCCTAATGTTTTTGGAGGACAAGTACTAGCACAATCATTAAACGCAGCTTATAGAACAGTTTCTGAAAGCCGCTTTCTACACTCATTACACTCTTATTTTTTAGAAGCAGGAAATTTAGAACTACCTATCACTTATCATGTGCAACGAATTAGGGATGGTGGTAGCTTTTCTACACGTAGGGTAACTGCCTCTCAAAATGGGAAAACCATTTTTATTTTAGCTTGCTCTTTTCATAAGGTAGAAAAAGGGTATGAGCATCAAATGCCCATCAAAAAAGAGATAAAACAACCTGAAGAATTATTAAGTTGGACAGATATTTTAGATCAATTTGGCGCCTTTTTACCTAAAAAACTAAAAGCTTTTTTAAGTATTGAGCGCCCTATTGAATTCAAACCTACCGAAGTACCTAACCCGTTAGAAGTTAAAAACCTCCCTCCCGTTTTAGATGTATGGTTCAAATTAAAAGGAGCCACCACTAATTTAAGTTTACCTATAAAGCAACAAATACTAACCTACCTCTCCGATTATAATATCTTAACAGCTTGCTTGAATCCAAATGCTAGCGAAGCTAATTTTGGAAATACGCAAATGGCCAGCTTAGATCATTCAATGTGGTTTTATAGAGATTTTGATTTTAATGATTGGATGCTTTTTTCTATAGAAAGCCCTAACTCCTTTGGTGCACGTGGCTTTGCTTGTGGAAATATTTATACAAGAGATGGGAAATTAATAGCCTCTGTTGCTCAAGAAGGTTTAATGCGTCCTATGAAAAAATAGTCCTTAACAACATCCTCTAAATTTCTTATGCTACTTTCTTATAATGAAAACCCTATTCACTCCCTGTAAACTTAACATTATCAATACGGAAAGTAGTTGTAACTGTTCCATCTCCTCCTAAATATCTAAACGCTAAATGAATATTTCCAGACAAACAAGAAACATCAACACTACCTGAATTGGTGAAATTCGTTTGATATCCTGATACTGGACCATCTGCTAGTTTCGCATCTTCTATATGCAACCACGTTGCACTTTCTATATCTCCTGTGAAATCAGCAGCAACCCATATTGACAAAGCTTCTCCATTATTGTATCCTGTTAAGGTGTCAAAAGATAGAGACTCATTAATCGAAGCGTCTAAATTAATTGGAGGACTTACCAACCACACTTCCATTGGGTTTTCTCCTGACCTGAAAGCGCCTAATTGTACTGAGTTATTCCCATTACTTTTATTCAACGCAAATAAATTATCCCCTCCATTCACATTGACATTTCTCCATCCTTCTACTTCTAAATCAGTTATTGAGTTCCTGTTTTCAAAATTTTCTTCATATATAACAATCCCTGTATTTGTACCCTCCGAATCACAAGCCAAAACAGTAGGATCGCATCTATTCAACTCAACAAAATCTAAATCAGAAGGCGTATTAACTAATAGCACAAAAAAATCAGCACCAAAATCCTTTGATAAGACAGCATTAATTTTACCACTTTTACTAGGCAATCTATTAGATTTAAAACTAGCAAAAGTACTTGTTTGCAAAAAGATAGAGTTCCCTGTTTCACATTCTAATAAAGCCCTAAATCCATCATACTGATCATTTACTTCTCCCGAAAAAGTTTTTCCTAGTTGCTGCTTTTCAAATTGAATCCCTTCTAAAGAAACAAAAGTATTTATATATTTTTCTTCTATTTGCCTTAATCGAATGGTCGTTGGCTTTATAGCTTCTACAACAGATGATCTCACTATATAATCTCGATAAGATGTAGAAGGAATCGCTTCTAATCTTCCCATATAATTTAAAAGCCCCAATGTAAACTTTCCTGGAATGGCATTGGTAGGGTTGATACTATTTAAAGGCTGACCATCATCATAAGTTACTGTTAGCCCATCCAATTTGAGATACACTTTTCTACCAACTTCATATACCTGATTTAAAGAACTACTATTAACTCGAACCTCAAGACCTGCATTAGGATTCGTTGGACGATCTTGTATTATCAGCTTTTTATAAAAATTACCTTCACTATCATTAGAAATAACATAGCCTATAACATATGTTGGTTCTTTCCTAATCGGATAAGTGTATGTTAACTTCCCATTTGCTCTAAACTCCTGCATTAAATCTTTCTGAACTTTATGGATGGTCAACTCTGTATGAATCTCAGGTTCTTTTATTACAATATCCGGTATCGTAAAACTATGCTCTATGCAAGAGAGCAAAAAATTACTTATTACTAATAAAACACAAATGCCTTTAATTTTAATTATTTTCATCTTTCTCTTTTTTTATTTTTTACAATTTCATCAAATAACAAGTTCAAAATGAATACGTAAGATTAACAAAATAAGTTGCCCCTCTCCCATACCAATATTGATTCCCGAAGATTGGATTTTTCAATGCTTTATCTTCTTTCAAACCTCTATAATCAGCATTTCTACGCTGCTCATAACCTCCTGTTTTATATATTGTATCTAATACATTATTAACACTTACAAAAAGCCCTATATATCGATTTTCTCCTACTCTCCATGATTTTCCTCCTATCACATTTATTATTAAATAATCACTAAATCGCTCTTGTTCGAGTAATTTTTTTGCTTCTACCGGTTCATAATCATTAAAAGGCAAACCATCTACTGGATCTAAAGAAAAGATAGCAGTTCTAGCTAATGGAGCAATAGCAACATAAGCGTTACTAAAATAATTGGCTGTACTTCCTACGAACCAATATGCTGGATCTTTATATTCAAACCCTATAGAATATGCACTATGAGGACCTCCTGCCAACCTATAATTTTTTAAAAATGAAACTCCTTCAAATTGCCTTTTCCCATCATAATAAAGGTATAAATCAGGATTACTATCATAAAAATATTGCCCTATTCCTACAACTCCTTTTATATTAACTGTTGGCATTATATTCAACTCAACACCTAACTCCAAACCTATATTCTTTTTATCAATTCCTACCAATGCTTCCTTAGAAAACGAGCGTCCATTTACATAATAAAATGAAACTTCACTCATGTCTTTTATATGAGTATAATATCCTGTTAACTTTCCACTAACTATAGGAGTTCTCAAGATATAACTAATATCAGCACTTAATTTTTTCTCTTCCGTAACATTGGGTATCACTTCATTACTCTCTCTGATATTTATAAAAGTATTTTGAACATTTGGGGCTTCAACCATATACCCCCCATTAAGCTCCAACAAATGCCTTCCATTTACTTTATAAGTTACACCTGCTTTCCCTTTTACACCTGTAAAGCTTAATGAACTACTATTTCCTAATGAGGAGTTGGGGTACTTTCCATTCTTATACATCCCTTTTCGCTGATATGTTGTTTTTAACATATTTGCTGCTATATAAAAATCTATTTTTTTATAATTGAACTGTGCCTGTATAAACCCATCAATAGTATTTGCATAAAGCTGATAATTATACTTAAACCGATTTCCTCTTGCTACAACTCTATTAGGAGTTAGGTTATTTACTTGCTTACTTTCATAAGTATCTCCAAACGGATCAATATCTAAATATCCAACTCCTCCTAGAAGATCTAGAACCTCGGCAAAATTGACTGAATTTACTCGTTGATATTTTATTTTTGCATTCAGTTGTATATGTTTTGTCAATGCTACATCAAGAATACTATTGACTACGAACTGTGTTTCATCATTACGATCTTCATACAAAATATATGCAGCATTTCCTTTAGTTCCTAAATTCTTTTCATACAATTCACTCCATTTTAATTGCCCATTTTGGATGAAATCTTGCATTACCTCATAAGCATTAGAATAGCGCTCTCGTAAGCTATAGCTTGGAAGCTTTTTATAATAAGTAGGAATCGGATTTACCCCTCCTAATGCTCCTATAAAAAAATTCCCTTCTCCATCCTTTACATTTTTATTTAAAAATCTCCCATTGTACTCCAATCGACTATTCCCTATTTCTCCAAACTGATACAATAAATTTGTATTTAAACTGGCCTTATTAGAAATAGTCCAATAGTGATTACATAAAAACAAGGGCTCTTCTACCCTTTTTATACGCGAATTTCTTTTCTTCCCTTCTTGGTTCCCCCAATAAGGATTGTATTTAATTCCTTTTAGTTTATACACCTCTTCCGTATTTGCTGAAGATTTTCCTCTTTTACTAAAAGCAGCAATTCCTGTAAGATTAATACTATGCTTATCATTCATTTTATTTTCTACAGAAATTAATAACGAGTTTCCATCATATAACGTTCCATCTACAAATCCTTCTTCTCCGATTCTCTTCCCTGCTGAAATAGCAAAAGCCCATCCATTCTTTAGCATTCCAGAAGTATAAGACGCCATAATTCTTTGCTGATAACTTCTATTAGTAGTGGCCATTGATAGTTTGATTCTTTTTCTATATTCAGAAGCCCTCGTATTCATATTCACGGTTCCTAAAAGCCCTCCAAAACTAACATTTGAAGCCCCTAAACCACTGGTGAAATCTTGGTTTCTAAATACATCATTAAGCCCTCCCCAATTGCTCCATAAGGGTTTCTTTGTAGTAAACTTATTCATTTCAACCCCGTTGATTAACACCTTACTATTTTCTGAATTTAACCCTCGTATCTTAAAAAAAGAAGTACTGAAATCAAAGGCTGCTGCTCGTAAATAAATTCCTTTCGATGCCTGTAATAACCCTGAAATATTATCTATGCTATTTCTTTCTGAATCTAGTTCTTCATCGGAAATTAGAATTGTACTCATTTCTGGCTCTTTGATATCGTTTATCTCATCCATAAGAAGCTCTCCTAAAAGTATCCTTTTTCCTAATAAAACTATTGGATATTTTTGAGCACTATACCCTTCCTTTCTAACTTCTAGTAAATACTCTCCATTAGGAAGACCTTCGAATACAAATATCCCTTTAAAGCTTGTTTTTCTTTCTAAAGAAAGTTTTTTGATATAAACAGCTACACCTTCTATAGGTTTTTTCGAATTGCTATTCAGAATCGTGCCTTGAATGAAGTTTTGAGATAACGAAGAAAAACTATACAGTAAACTCAATAGTATTATAATTCCATTTTTTTTCATAGCTTTCGATTTTTCTTTTCCAATTCAAATGTAACTATTTAAAAATCAACATTTAACATTATTTGTCATTTAAAAAAACATTTTTTTTATTTATTTTATAGCAAACTTTAAACCTATGAAGAAAATATTCACACTTATTTTTATATTAAGTATCACTATCTGTTTTTCTCAACAAAAAAAAAGATACGATATAAGAACCGTCGCTTTTTATAACCTTGAAAACTTATTTGACACCATCAATGACATCACCAAAAATGATGAAGCTAGCCCTATCATGAAACTTCGTGAAAATAGAAGCAAGGTATATTGGGATAAGATTGCTAAATTAAGCGAAGTAATTTCCCAAATAGGAAAAGAAAAAACAAAAACAAGTCCAGCTATCCTAGGAATTGCCGAAGCTGAAAACAATACTGTTTTACAAAACCTAATAAATACTAAAAAACTGAAAGGTATGTATGATATTATCCATTTTGATTCTCCTGACGAAAGAGGTATCGACGTAGCTCTTTTATATCAAAAAAAATACTTTACTCCTACGCATTATGAAGTATTCAATCCTAATATTTATGTAGAAAACAGAAAAAAGCATACGCGAGATATTTTATTAGTTACAGGATATTTGGACAACGAATTGGTGCACATCATCATAAATCACTGGCCTTCTCGTAGAGGTGGAGAGGAAAAAAGTAGTCCTTTAAGAGAAAAAGCAGCTTATAAAGTTACTCAAATCATTCAAAAGATTAGAAATCAAGACGAAAACGGTAAAATACTAATTATGGGAGATTTTAATGATGACCCTATTAATAGTAGCTTCAAAAATGTATTAAAAACTAAGCGTAAAAAACGCAATGTAAATAAACAAGACATATACAATCCTTATGAAGATATGTTCCGAAGAGGGTTTAGTACGCTCGGGCATAGAGACCAACTTCATTTATTTGACCAAATTTTAATTAGTTCTTCTCTATTAAATAAGAATAAAAAAGATTTTTCATCTTATAAATTATTCAATGCCTCCATTTTTAATAAACAATTTCTAATAAACAAAAAGGGGCGTTATAAAGGGTATCCTAAAAGAAGTTTTTCAAGGGGGAAATACACAGGAGGGTATAGTGATCATTACCCTGTATATATTCATTTGATTAGAGAAACGAATTCATATTAACCACAATGAAAAAAATAAGCGAGAGGTGCAACATTATACCTCCCGCTTATTTCCAATAAACTTTGCTATTTTTTATAGAAATTCATTTCATCAATATATTTCCAGACGGTAGCAGAAAGCAATGGTTTGCTATTTTTTCCTTCCTTAATTTGATTTCGAATCATTGTTGAAGAAATTTGTATTATAGGGGCTTCTACCCTATGTATTTTATGATGGTTATCAAACTGAGTAGCTACCTTACCCTCCGAAATCCTAGGATATACATATACTTCATAGTCTTCTAAAATTGTTTCATAATTTTTCCATTTATGAAGCCCTTTTAAATTATCCTCTCCCATTATCAAATTAAATTGATGATCTGGATACTTCTCCGAAATATGAGCTAAAGTATGTACCGTATAATTCGGCTGAGGTAAATTAAATTCAATATCAGAAGGTTTTATTTTATCATATCCTTCTGTAGCTTTAAAAACCATTTCTAACCGATGGTAATTATCCAATAATGTACTTTTCTTTTTAAATGGATTATGAGGAGTTACCACCATCCATATTTCATCTAAATCAGAATTTTCTACCATATAGTTCGCGATTATTAAATGCCCTATATGTATGGGGTTAAATGTTCCGAAATATAAACCTATATTCTTTGACATGATTATACTGGAGAGGTTCCTAAAAATTCATCTACTAAGCTCTCTGCATCCTTTAAAGCTACTGCTAAATCATAGTTCTTTATTGTTTTATCAAACATAGGTGCAGTGGCTAATTCTATTGGTGCCTTTGCTATTCTTGCTGCTATTTTTTCATCGCTCTCTTCTCCTCTTTTTTTTAAGCGCTTTAATAGTTCATTAATATCTGGTGGTTTTACGAAGACCGCTAAAGTTTCTTCTGGGAATTTTTCTTTAATTCTTAATCCTCCTCTAACATCAATATCAAAAATTACATGCTTACCTTTTGCCCAAATCCGTTCAACTTCCGTCTTTAGAGTTCCATAAAAATTATCTCTATAAACCTCTTCCCATTCCAAAAATTCTTCTTTTTTTATTTTCTGCTTAAAATCTTCTAATGAAATGTAATAATAATCTACTCCTTCTTTTTCATTGCTTCTAGGATTACGAGAAGTTGCTGAAATAGAAAACTCTAAATTAAATCGTTCTTGAGCCAGTAAATGACGTACGATTGTTGTTTTTCCTGAGCCTGAGGGTGCTGAAAACACAAATAGTTTTCCTTTAAATTCTTTAGTCATTTTGCTATAAAACGTTTAAAATTTGTTCTTTTATCTTTTCTAACTCATCTTTCATTTGAATAACTAATTTTTGCATTGGAGCAAAGTTAGCCTTAGATCCTGTAGTATTTATTTCCCTTCCTATTTCTTGAACAATAAACCCTAATTTTTTTCCATTAGATGTATCATTTGCTAACTCTTGTAAGAAATAGTCCAAATGATTTGCTAGACGAACTTTTTCTTCATTAATATCTAGTTTTTCCAAATAATAAATTAATTCTTGTTCAAAACGATTTTCATCTACCTCAACTTTTAGATCTGCTAAAGCTTTTTCTAAACGTGTTTTTACATGTTTTATCCTCTCTCCATCAAGTGCTTTTACTTCTTCTAATGCTAGTTTTATATTTGCAATTCTTAATTTAAAATCCTCTTCTAAAGAAGCTGCCTCATCTATCCTATACTTTACAATTTCTTTGATAGCTTCTTCAATGTGCTCATTAATTTGACTCCATTCTTCCTCATCTAGTTCTTCTCTTTCCGTTTTTAAGGCATCCGGCATACGAACAGCCATTTTCAAAAGTTCAATATCATCAGAAGATCCAGCCTGAGTTACATTTCTTAACTGCTGAATGTACTCTCTTACTACTGCATTGTTAATTACTGTTGAAGTTTCATCAGCTGTCATTTCTATGTAAATAGAAAAGTCAACTTTTCCTCTTACTAAGTTAAAAGCTAACTTCTTTCTTACTTCCAGCTCTTTTTCTTTATAATACGACGGAATACGAACATTTAGATCAAGATTTTTACTATTTAACGATTTAATTTCAATCGTTACTTTTTTAGTTGGTAATTGTAATATGGACTTTCCATATCCCGTCATTGACTGTATCATAATTTCATTTTTATGGAAGGCAAATATACAGTTATTTGTTGGGAGTTGTAGCTACTTGCTTGGTTACTAAATACACCCCTAAGAATATTAACAATGTTGCAGAAATTTTTATTGTATTTAAACTATCACTTCCCACCAATAATGCATATATAGAAGCAATAACTGGTTGTAAATATATAAAAACACTTACTGTTGTTGGTTTTAATTTAGATAATGCAAACAAATTGAACAAATAAGTCACACATGTAGTAAATAAAACAACGAATCCAACTTTGGCATAAATATTCATAGGCATTGTACTCCATGAGACCTCCATGAGTTCTAAAAAACCAAAAGGAACCACAAATAGCAACCCGAATAAATACAGCCATTTAACAAAAACAATGGGGTTATATTTAGAAACTAACTCTTTTACAATTACTAAATACATTGCATAAGATGCTGCATTTATAAAAACTAAAAAGTTTCCAAACACCATATTTTTAGCATTTACAGATGATGAGTTTCCATAAACTATTAAAACAATCGCTCCTATTAAACCAATAGCTACTCCTGCTATTTTACGAGGAATTAATTTTTCTTTTAATATGATACTTGCAAAAATCAACACTAAAATAGGAGACATCACCATCATTACTGAAGCACTAATAGGCGTAGTATAGCTCAATCCTTTAAAAAAAGATAGCATATTTAATCCTATCCCGAAAAAAGAAGCCATTATAATTCTTTTATAATCTCCTTTTTCAATGGATTGCCCCTTTACAAATAAGCCCAATAGCCAAAAAACAATCGTAGCTCCAAGGACTCTTAAAAGGATAAAACCAAAAGGTTTAATATACAAAGGCATTACTTCTTTTGCAACGGTGAATGTTACCCCATAAATTATTGTTGCAATTGAAGCCGCAACAAGCGGAAGTGTTCTAGTGTTCATGAACTTATAATCTCTTTTATTTACCCCGCAAAGGTGCAGATAATTATTAATTTTTAAACAAAAAAAAGCTTTTTAACACCTTCTTTTTTCAAACGTCCATCTTACCACTACTTTCAAAAAAAAAGTGCCACGAAACGCAGCACTTGTTATTTTTATTGATCTAATAACTAATCCATTAAAGGTGGGATTCTCAATACTTGTCCTGGGTAAATCTTATCAGGATGAGACAGCATTGGTTTATTAGCTTCAAAAATTTCAGGATATTTCATCGCATTTCCATAATATTCCTTTGCTATTTTACCTAGCGTATCTCCACGTTCTACTGTATGAAACTGAGCCATTATTTCTTCTTCTATAACTTCCACTTCTGCTACTGTCATATTATCTTCTACAGTAGCAATACCATTTGTATTCCCTATCACTAAAACTACCTTTTCTTTTGTTGGTAAGTCCGCCGCTTCTCCTGACACAACCGCTTTGTCTTCTTCTACGCTCACAGATAAATTTTCCACAGATAGATCTAGCGCTTTAACTGCATCCACTAATTTCATTGCTTTTTCTACTGCTTCTTCTTCAGTTGTTTTACCAATACCAAATACCTTAGCACCAGCATCTTTAATAAATGAAAATAATCCCATTTTTCTTATTTTTTGTTGATTAATAAATACATTTCTACTGCACAATATACAACTTTTATGCCATTATTTAATATTCTTATTGTCAACTCTTCATTACTCTTAAATTTAGCAGGATGCTATTTTAGAGATCCTTTATCCCATAAAAAACCCTTTGAATAAATTATCCAAAGAGTTCTTTATTTATCTTAAATTAAGATATTGAAGTTTCCCACTTAGTTAATCATTGAAGCCCTTGCACCTCCTGAGGCAAAAATAGCTCTCATTCTGTTACGTTGACCATCTGTAAACATATACATACAAGCATCATAAGTATAATCCATATAATTCATCGTCATATCTGCACTTTTACAACTTACATCTGGAAATGTTGGACAACCTCCGTTAGAAGCATCTGCAGATGGTGTATCTGCTACAAAATCATCCTGACGACATCTACCATCACCCCAAATATGACGTAAGTTTAAATAATGACCTACTTCATGGGTGGCTGTTCTTCCTCCTCCATATGAACCACTTGTAATACCGAAATAATCTCCGCCTAATACGATACCATCTGTAGAAGGACTTCCTCCTGGGAACTGAGCATACCCTAAAATACCTCCACCTATTTCACAAACCCAAATATTCATATGAGTTGAAGGTGTTATAGGAGGATAAGCACTTTTTATGGCATCATTAGTTCCCCAAGAAGATCTAGAATCATTATGTCTAAACACCCCTTCTAGAGAAAAACTAAACCCTGCATCTGTTGCATCATTTGCAAAAGTAGTTCCTGAAGGGAGTTGCGCTGTATTAATACTCCTAAAATCTGAATTTAACACATTCATTTGAGAAGTTACTTGAGCATCAGAAATTACATTTGCATTCGGATAAACAATATGAACATAAACTGGAATATTAATAATTCCTAATCCATCTTCAATAGGGGCTACATCTACATCTCCCCCGTTTCCTCCACCTCCTGGCTTTCCGCCTCCTGGTTTTCCCTTTGCTGCTATATTTTTTCTTGTAGCATACTCTACATCATACATCTTTTTATATAAACTCGGATTCTGCCTCAACTGCCTATTTAGCACCTTCATTGAATGACATCTTTCCCCGCTTGCTCCCCTCTCTTCTGTATCATCAGAATCTGTATGAACGTAAAAATCGCTCATATCAATTTTTGCCTCTTGACTTACAGGTATATCAGTTGAACTTCCTTGGCACCCAATTAAAACCCCAGCGACTACGGCTAACGATAAAAATACTCTTTTCATGTTGTGAAAATTAAATTTAGTTAAATTATTTTGTTACGAAACACAAAATACGTGTTAAAAAAGTTAATGAAAAATATTTAATACAATAAAACTGTTAAAAAACAGATATAAAACTAATAAAAAACTATTTTCATTGACGATTTCAAATATATAGTTTTTTATTATATAAATAATCTTTTTATTAAATATGAATATTTACCTCGCAAAGCCTTTACCAATCACTTGGGAAGCGAAAAACAACATAATACATTAAAAATATTTTTTTAACAAAAAAAGTAAAAAAACGTCATTTTTAAACAACCAAATCTACCAATATGCTTAAAAACACATCTAAAAATCAGAAAAATTTCTTTAATACAAATCCCAATTACCCTGTCTATAATAAGTATAAAGTTTGGGAGAAAAAATAGTATTGATTTGTATTCCTGTAGTATCTACTAGAGGTTTTCCAAACGAAGTTAACTGAGGGAGTGCGCTGTTAGTTAGCCATTTTAAATTTAAAGAAGTTACCTTAACTGCCTTTATCTGCTCTAATAATATCTCTTTCTTCTTAGCCATAACCCAGCCCCACTCTCCTAAAGTAAGTATTTGATTATGCATTGGCATCGTTCGCAAACCCGCTGCTTTCATTGTTTTATCAATACAATAAAATGCTTTAGTTGCATAATACGGACTTCCTGCCTGCGTAATAAGGATTCCTGTTTCTTGCAATTTTAAATTACATAAGCTATAAAACTCTTTTGTATATAATTTATTTAAATCAACATTATTAGGGTCTGGAAGATCTACAAAAATAACATCATACCTTTCTTTTACCTCTTCTAAAAAATTAAAGGCATCTTGAATCACAATCTTTAGCTTAGAATTATTCATTGCATTCTGATTTAGTTCTTTTAATACCTCATGGTTCTTCCCTAAATCAATCATCCTTTCATCCAAATCTACTAATGTTATTTTTTCAACATTAGGATACTTTAAAACCTCTCTCGCCAAACAGCCATCACCCCCTCCTAATACTAAGATATTCTTAGTAGCTCCTGCTAACTGCATAGGGATATGCACCATAGGCTCATGATACATAAACTCGTCAAAAGAAGACAATTGCTGATTTCCATTTATATACAAAGAATGCCATTCCTTCCATTTTGTTAATACAATTTTCTGATATTTCGTTTGCTCAGTATATACTATTTTATCTTTGTATTTTACCTGTTCTCCAAACTTTACGATAGGTTTTGCAAAATATAGCCCCAAAAGAATTGATAACGTAACAATAATATAGGACAGTTGTAATCTCTTTATTATGTTGATAGGAACATATTCCTTTAAAACCCTAAACAAATAGTAAGAAACTCCCAAGTTCAATATTCCTAGCATAAAAGGTGTGTAGGTAAGACCTAGATATGGGAGTCCTACAAAAGCGAAGAAAAGGCCTCCAATTAAGCTACCGAAATAATCTTTTTCTAAAATATTCGATATGTTTAATCGGAGTTCTTCAAATTCATCGTTAATTCTTGTTGCAAATGGAATTTCAAGTCCTATGAGCAAACCTATAGCAATAGATAAAATATAAATCACTAACCAAGAAACATCCGTAACTCCATAAGTTACGTACAATATCAATGCAGAAAAGGACACTAACACTGACAAAATCAACTCTGTAACAATAAAGTAAGCAATTACTTGCTTTGTAAACTTTTTACTTAACCGACTACCCAATCCCATCGCAAATAGCATAATGGACACGATTAGGGTAAATTGTAAAATAGCATTTCCTATAAAATAAGATGCCAATGTAGACAAGATGTACTCCGCTACAATTCCGCTAATTCCAGTAGCAAATAAAGCTACTTTTAACGCAAACGATTTTTGTTTTTTAGTATATCTCAAAGCTATTATTTTCCGTAACCACCAGAACGAGATCTAGTCGATGAACCGCTTGAGTACCTTGACGAACTCCTTGATGATGTACCACTCAAACTATTCCATCTATTTGTATGCTCTTTTTTTCTTGAGAAAAAAGAACTTCTTGCTGTCTTTTCATGTGCACTTCTCGTTCCATAAGTATAATTCCCTCTGGCATCTTTATTTCCATAATAAGAACTCCCTCTATGATTAGAAGACTGAAAGCCACTATAATCATTTCTAAAAATATTTCTTCTCGACCCTAACCAAAGCCAAAAAAATGGACTTGAAGAATATGTTTTCCAACGTCGTTGAGAAGAATGATTTGTCGAACTTTTATTAGTTGAATCTTTTTGAACGGCTTCCCATTCTCCATGTTTCTTATTCCCAATAGCCCACCCAAATCCTACCGGCCTTGCTACTCTAGATAATTTCCCATTATGACTAGATACGATTTCCATTCCTAAATCATTCTCATGTGCTTTAAAAAATTTTTTATTCACCGTTTCCCAAGGTGTTTTTTTAACATGCAAGGAATCCTTTTTTAAAGTCAATATCTTATACTTTTGCTGATAAACCATCAAGCTAGGTTCCTCTTCTATTTTCATATCATCTAAAACAATTGAAAACTCTTTCCCTTTATATTGCTTAATAATTCTTTCTGTAGGTTCAATAGCCACTGTTTTTGGTGGTTTGCTACCTTTTGAACATCCCATCAACAAGAATCCTACCAGGAATACATGTAATACTTTTTTCATATTTAATTTTCTTTTATATCTTTTATTTTTTTTGCTTTTAATTCTTCTCCTAAAAAGGCCTCGTATGTTCCATCACTCCATCTTTCAATAGTTAACAACTCTTCTTCCCCTGTATAGAACAAAAAGCACTCTAAATTTTCTCTAGGAGAGGAAGTTGTTAGGTTTTTATAATCGCCACTATATTTTTCATCTAATTGAAACAATTTATTTTCATATACAATTTCTTCTGTACAAATTGCTTCAATTAAACGTGTATCCTCTATAGAAACAGCTTCTGAATAAGTAACTTCATAAACTCCTTTATAAAATTCCACTTCCAAAAAAGCTTCCTGATGCCCCGAAACGATTTTATATTCTACACTAGAATTGTCCATACGCCAATCGTACCTGCCTATTTCTTTAATTTCCCATTTCTTCTTATATAAAGTAAAAGTGTGTCCTACTTTCAACTTGTCTAAATCATATTCTTTTGAGCTATTCCAAAACATATCAACTAATTTTTTTCCGCAATGCGGGCATTCACAATATTTTTTTATTTCCTTTAATTTTCTTATCTCTTCAATATAAACGGAACTGATGATTCTTGCTGGTAACGCAACAATACCAATACCTAATAAAGCTATATATCTTACCTATTCCTGTTGCAGGATAAATATCTCTATAACCAACAGTAGTCAACGTTGCTGCTACTCACCATAACGCTTGTTCTATATTTTGAAACGCTTCTGATTGAGCTATTTTCTCTATATTATACATTAACATTGATGATAAAATAAGTAATATAAGCACTAGAAAAAGGGTTCCTATAATTTCGTTTTTTATAATACTTAACGATTTAAAGTACCTCTTCAACTTTACAAGCCTTAACAGACTAAGCATCCTTAAATCTACTTTTATCAGATAAAGTATATAAAATGGAATTATTGACAATAAATTATAATACTCTAGCAATATAGCTATAGCGTTAATAATAATCAATGAAGAAATAAAATACTCTACAAATTCACCTTTTTCTAAAGGTCTTCTTTCATCATCAAATAATAATGCTATTTTTTGCTTAATAAACATTATATGATCTTCTCTAAAAAACCTCGTTGACTTGAATTTTTCTCTAACCGTTTTGATTTAAACTGCTCCTTGATCCACAATATCCCTTCCTCTAAATCAAAAGACTTATTACATGTAAAGAAATCTAATGCAACATACTTATGCTCCGGCCAAGTATGAATGGCGATATGGCTTTCTTTAATCACAATAACCCCACTAATTCCTATAGGGGAAAATTCGTGAATGGTCGTATTTACCACAGATAAATCCATGATTTGAGCAGCTTTCTCTAAAATTTTTTTTATGGAAGTTGTGGTGTTTATGATTGCAGCGTCACAATCGTAAAAATCAACTGTTGTTTGGTAACCTAAACTCTTTTTCATGCTTCAAATATACATCTTTTAGAATTACCATAAAAGACCTTAGGTTAACATTTTTTTAGCCTTTTTTACTGCTTCTATCAAAACATCTATTTCTTGCTTGGTATTATAAAAAGCGAAAGAAGCTCTTACTGTTCCTGGGATGCCATAAAAATTCATTATTGGTTGCGCACAATGATGGCCTGTTCTTACGGCAACTCCTAATTTGTCTAAAATAGCTCCTATATCATACGGATGCACTCCTTCAATATTAAAAGAAATTACAGCCGTTTTTTCAGCGGTCCCATAAATCGTCAATCCTTCTATTTCTTTCAACTTTTCAGTACCATATGCTAATAGCTCATTTTCATAAGCAGCAATAGCATCGAAACCTATTTTATTCATATAATCTAACGCAACACCAAAAGCAATCCCTCCACAAATATTAGGTGTTCCTGCTTCAAATTTATGTGGCAATCCCGCATATGTAGTTTTTTCAAATGTTACGGTTTCAATCATTTCCCCCCCTCCTTGATAAGGAGGTAACTTTTGCAATAATGCTTCTTTTCCATATAATAGTCCCACCCCTGTTGGGCCACATATTTTATGAGCAGATGCCACATAAAAATCAACATCTAAATCTTGTACATCAGGCTTAATGTGTGGCGTAGCTTGTGCTCCATCAATTAAAACATATGCTCCAAATTTATGAGCTGCTTGAATAAGTTTTTTAATAGGGTTAATAGTTCCCAGTGCATTGGAAACATGATTGCAAAATACTAATTTTGTTTTTGAGTTTAGCAATTCATGATAGATAGTCATTTTTAATGTTCCATCTTCATTCATAGGGATTACCTTTAAGACCGCCCCTGTTTTTTCACAAAGCATTTGCCAAGGCACAATATTTGAATGATGCTCTAATGCAGAAACAATTATCTCATCTCCCTCTTCCAGTAAAGAAGCAAATCCAGAAGCTACAATATTAATACTATCTGTTGTACCAGAAGTTAATATAATCTCATAAGGATGCTTTGCATTAAAGTGTTGTTGAATTTTAATACGCGCCTCTTCATATTTATCTGTTGCTTCCTGACTTAATGTATGTACTCCTCTATGGATATTTGCATTATACCCCGAATAGTAATCAACAATTGCATCTATTACTACTTTAGGTGTTTGAGAAGTTGCTGCATTATCAAAGTAAACTAATGGCTTTCCGTTTACAGTTCTTTGTAAAATAGGAAAATCTGTACGTATTTTTTCTACCGAAAACATTTCTAAACTATTTAAGAAAACAAAGGTACTTGTTGTTTTTTAAAATTACTTAAAAAGGGCTACATAAATTCTTATATTTGTTAGTATCCTTATTCTATAAGTCAATTTATTTCAAAACAATTCTCTGTGAAATCAACAAAGCGCATCTTTTTTATAGTATGTATATTACTAACAACCACTATTTATTACAACTATTCAAAACTTAATATCATTGCTGGTTATTCTGCAAAAAACATGAGTTCTGCCGTTTTTTTAGCAGGAAGAAATGCTGATTTTACGGATGAAACAGATCACAATTTCTTCCCTATAAATTTAGCTAAAGATGTTATTAATAACAGCGAAAAACAGGTTACTACCACAGCAATAGGGCTCCTTAAAAGAAAAGCTGTTTATAGAGAAGGAATAGGAAGTGTGTTAACCATTGATGGAGTAAGTACAGAGAAACCTGTTCTTGTACCAGCACGGAGCCTACCTAATAATACTATTCCATACCCCTATGGAAATGCCACTCCTAAAGACTCTATTTTTTCGAATATTGATTATACAAAGCTAAATGAAGCTATTTCTTTTTTATTCAATCCTATTCATAAGACTCGGGCAGCATTGGTCGTGTATAAAGATCATATTATTGCAGAAAGATATGCTGATAACTTTAATAAAGATTCCAAACTTTTAGGTTGGTCCATGACAAAAAGTATTACAAGTACCCTTTTTGGAATCCTACAACATCAAGGTAAAATAAACATACGCGATACTGCTCCAATAGATGCGTGGAAAAACGATAAAAGGCAACACATAACTATTCATAACTTACTACAAATGAATAGTGGATTGGAATGGACGGAAGATTATAATAGTATTTCTGATGTTACCAAAATGTTGTTTTTAGAACCAGATATGAGCAGAAGTCAAATAAATAAACCTTTAATAGGGAAGCCAAATCAAACATGGAATTACTCCTCTGGAACTACCAATTTACTTTCTGGAATTTTACGAAAGATCCTTGGATCTCATCAAACTTACTTAAACTACTGGTACGAGGCTTTAATTGATAAAATAGGTATGAATTCTATGGTTATTGAAACCGATTTATCAGGTAATTATGTAGGATCTTCCTACGCTTGGGCTACTCCAAGAGATTGGAGTAAATTAGGGTTGTTATATTTACACAATGGAACTTGGAATAACGAAAATTTATTCGACAAAGAATGGGTAAACTATGCTACAACTCCTACCCCTACTTCCAATGGTAGATATGGAGCTCAAATATGGCTAAATACAAAAGGGCACTATCCTGATATTCCAAAAAATACTTACTCTTTTAATGGGTATCAAGGTCAAAATGTCTTTATTTTGCCAGATCAAGAAATGGTGGTTGTTAGAATGGGACTAACCAAAAATGCAGATATGAATTTATTTTTAAAAAATATCATTGCATCTATAAAAAACTAAACGAATGAATCCTTATTATTATGTATTATCGGTAAACGGACTGCTATTTGCTCTTAGCATTGTTTTTTACTTCTTTCCTCCTAAAAAAATAAATTCAATTTATGGGTATAGAACCAATAAAGCAATGAAAAATGACACTGTATGGAAATATGCCAATTCTTTTTTTAATAAGCAATTTTTAATTTACTCAGCAATTTCTTTTGTTTCAGCGATGCTTTTTGTTTATTTAAATCCAAATATAAATTGGCAGCCAATGGCTATTATGATTCTTTCTTTAGCTGTATCCGTAATAAAAACAGAGCAAGAATTGAATAAGAATTTTGATGATGAAGGAAATAAATTATAACCTACCTTCTGCTATATTCTTCTTTTAACATTTGAATATCATCAATGATTTTTTGAATATTTTTTTTATCTGTTCCATCATAAGAACCTCTTATTCTACGCTCTTTATCAATTAAAACAAAATTTTCCGTATGAATAAAGTCATCTTCATCTCCCTCCCCTTCGTCTAATACTGCAAAATAACTTTTACGTGCTAATGCGTAAATATGTTTTTTACTTCCTGTAGTTACATTCCATTTTTCATCAATAACTCCCTTTCTGTTTGCATATGCTCTTAGCACAGAAACACTATCAATAACAGGAGTTACTGAATGTGATAAGAACATAATATCTTCATCATTTTTATAATACTCTTGTAGCTTCATCATATTATCCGCCATTAAAACGCAAATTGAAGGACATCGAGTAAAGAAGAAATCAGCTATATAAATTTTTCCATCGTAATTCTTATTGGTGATGATTTTTCCATTCTGATTTACAAGCTTAAAATCAGCAATTGTATGATTCTTTTTTACGTGTTTTACAGAGGCATCCACTAACCGAGGGTTAAAATCTACTGGATTATATATCCGTAGTTTTTTATCTACTTTTAACAAATGATAAAACACAGGAATTGCTATTGCAGAAAACACGATTATAAAAATCAGTGTATATTTAGATTTTTTAAAAAATTGAAGATTCATCAAAAGTAATTATATTTACGTTTCAAATTTACAAAATTAGGTTCTAATGAAATATCTTTCTCTACTATTTTGCCTTTTATCCTTCTCTATTTTCAGTCAAAAAAAAACATTTTATAAAGATTCTTATTTAAAAGAGCTCATTCTCGCTGAAAAAAAAGCTGGTTTGAAAAAAATGCACTTTCAAAACAACGCAAACACTACTAACTATGATGTAAAGTACCACCGATTGGTATGGAATGTTGATCCTACAAAAGCACATATTAGCGGTCATGTAACTACTCATTTCATTGCCAATATGAATATGAATAAAATTGTGTTTGACATGGCTAATAACCTAACCGTATCTTCTGTAACTCAAAGAGGTGCAAACCTTCCTTTTACAACCAATTCCAATGATGAACTTATCATTACGTTACCTTCTACTCAAAGTTCAGGTACTTTAGATTCATTAACCGTAACCTATAGTGGAAATCCTGTAAGTAGTGGCTTTGGCTCTTTTGAGGTAGGAACCCATAATGGAACTCCTGTATTATGGACGCTTTCTGAACCTTACGGAGCAAAAGGTTGGTGGCCTTGTAAACAAGACTTGAATGATAAAATAGATGTTATCGACGTTTATATCAATGCCCCTTCTGAATATACCGCAGTATCTAATGGTTTATTAAAATCTGAAGTTACCTCAGGAACTACTAAAACAACTCATTGGAGGCACGAATATAAAATCCCCGCTTACCTAATAGCCATTGCCGTAACTAATTATAGCAAATACTCTCATCATGTTGCTAATGGTAATTTCAGCATAGATAATTACGTTTATCCTGAAAGCTTAATTTCAGCACAAAGCCAAACACCTGTTACTGTGGATATCATGAATTTATTTGGTGATTTGTTTGAAATTTACCCATTTGCTAACGAAAAATATGGGCACGCTCAATTTGGATGGGGAGGAGGAATGGAACATACTACCATTTCTTTTATGGGAAATTTCAGCCGCGGTCTTATTGCTCATGAACTAGCACATCAATGGTTTGGCAACAAAATTACTTGTGGTTCTTGGGAAGATATTTGGCTAAATGAAGGGTTTGCTACCTATTTAACTGGATTAACCGTTGAAAATTTAGACGGCAAGGAAGCCTTTATTAATTGGAAAAAAAGAAAAACTAGCAGTATTACCTCACAAAGTTCTGGTTCTGTTTTTTGTACAGACACAACCTCTATCGGTAGAATATTTAGCTCTCGTTTAAGTTACAACAAAGGAGCTATGCTTGTTCATATGTTACGTTATAAACTAGGCGATACTGATTTTTTCAATGGAATTAAAGCTTATTTACAAGATCCTGAATTGGCCTATGGCTATGCTAAAACCTACCAACTAAAACAACATTTAGAAACTGCTAGCGGCCAAGATTTAACGGAGTTTTTTAATGATTGGTACACTGGAGAAGGCTATCCTAGCTATCAAATTCAAGCAGACAACTATGGAAAATCAATACGTATTACGGTACACCAAACCCCATCTCACAATAGTGTTTCTTTTTTCGAAATGCCTCTCACTTTTAAGGTTATTGGAACTAATGGAGAAGAGGAAGTTTTCAAAGTAGCGCACACTAATAATGGACAAGTATTTAACCATACAACTTCTTTTGATATTTCAACTTTAATTTTTGATCCAGAAAGCGATATTATTTCAAAATCCAATAACCTTACCCTAGACGTAAAAAATGAAGTCTTAGACAATGCTATTTCAATCTTCCCTAACCCTGCAGGAGAAACTTTAAGAATAATAACAGGTAACATCATCAAGATAGAAAAGTTAAGCATCTATAACGCACTAGGTCAAGTTATTTTTGAAAACATAAATCCAAAAACAAAAAACATAAACATAAAAAACTTACAACAAGGAACTTATTTTGTTAAAATAACAACAGAAAAAGGTACTATTTCTAAAACTTTGTTAAAAGAAAAATAGCTAAAGCTACTTTCTTTTTAGAACTCTACATAAAAACGTACATTTGTGCGTTTTAATTTTTGATATAAAAAACTACATGGAAATATTAATAAAAGCATCGCAATTCATACTAAGTCTTTCTCTTTTAATTGTGCTGCATGAATTAGGGCATTTCATCCCTGCTAAATTGTTTAAAACTAAGGTAGAAAAATTCTATTTATTTTTTGATTATAAATTCTCATTGTTCAAAAAGAAAATTGGAGAAACCGTTTATGGTATCGGCTGGATTCCTTTAGGAGGCTATGTTAAAATTGCAGGAATGATTGATGAAAGTATGGATACTGAACAGATGAAAGAAGCACCTAAAGATTGGGAGTTTCGCTCTAAGCCGGCATGGCAACGTTTGATTATTATGCTAGGTGGAGTTTTTGTAAATTTCGTGTTAGGTATTTTTATCTACATCATGTTAATGTATGCATACGGTGAAAAATTCTTACCTAATGATAGTTTAAAAGATGGTATTTGGGTACAAGATTCTTTAGCTACCGATTTGGGATTAGAAACAGGAGATAAAATTTTAACTATTGATGGTCAAAAAATTAAAAAATTCAGAGAGCTCACTCCAGAGTTCATTAATGGAAATAATTATTCTATTGAAAGAAATGGGCAGATTCTTGAAAAAAAGATACCTGTTGACTTTATCTCTAAGTTAATTGAACGTGATAAAGCTGCAGGTCCGTTTATAGCCCCTCGCTATCCTTTTGTGATTGGTGGAGTTTCTAAAGATTCTCCTAATACTAATAGTGGATTACAGTCTAAAGATATTGTAACAGCAATTGGAAATACTCCTATTACTTATTTCGATGAAGCTAAAAGCCAATTAAACATCTTAAAAGGAAAAACAACAACGGTTAAAGTTAAAAGAGGAAATAAAGAGGTAATCATTCCTGTACAGGTTACAAATCAAGGTAAATTGGGAGTGAGCTTAGGGCAACTTCCGATGAAAGACTTAGAAAAATTAGGGTATTATAAATTATCAGAAAAGTCATATTCTTTTGCAGAAGCTATTCCTGCTGGAACTGAAAAAGCTTGGACTACATTAACTAATTATGTAAAGCAATTAAAAAAGATTTTTAATCCTAGTACTGGTGCCTATAAAGGGTTAGGTGGTTTTATTTCTATAGGAAGTATCTTCCCCTCTGAATGGAGTGCAGAATCTTTTTGGAATATTACCGCATTTCTATCAATAATGCTAGGTTTTATGAATTTACTACCAATACCTGCTCTGGATGGTGGTCATGTAATGTTTACACTTTGGGAAATGATTACAGGAAAAAAACCTAGTGATAAGTTCTTAGAATATGCTCAAGTTACTGGATTTGTATTATTATTGGTACTGCTAATTTTCGCAAACGGAAACGACATATTCAAACTATTCAAATAAGACTAGTATATTTTAAAAAGCTAAAAAATGCGCTTGAACTATTCAAGCGCATTTTTTATGATCTAACAATTGATAGATTAATTACTATTTTGTATTTACAATAGCTTGTTCATTTTTCCAATCTATCCACTTTTGTCCTTTTATTCTACGCATTAAATTGTCATAATTACGCATTACAAATACATTATAAATTGCCTTTCCTAAGTTTTTAGGGTTTCGTGCCATAGCCCTTAGGCTCATTGAAAAACCAGGAGTAATATAACGCATATAATGCCACCATCCTTCAGGCATGTATAACACATTTCCGTGTTCTAGATTAGCTACATGTCCTTTTGCCTTTTTTAAGGCTGGCCATTTCTCAAAATCAGGGTTTGCAAAGTCTATATCCTCTCTCGTAATTAGAGAATGTGGTATCTTATACAAATACTTACTTTGTTTCTGATCAAATAAAATGCATTGTTTTTTTCCTTCAAAATGAAAATGAAAAATATTTGCCAAATCGATATCATAATGCATAAAGGTATAAGAATCTCTACCTCCAAAAAAAAGCATTGGCAGTCCTTTCATTAAACGCAATCCAAAATCTGGAAAAGAAAAATCTTTTTGAAGGACTGGTACTTCTTTTAAAATGTTCCATAAGAAAATACGAAACTTTGTTGGTTCTTTTTTTAGCAAATCAACATACTCACTCATTTTCATAGTAGCATGAGGTTCATTAAAGCCATCTTTATAATCTACAGGTCTGTTATCATATAAAGGTACTTCTTTATCTCCTGCAACCTCTTTCATATAATCCAAACTCCATTTCTTATATGCTGGCCAGTCTTCAATAAAACGTTCTATAACGACAGGCTTTTGAGGCTTAAAGTAATTTTTAATAAAGTCTTCTTTTGTTATTGTCTCAACCCTATCAATTTCCTGTAATTGCAATCCCATATTCCCTAAAATTTAGCTTACAAAGTTAAGAAAATGGTCTGATACTTTTTATATGCTTATTTGTTAAAAAACAACCCACTAGAGTAGCGGGTTGTTTATTTTATGCTTGCGATCTAAGTTCTTTTGCTTTTTGTTTTGCTTGCTCATTACGCTCTATCTTATAATCTGGTCTGGTCCATTTAGGCTTTTCTCCTAAGGCTTCTAATTTTGAATCTTTAGCTTCAACAGACTCTCTTTGTTCGTGTTTAAAGAAAGGTTTTTGCGTATTCAACCCTAAACTTTCAAACATCTTCATATCTTCATTAATATCAGGATTTGGAGTTGTTAATAATTTATCTCCTGCAAAAATAGAGTTTGCTCCCGCAAAGAAGCACATAGCTTGCCCTTCTCTACTCATTTGTGTTCTTCCTGCTGACAAACGCACTTGTGAATCTGGCAATACAATACGAGCAGTAGCAACCATACGAACCATTTCAAAAATATTTATAGGAGGTTGCTCTTCCAAAGGGGTTCCTTCAACTGCTACCAAAGCATTTATTGGAACAGACTCTGGGTGAGGAGAAAAACGAGTAAGTGTTTCTAGCATACCTGCTCTATCTTCTAAACTTTCACCCATTCCTATAATTCCTCCCGAACAAACAGTTACATTCGTTTTACGAACATTTTCAATAGTATCAATTCTATCTTTAAAAGCGCGAGTAGAAATAACATCATCATAATATTCTTCAGAAGTATCTATATTATGGTTATAAGCATATAAACCTGCTTCTGCCAAGCGTTTCGCTTGATTTTCTGTTACCATTCCTAGCGTACAACAAACTTCCATATCCAACTTATTTATGGTTCTCACCATATCTAAAACTTGATCAAACTCAGGTCCATCTTTTACATTTCTCCAAGAAGCTCCCATACAAACTCTTGAAGATCCACTTTCTCTAGCTCTTAGAGCTTGTGCTTTGACTTGATTTACCGTCATCAAATCATTTCCTTCTATATCAGTATGATAGCGAGCTGCTTGTGGGCAATACCCACAATCTTCAGAACACCCTCCTGTTTTTATGGATATTAGTGTACTTACTTGTACCGTATTAGGATCGTGATATTTTCTATGTATAGTGGCTGCTTCATATAAAAGCTCCATTAAAGGCTTATTATATACTGCTAGAATTTCTTCTTTCGTCCAATCATGTCTTACTTCGCTCATATTCTTTGAGTTATTGTTAGTGTTGTCAAAAATAAAAAATTCCACTTTAGTAGTGGAATTTTTTACTTGTTTATTTTTTACTATCGGAAGGTTTGACTTCTATTGCTTTTGAATTTTCCAATGGTAATTCTTTTCCCTTTAAATACTCTGGAAGCTGCATTCCTGCCATATCAAACATCTCTTGCAATGGCGGTACTGATTTATACATTCCTGATATAAAGTTAGAAGTTGATGATTTTCCATCTTTACCGCCTCCATTTTCCCAAACGGTAACTTTATCTATTTTAATATTTTTAATTGCCTCTGCTTGTGTTTTAACTAACTCGGGTAATTTATCCGCTATTAACAATAGGGCTGCATTTTTAGAATCATTTCCTGCTGCCTTCACTATTTGATCTAAACCTGCTGCTTGCTTTGTTAGCACTTCATATACTCCTGCTGCCTCAGCTTGTGCTTTAAATAAAATAGCATCTGCCTCTCCTTTTGCTCTTCTTCGTATTTTTTCTGCTTCTGCCTCTGCATCAATTTCTACTTTCTTTTTATCAATTTCTGCAGGAACAATCACATCAGCTATTTGAGAAGAACGCTCTCTTTCTGCCCTTGATAACTCTGCTTCTTTTTCAGCCGCATATGATTCTTCTAATGCTTTTGCTGACTGTACTTTTTCAGCTGCTATTGCTACTCTTTCTGCTTCCGCTTCTCTTTGACGACGTAAAGAATCTGAATTTGCTACTGCTATTTTAGCTGTATTTTCTCCATCTACTGCCTTTGCATTTGCGGCTGCTACTTGAGTTCTTTGATCTTGAACTGCATTTGCTTCTCCAATAGAACCATCTCTATTTTTTTCTGCAACCGATTTACGAGCTGCATTAATTGCATGTGCCGCTGCTTCCTTTCCTAATGCTTCTATATAGCCTGATTCATCAACAATATCTGTAATATTCACGTTGATTAACTTTAGTCCTACCTTTTTCAATTCTGATTCTACACTTTGAGAAATGTTTGCTAAAAACTTATCTCTATCTGAATTTATCTCTTCAATATCCATTGAAGCAACTACTAAACGTAACTGACCAAAGATGATTTCTTGCGCTAAATCTTGAATTTCATTCTGTCCAAGTCCTAGTAAACGCTCTGCTGCATTTTGCATTACCCCAGGCTCCGTAGAGACTCCTATAGTAAAACGGGAAGGGACATTTACCCTAATGTTTTGTTTAGAAAGAGCATTCACTAAGCTCACTTCTATTGAAATAGGTGTCAAATCTAAAAATTCATAATCTTGAATTACTGGAAAGATAAAAGCTGCTCCTCCATGAATACACTTGGCTGATTCTCCTCCTCCTACTTTACCATATACAACTAAAATTCTATCGGAAGGACATCTTTTATATCTTTTTATCATTGCTGTTAGCAATATAAAAATGAACAATCCTGCAATTCCTAATCCTACTAATCCTGCAAAAGGGGTGTTTTCTAATACTGTTAATAACATAGTAATTTTTATTTTTCGGGTTTTATAATTAATATTCCATTGTTTGTTACTTCAGTAACTCTTATTACTTTTCCTTGCTTTAAATCTTCATTATCATCCGTCAAAGCTTCCAATTCTCTCAATGCTCCTTGCACTTTTATTTGCACCTTTCCGATACTAGACCTGTTTGCTCCAACAGTTAGATAAACTTCTCCAATTGCATTTAATGCATTTTGCATTTTTAACGTACCACTTGAAGCTAGCTTACTTATATAGTAAAACAGCATTGCCATAATAAACATCATTACGAGCCCACAAAAAACCGAGATTAAAACCGTTACCACCTTCGTATTTCCTGCATCTATACTAGCGATTCCACTCCATCCAAAAATAGCGAAGAATGCAATCATGTTTTTTAAGGTAAAAAACTGAAATCCTATTCCCATATCTCCCTCTATCTCTGCATCAACACCTCCTACCTCATCCTCTTCTATTCCTAGAAAAGTACTTATTAGAATGCCTACAAAAATCAATGTTGAAATACCTGTAATAATCCAATACACCTTCTGAAAAGGTGCTAGATCTGAAAAATAGTCTATCATAAAGCAATTATTTTTAATGAGCTTATAAAAGTATATAATTTGATTGAAATTAACAATTTTATTTTGTCAATAAAACAGAAACAGCATTACCTCCAAAACCTACCGCATTTACTAAAACCTTTCTAACTTTCTGTGGAACAATTTGTTTTTCTGCAAAGGGTACCGCTACCACTTGCTGTTCTTTTAGCATTAATATTGCCAACTCCATACTTAAGATTCCGGAAGTAGCAAATGTATGCCCTAACTTCCATTTATTGGTTGTTAAAAAAGGAACTTGATTCTTAAATACCTTCTCTATTGCTTTCATTTCTGACAGATCTCCTTTTATGGTTCCTGGAGCATGCATGACAATCACGTCAACCTCTTCTATTGCTGTTTCCTTCAATGCCATTTTCATAGATTTCTGAAAACAAACCGCTTCTGCCGATATTGATATATTATGTTTTAGCATTTCTGTTGCATACCCTATTCCCTCAATAAACGCAATTGCATTTTTTTGTACTCCTTTTTCCAAACAAATAACAGCGGCCCCTTCTCCTAAAACCATCGTATTTTTTTCTTTGTTTAAATCGAAAGCCCTGCAAGGGTACACGACCTCCTGTTCCTTTAGAGGGAATTGCTTTGCATATACTTTCAAGGCTTGCATTTGTGCTACGGTAAAACTAGTTAAAGCTGCTTCACTTGCTCCTACTAAAAACTTATCTGACAATCCTGCTTGCAACCAAGCAATTCCATTTAACACAGAGTGTAATCCTGTGGAGCAAGTTATTGAGTGAGAAATATCTGGTCCCGCTGTTTGTAGATCATGCGCTATCCATGAAGATATATTCCCTAATGTTGTTGTAGGAGAACTTAAAGTAGCCACTTTATTCGTTTCTAAATACTCTTTATGGTATTTCTCAAACAGAAAAGTAGCCCCTCTTGAAGATCCTATATTGATTCCAAAATTATCAGAAGGTTTCCAAGCAGCATCTACTATTGCTTTCCTTGCAACCGATAAAGCATATAAAACAGTAGCATCTAAATTTTTATATTTATTATCTGAGTTCCTAAGTTCCTCTATTTTTTGCAAATCCTCTTTTGCAAGCTGCGCTACCCAAGCTTCAAATTCGTCAAATTTTTTTATGGAAAGATAGTGTTCCTTTTGCTGATAATTTTCCCAAATATCAGATTGATTACTTCCTAATGCTGAAATAGATGCTATTGCTGTTATAGAAATACGTTTTTTCAATACTTTTTATTTTCAACAAAAGTAAAATTTCTATCTTTTTTCAAATAAAAAAATAGAAATTTTATCTTATTTACTTTTTTTGTTAAGATTCAATACTACATGAAAGAATTCAAATGCAAGCAAAGTGCTTTATTAAATTTTTTCAAACCATTTTTAAATAGACTCAAAAAAGAAAATCGCCTAAAATTACTTTTTAGACGACATCCTTTTATATCATAAAAAAATAAACTCTTTCTTATAAATCAAATTTAATTCCCTGTGCTAACGGCAATTCATCTGAGTAATTAATTGTATTCGTTTGCCTTCTCATATATACTTTCCATGCATCAGAACCTGATTCACGACCACCTCCTGTTTCTTTTTCTCCTCCAAAAGCGCCACCTATTTCAGCTCCAGAAGTACCAATATTCACGTTTGCTATTCCACAATCAGATCCTGCATATGACAAAAACTTTTCTGCTTCTTTCATTTGACTAGTCATTATTGCCGAAGACAATCCTTGCGCCACTCCATTTTGTTTCTCGATAGCATTTTCTACCTCTCCTGTATATTTCATTAAATATAATATTGGAGCAAAAGTTTCATGTTGAACAATTTCAAAATGGTTTTCCGCTTCAATAATTGCTGGCTTAACATAACAACCACTTTCAAAACCTTCTCCTTCTAAAACACCTCCTTCAACCAATACTTTTCCTCCTTCAGATTTTGCTTTTTCTATTGCTGATAAATACATATTTACTGCATCTTTATCAATTAGAGGTCCTATATGGTTTTTTTCATCTAGTGGTGTACCTATTGTTAATTGGTCATAAGCTCCCACAATTGCATCTCTTACCTTATCATATACTGACTCATGAATAATTAATCTTCTTGTAGAAGTACAACGTTGTCCACAAGTACCAACAGCTCCAAATACAGCACCAGGAACCACCATCTTTAAATCAGCAGAAGGAGTAATTATAATAGCATTATTTCCTCCTAACTCCAACAATGATTTCCCAAAACGCTGAGCAACAGTAGCTCCTACTATTCTTCCCATTCTTGTAGATCCAGTTGCCGATACTAAAGGAATTCTAGTATCCATTGTCATAAACTCTCCTACTTTATAATCACCATTTATAATACAAGAAATTCCTTCTGGCAAGTTATTTTCTTTTAAAATTCCAGCTATAATATTTTGACAAGCAATAGAACATAATGGTGTTTTTTCAGAAGCTTTCCAAACACAAACATCACCACAAATCCATGCCAAAGCCGTATTCCAAGCCCAAACAGCTACTGGAAAATTAAACGCTGAGATAATACCAACAACCCCTATAGGGTGCCATTGTTCTCTCATAACATGCCCAGGACGTTCCGAAGGAATTGTTTGACCATTTAATTGTCTTGACAACCCAACAGCAAAATCGCAGATATCAATCATTTCCTGAACCTCTCCATAACCTTCTTGTAAAGACTTCCCCATTTCATAAGAAACTAACTTTCCTAATGGTTCTTTTAAATCTCTTAGCTTATTACCAAATTGACGGACAATCTCTCCCCTTTGCGGAGCTGGCATATTTCTAAAAAACTTAAATGCCTCGGTAGCGGTATCCATTACCTTTTCGTAATCTTCTCTTGTAGTTGCTTTTACTTTACCTATTAATTTTCCATCTACAGGAGAATAGCTTTCAATAAGCTCTCCATTTGAAAAATTCACAGAGCCCGTAGAAGTCCCCTCGTTTATCTCTTTTAAGCCTAATTTTACTAAAGCTTCTTTGATTCCAAAATCTGCCATTTTGCTTTAAAATTTATTTGTTTCAATTCGAAAACCAAAGCTACGAATAAAATCACAATATTTAAATTAAACAATAATCAAGCTTTTGTTTAATTTTAAACTTTCATCCTTAACGTTCCCTCTCAGCAAGAAAACAACATTTATTTGACAGGGATCACTACTTCCTTAAAAACATCTTTCCCCTCCTTATCTTTTCCTTTCCAAAATTTAAAAAGATAATCATTTCTCTGAACTGCTCTTACTGGAAACTTAAACTCATTCTTAATAACTTTTTGAGTACATGCTGTTTCTAAGTCCTCCACCACATTAACCGCTATAACCCTCGTAGTTCCCTTATATTCATAATACAAGCTACGAAAATAGGAACAGGTATTAGGAAGCTCATATGTTATTGTAATCGTTGCTACCCTACCAAATTCAAACTCCTTGGGAGCTTTTATTTCTTTAACTGGTAAAATTCTATGTTTATACATGGAAGCTTCATCTTTCGTACACGAAGACATCATACCAACTATTACAAAAAATATCGCTATTATTTTCTTCATCAATACTCCTTTGTTTCCTAAAAATTATATATAAAGCCCGTAGAGACACCTAAAGTATAAGGTTTAAACCCCCTCGAACTTCCTGAAAAAGCATTTATTTGTGCCTTAAACATTGGATTCACGTTTAAAATCCAGTTTTCATTAAAAGAATAATTAAAATCTAACCCTAAGTTTCCACTAAAATTGATTACATTCAAATTTGTAGGCCTCTTTATTTCTTTAGTAAAAAGAATTGTTTTAACCTCTGCACTACTTTTATCTAAAATTAAAGAACTAAACCCTGTAATAAAACTTGTGCTAATTTTTTCACCCCTAAACAAGGTGTACTTTATTTCAACAGGGATTTCTATATACTTCACAATTTGATCTAGTTGAGCTTCATGATCTATAATAGCGTTTTCAGGTAATCCTATATGGCTAGAAACAACTGTAGCATTTTCTATTAAAATATTTAAAAAAGCCTCTGGTGAAGAAGCCAGCCCATCTGGTCCATTATCATTCTCTGAAATCAACGTTACCTCATTCGTTGTATAACTCATATCTTGCAAATGGACTCCTGACTGAATCGACCACCTTTTTCCTAATTGATAGGCTACCTTGACACCATAAGAAAATGTACTATTTCCCTTTGTTTCTTTATCTCTAAATTCTCGTCCCATCAAAGAAAATCCAGAAAAGGAATTTGACTTTACTGCTGCTATGACAGGTGCCAACGACCATTTCTTCACATTTGCTTTTTCAATAGAAATACTATCTTTTTTTGCTATAGCTTCTATAAAATCCTGCTTTTCCTGAACATCTAAAACGCTATCTTTCTCTGTATCAACATCTGATATTACTTCTTTAATCTTCTCCACTCCTGAAAAAGATTCATCAACAAACTTTTTTATTTTATCACCGATATCTTCTTTCACAATTACTGCTTGCACAAGTTCTTGTTCTGTTGATGTTGCATTGGTTTCAAAAATAGGCTTGTGTTTGGCTTTACTCTTTTTAGATATATTTACGCGTTTTTCAACACTTTCTATTTCATTATAAACAATAGCTTCCTTCAGGTTATCTTCCTTAACACCTTCTGAAAAAGCTTCAATCTCTTCCTTCTGCAAATCCTTACCTCCTTCTTTCCTCACTATTATTTCCTCTTCATCTTTTAAGATAAACTTATTCTCAACCTTACTCTTTATTTGCTCTGTAGTTACAATATCCACCTCACCTTCTCCTAAAGAAATTATTTCTATATCACTAAAATACAAAGGATATAGAACCATTCCTACAACTAATATTGCTGCAACCCCTCCCAAAAACCACCAAATAGGGATTGGGACACGTTTCTTTTTTTCTAACTTTCGCTCAATATTACTCCACACTTCTGGTCTTGGAGAAACCGCTAAGTTTTGTAACTTTTCCTGAAATAACTTGTCTATATTATTCTCCTCCATTTAAACTTATTTTTCTATGTGCTGATTAGCTTCTATTTTTTGCTTCAAAAAACATCGTGCCCTAGAAAGATTTGACTTTGATGTTCCTTCTGAAATTTTTAACATTGCAGCAATCTCCTTATGCGAAAAACGATCTAATACATATAAATTAAAAACCAACCTATACCTATCTGGCAATTCTTGAATAAGTGACAGCAGGTAATCAACACTTATATTTTCTTTTTCAAAATTTATTTCACCTGTTCCTTCCTCTATATTTTCTTCAGGAACAGTATTCAACATTGCTTTGCTTCTATATTTCTGCAAGGCTGTATTTATAACAACTCGTTTCATCCACCCCTCAAAAGATCCTTTCTTTTTATACTGATGTATCTTACTAAAAATCGATAAAAAACTATCTTGTAAAGTATCTTCTGCATCTTCATAATTCTTTGAATACTTTAAACAAACATGAAATAATTTATCTGCAAAAAGCTGATACAACTCTGACTGAGCTCTCAAATCTTGTTTACAGCATCGTTCTATTAATTCTTTCTCGCTAAGAGTGAATTGCTCTTTATAGTTTAAAACTATAGGATAAAATAAAGACAACATCTAACTATTTATTTTCAAAGTTATTCTATGCTTTCTAAATTTTATTAGGGAGCAACTATTTGAAGTAATCATTATTCCAATACGCGTACAAAGAAGGGGTAGTAGCTTTATTATCATAAAAAAAATTAACAATTAATGTGGGACATTTTTTTCAAAAAAACAAGACTACAAAGATCATGTAATTATATTAAATAATCATAAGTTTTATATGATAGTTATTCTTTTCGTAATATATTCTGTAGCTGACTTTTTAAATTTCAACTCATAATCACCTCTTTCCTTTACTTTAAAACGATACTCTTCAATCCTCATTTTAGTAGCTGTATTTCTATTAATATCTGAATATTTAACCTCTACCTCAATGGTTCTTAACTTATTAGATCCTTCTTCTACAAACTTACTAAAAAGACTTTCATTATCAGCTAACTCAAATTTTACATTAAAAATACACTCTTCATTCACCTCTCCTTTCCTAGGTCCTGTTACTCCAACTGCAAAAGCATTTTTTCTTGTATAAGACACCATGTTTACAGTATTAGAAGAAAGACTTCCTGCTGAAACTAAAAAAACTAAAATAACTGGCTCTAAATTTGCATTGACGACCTCTTTTACATTCTTCATTTTTATAAATTTAAACGATACTATATTTATAAGATGAAAAAAAGTTAAAAGGTTGCGTGAAATAGCTTTATTTTTGCCTGCACTTATGCAAAATAAAATTTTCAACATAAAAAATAATAGCCAATTTACACAAGCTGCTTTAGAGATCTTTAAACATCAGTTTACAAACAATAAGGTATATCGCTCTTTTTGTGACCTATTATACATCCACCCTAGTGATGTAAAAAAAATAGAAGAAATACCTTTTTTACCTATTCAATTTTTTAAAACTAAAAAAGTAATTTCATCTCAAGAAGAAATCCAAGCAACCTTTACCAGTTCTGGAACTACAGGAAAGAATATTAGCAAGCACTTAATTACAGATTTATCATGGTACACAACCAGCTATTTAAAAGGTTTCGAATACTTTTATGGAAATATTGAAGAATATGCCATACTCGCTTTACTTCCAAATTACTTAGAAAGAAAAGGCTCTTCTTTAGTACACATGACCAACGATTTAATAAATCGTTCAAAGCATCCTGAAAGTGGATTTTATTTAAATAATCTAGGGGAACTAGCTAAAAAATTAAAAAACCTAGATCAAAATGGACAAAAAACACTTTTAATAGGTGTTTCTTTTGCTTTATTAGACCTGATTGAAAATCATCAATTTGATTTAAAAAACACCATTGTAATGGAAACAGGAGGAATGAAAGGGCGAAGAAAAGAACTCATTCGAAATGAGCTTCATGAAATTCTTTCGAAAGGATTTGGCGTTCAAAAAATTCACTCAGAGTATGGTATGACAGAACTACTAAGCCAAGCTTATTCAAATGGAAATGGGATTTTTACCTGTCCTCCTTGGATGAAAATACTTACAAGGCATACCGATGACCCTCTAACCATTCTAACATCTGAAAGATCAGGAGGCATGAATGTCATTGACTTAGCCAACTACAATTCTTGCTCCTTTATTGCTACACAAGATTTAGGAAAAAACCACAGCGATGGACATTTTGAAATCATTGGGCGTTTCGATAATTCTGATATAAGAGGATGCAATTTAATGGTGCTCTAATATTCGTAATCTCTCCCATTTCTAAACACCCTTTTTCAACTATTTAAAAAAAATCAAAAAAAAAGTCTTAACTAATTAAGTTAAGACTTTTGCTCCCCCTCTTGGACTCGAACCAAGGACCCTCTGATTAACAGTCAGATGCTCTAACCAACTGAGCTAAGGAGGAGTTTACATCGAGAAATCTCGTTTTGCGAGTGCAAATATACAACTCATTTTTGATTCCACAATTTTTTTTTGAAAAAAATCATCTTTTTTTTTCAGTTATTAAAAATATTAGAAAATACACTGCCCTAAAACATCTGTTTATAATGACTAAAATTAAATTAACACCTAAAAAAGAATGTCCTTTTACTAAAAATTGTATTTTTGTCGGAATTACACGCTTATACACAAAGTATTAAATTTTATATGGACAAGTTTTCGTTCTTAAACGCAGCACATACAGGCTTTATAGCTGACTTATATGACAAATATTTACAGAATCCTGATGCTGTAGAACCAAGTTGGAGAAGTTTTTTTCAAGGCTATGATTTAGCCAATGAAAATTACTCTTTTACAGATGAAGAGATAATATCAGAAATACCAGAAGAAGTTCGTAAAGAATTTTTAGTAATCGATTTGATTAATGGCTATAGAACTCGTGGACATTTGTTTACTAAAACAAACCCTGTAAGAGATCGTAGAAAATACACACCCACTTTAGATATTGAAAACTTTGGTTTATCTAAAAGCGATCTAGCCACTATTTTTAATGCTGGCGAGATATTAGGTTTAGGCCCTAAGCCTTTGGCTGAAATAATCAATCATCTAGAATCTATCTATTGTGACTCTATAGGTGTTGAGTATATGTATTTACGCAACCCTGAAGAGCTAAAATGGTGGCAAAATCGATTGAATAAAAATGATAATCACCCTAACTACAGCACAGATGCTAAAAAATATATTCTACAAAAGGTAAATCAAGCCGTTGGTTTTGAAAGTTTTTTACAAACAAAATATGTAGGGCAAAAACGTTTTTCTTTAGAAGGAGGAGAAGCTTTAATTCCTGGAATTAGTGTTTTGTTACGTGATGCTGCTGAAAAGTATGGCGTAAAAGAATGCGTTTTAGGAATGGCTCATCGTGGCCGTTTAAATACGCTCGTTAATATTTTTAAGAAACCTGTTCGTGAATTATTTAACGAATTCGAAGGAAAAGATTTTGAAGACGAAAATTTAGATGGTGATGTAAAATATCATTTGGGGCTAACACTAAGTAAGACTTATAAGGATGGGCAAACCATCAAAATGAATTTAGTACCTAATCCTTCTCATTTAGAAACTGTTGATGCAGTGGCCGAAGGGATTGCTCGTGCGAAAGTAGATAAAAAATATGAAGGAGACGATTCTAAAATATTACCGATACTAGTTCATGGTGATGCTGCAATTGCGGGGCAAGGAATTGTTTATGAAGTTACTCAAATGGCTCAGTTAAATGGCTATAAAACAGGAGGAACTGTACATATTGTAGTAAACAATCAAGTAGGGTTTACTACTAACTATTTAGATGCTCGATCTAGCACTTACTGTACTGATGTAGCTAAAGTAACACTATCTCCTGTATTACATGTAAATGCTGATGACGTAGAGGCTGTGTGCCATGCCATGGAAATGGCCATTGAGTTTAGAATGAAATTTAAACGTGATGTTTTTATAGATTTACTTGGTTATAGAAAGTATGGGCATAATGAGGGAGACGAACCTCGTTTTACACAACCCAATTTATACAAAGCAATTTCGAAGCATAAAAATCTAAAAGATATTTACGCTACTCAATTGCTATCAGAAGGCACCATTGATAAGACTTACCTTACTCAAATTACACAAGAGTTTAAGTCTATGCTAGAAGCTGAATTTGAAAAATCAAAAAATGACGCTACTTCTAAAGTAAGGGAATTCATGGAAAGTACTTGGCAAGGCTTTACCCGAAAAGGTAAAGAGGCTATGCTTTCTCCTATAAATACAACTTATTCTACAGAAAAACTAAAAGGAATTGCAAGTGTAGTTTCTTCTGTTCCTGAAAATGTAAAATTTGTGCGAAAAGCTGAGCGAATTTTAAAAGGTCGTTCAACAATGGTTTTTGAAAACAATTCTCTTGATTGGGGGATGGCAGAAACCTTGGCTTATGGTTCTTTATTAGAAGAAGGGTATAATGTTCGTATATCAGGACAAGATGTTGAACGTGGTACTTTTTCTCATAGACACGCTATATTACGTGACGAAAACTCAGAAGAACGTATTAATTTATTAAATACCAACCCTAATAATAAGGGAAAAATGACCATTTTTAACTCTCACTTATCAGAATATGGCGTTTTGGGGTTTGACTATGGGTATGCGATGGCCTATCCTAATAGCTTAACTATTTGGGAAGCTCAATTTGGAGATTTTTCTAATGGAGCACAAATTATGTTCGACCAGTATATTTCTGCTGCAGAAGATAAATGGAAATTACAAAATGGAATTGTTATCTTACTACCTCATGGTTATGAAGGGCAAGGATCAGAACACTCTTCCGCAAGAATAGAACGTTACCTACAATTATGTGCCGTAGATAATATGACCGTTGCAAATTGTACGACACCGGCAAATATCTACCATTTGCTACGCCGTCAAATGAAACGCGATTTCAGAAAACCTCTAATCGTATTTACACCGAAGAGTTTATTACGTCATCCTAAAGCTGTTAATACTATTGAGGATTTAGCTAACGGATCATTCCAAGAGGTTATTGATGATACTACTGTTGATAAATTAAATGTTAAAAAAGTAGTATTTTGCATGGGGAAATTCTATTATGATTTACTAGCTGAGCGTGAAAAATTAAATAGAGAAGATATTGCCCTTGTTAGAATAGAGCAATTGTTTCCTTTGCATGAAGCTCAATTAGAAAAAGTCTTAACTGGATATCCAAACGCAGAAAGATTTGTTTGGGCGCAAGAGGAACCTAAAAATATGGGAGCATGGAGCTATATGCTAGAACGCTTCCCTAAAATAAAATTAGAAGTTGCATCCAGAGCATATCATGCGGTACCTGCTGCTGGTTCTAGTGCAAGATTCAAAAAAAGACACCAAAGAGTAATCGATACAGTGTTTGACAAATAAAATACAAAAGAAATTCAGAGAAAATAAAATTTAGTACTGATGATTTTAGAAATGAAAGTTCCTTCTCCGGGGGAATCAATTACAGAAGTAGAAATAGCAACTTGGTTAGTTGAAGATGGTGATTATGTTGAAAAAGATCAGCCAATTGCAGAAGTAGATTCTGATAAAGCTACATTAGAATTACCTGCGGAAGAAAGTGGAATAATCACTTTAAAAGCAGAAGAAGGCGATGCAGTAGCAGTAGGAGCCGTTGTTTGTTTAATTGATATGGACGCTGCAAAACCAGAGGGTACTGCTACCGCAAACAAAGTTATCGAAGCTCCTAAAGTTGAAGCTCCTAAGGTTGCTGAAATAAAAGCACCTACTTACGCAACAGGAACTGCTTCTCCTGCTGCCAAAAAAGTACTCGCTGAAAAAGGAATTACCCCCTCTGAGGTAAAAGGTACTGGTAAAGACGGTAGAGTAACTAAAGATGATGCTGTCAAAGCGATACCGTCTATGGGTTCTCAACCAGCAAATGGTTCTCGTAGCTCTGAGCGAAAAAAATTATCAATGCTTCGTAGAAAAGTTGCACAACGCTTAGTTTCTGTTAAAAATGAAACAGCGATGCTAACCACCTTCAACGAAGTGAATATGCAACCTATATTCGATTTACGTCAAGAGTTTAAAGAAGATTTCAAAGCAAAACATGGGGTTGGTTTAGGATTTATGTCTTTCTTTACGTTAGCTGTTGTAAGAGCCTTAAAAATGTATCCTGATGTAAATTCTATGATTGATGGTGATTACAAAATTAGTCATGATTTTCAAGATATTTCAATAGCAGTTTCTGGACCTAAAGGGTTAATGGTTCCTGTTATTAGAAATGCAGAAAACTTATCTTTCAGAGGTGTTGAAAGCGAAGTAAAACGTTTAGCTCTACGTGCTCGTGATGGTCAAATTACAGTTGATGAAATGACAGGAGGAACATTTACCATTACCAACGGTGGCGTATTTGGTTCTATGTTATCTACACCAATTATCAACCCTCCACAAAGTGGTATTTTAGGAATGCATAATATTGTAAATCGCCCAATGGCGGTAAATGGAGAAGTTGTAATTCAACCAATTATGTATGTTGCTTTATCTTACGACCATAGAATTATTGATGGACGCGAGTCTGTTGGATTCTTAGTAGCTGTTAAAGAGGCACTAGAAAACCCAGTAGAGCTGCTAATGAATAATGATCCTAAAAGAGCCTTAGAAATGTAAGATTTCATGGCTACTAATTATAGTAAAAGCTTGGATAAAAATCCAAGCTTTTTTTGTCACTTCAAATAAACCTTTTATCCTGCTTTTATAACATAAAAAAGCAGCTCTAAAAAAATATAGAGCCACTTTTCAGATTGCAATAATTAAAAGAGTAATCTTATTTTCCGTTTAAGTTCCAGTCATATTCCAAATAAGTAACTGTTGCATTGTCATTCACCTTCGTTTTGGAATATTTATTTATATAGTCAACCAAAGAATTTTGCGAGGCAAAATCTTCTTGATACCATTCAAAAACCTTAGATACTTCTATTTTTTCTAGCGTTATTTTATTTTTTGCTGGGTCATTAATAAACTCACTCATTAATTTTTCTAGTTCACCCTCAATATTTTTCGCCGTAAAAGCAAAATTTACAAATCTAGGTCCTGATACAGATGCTGCATTTATGGCCACATGGATTCTAGGGTCATCATGCCATCTTCTTAAAATTTTATGTTCGATATAATCTAGTGAATACGTTTTTTTACCAATTATAGCAAAAGGTATTTTCCATGCATTTTTTCCTTTTCTCTTTATTGCTGTTACCGTTTTTAAAGGATAACTATCCAATATTATTTTAATTGAATATGCGTTGTAAGCATTAATCCAAAATGCTTTTGCTTTATTAGAAGACCATTTTCTTCCTGGAACTGTCTTTTCTAAATGACCTAAATAGAGATCTAATAAAGCTCTATTTTTACGTAGCCCTTTATAATCTACATTGCCTTTTGCATCTACATAAGTCTTTAAAAGGGCATTAAATACATCTGTTTGTGCTTGTATATTTACTGCTATAAAGAGTAATGAGAATAAAGTAAGTGTTTTTTTCATAATTTTAAGTTAGCTTTTGTTAATTTTTTAATTGGACGTAAGGTTTGTAAATACATTACAATCAACACAAATAATTTACAGCTATTTGTTATTTAATAGATATAAAAAAGAATTATACTTTATTATTCTGGCTTAAAAACACTAAAAATGAAACAGTTAAGAACTACAAATAAATATTTTAAAAACATATACACACAAAAAAAACATACAAAATTGTATGTTTTTTTTGTGTGTATATGTAGAAATATTAATGTTTATTTATAAATCAAAACCAATATTAACTCCAAGTTTATTTGCTATCAGTTTATTGATACGTTGTTTTACTTCCGGTATTTTTACACTTTCCAAAACGGTGTTTGCAAAAGCGTACATTAACAAAGCTTCCGCCTCCTTTTTCGGAATTCCTCTTTGTTGCATATAGAACAAAGCCTGGTCATCTAGCTGACCAATCGTACACCCGTGAGAACATTTTACGTCATCGGCAAAAATTTCTAACTGAGGCTTCGCGTTAATCGTTGACTTGTCACTAATCAACACATTATTATTCTGCTGATATGCATTGGTTTTTTGAGCTTCCTTTTCTACAATTACTTTGCCATTAAAAACCCCTGTAGAACGCTCTCCATAAATCCCTTTATAATCTTGATGGCTTTCGCAATTAGGTTCAATATGGTGTACTAACGTATGATGATCTACATGTTGTTTCCCTTCTAGGATGGTAATTCCTTTTAAGATAGAATCAATACGTTCGCCTTTTTGGTAGAAATTCAAATTATTTCTGGTAATGTTTCCTCCAAAAGAAAATGTATGAACAGAAACAACACTATTTGATTGCTGTTCTATATACGTATTATCAACTAAGGATGCTTTAATATGATCATTTTGAATCTTATAATAATCAACTGTTGCATTTTTAGCAGCAAATACCTCTGTAACTACATTAGTGAGCACTACATTTTCTGTCAAGCTCTGATGACGCTCTATAATTTGAACATGCGCATTTTCCTCCACTACAATTAAATTACGTGGCTGGGTCATGATAGCTTCCTCAGATCCTGTTGTAAAATTAATTATTTGGATAGGTTTTTCTACTTCAACATTTCTAGGAATATAAATATAAGCTCCTTCACTTACAAATGCTGTGTTCAAAGAAGTTAAATTATCTTGCTTAGCTACTTTATTAAAGTATTTTTCAATAATTGCTTTATATTTTGACTTGGACAATGCCGAAGACATTAAGCAAATGTCCTTACCATCATGAGTTGTATCTGATAAAAAAGAGCTGTATTTACCATCTATAAAAACAATTTTATATGTATCAATATCATGAATAAAATATTTTTTTACATCTGCTAAATCAACCGTTACCTCTTTGTTTGGGAAGAAGCTATAATCTTCATTTAAAACAGCATTTAATGATGTATATTTCCAAGCTTCTAGTTTTTTTGTAGGGAAACCAAGCTTTTCAAAATTTTGTAAAGCTATGGTGCGAATATCGTGTACATCAGAATTGATGTCAATCCCATTTTCAAAAGCTACATATGAGGATACTATTTTTTCTTTTAATTCCATTCTTTCCTTCTGTCTTGTCTTTGGTAATCTTCTAGTGCTACCAGTTTTACTGTATAGACCCTTTTATGAGTTTACTTCTTCTTTAATCCAGTCATATCCTTTTGCTTCTAACTCTAAAGCTAAAGAAGCATCTCCAGATTTTACTATTTTCCCATCATACAAAACATGTACAAAATCAGGTACAATATAATCTAATAAACGTTGGTAATGTGTGATTACAATTACAGCGTTGTCTTTAGATTTTAGCTTATTTACACCATTTGCAACAATGCGCAAAGCATCAATATCTAACCCTGAATCTGTTTCATCTAAAATAGCTAATTTAGGTTCTAACATTGCCATCTGGAAGATTTCATTACGCTTCTTTTCTCCTCCTGAAAATCCTTCGTTTAAAGAGCGTGATAAAAATTTACGATCTATCTCTAGCAGCTCTGATTTCTCACGAATCATTTTCAACATATCTTTTGCTGGCATCTCGTCCAATCCTTTTGCTTTTCGAGACTCATTTATTGCCGTTTTTACAAAATTCGTTACCGTAACACCTGGGATCTCCACAGGATATTGAAATGATAAAAACACACCATTATGTGCTCTTTCTTCAGGAGCCAACTCGCTAATATCTTCTCCATTTAATTCAATAGACCCGCTGGTCACCTCATACTCCTCTTTTCCTGCTATTACTGACGCCATAGTACTTTTACCAGCTCCATTAGGCCCCATGATTGCATGAACTTCTCCTGCTTTGATCTCTAAATTCAATCCTTTTAAAATAGATTTCTCTTCTATATTAGCGTGTAAATTTTCTATTTTTAACATTACTTACTATTCGTATTTGTTGGTTTTATATAACTAGTAAAACGATATGACGCTTACTACTAATTAACACGGTCAAAATTATAAATCTTAACCTACACTTCCTTCTAAACTAATTTCTAATAACTTTTGTGCTTCTACAGCAAATTCCATCGGTAATTTATTTAGTACTTCTTTACTAAATCCATTTACAATTAAAGCGATTGCTTTTTCTGTATCAATTCCTCTCTGATTACAATAAAACAATTGGTCTTCTCCAATTTTACTCGTTGTTGCCTCGTGTTCTATCTGAGCCGATTTATTTTTAGTTTCTATATATGGAAATGTATGTGCTCCACATTCATTTCCCATTAATAAACTATCACATTGAGAAAAGTTACGTGCATTTTCTGCTCTTGAATTTATTTGCACTAACCCACGGTAACTATTCTGCGATTTCCCCGCTGAAATTCCTTTAGAAATAATCGTAGATTTAGTGTTTTTCCCTAAGTGAATCATTTTAGTACCCGTATCTGCCTGTTGATGGTTATTGGTTACTGCTATTGAATAAAACTCTCCTACAGAATTATTTCCTTTCAGCACACAGCTAGGGTATTTCCAAGTTACCGCTGAACCTGTTTCAACTTGCGTCCATGAAATCTTAGCGTTGGTTTCACACAAACCTCTCTTTGTCACAAAATTATAAACTCCACCTTCTCCTTCTGCATTTCCTGGATACCAATTTTGAACTGTAGAATATTTTATTTCTGCATCATCTAGTGCAATTAACTCAACAACAGCTGCATGCAACTGATTTTCATCTCTACTTGGTGCTGTACAACCTTCTAGGTATGATACATAACTTCCCTTGTCTGCTACTACTAAAGTTCTCTCAAATTGTCCTGTTCCACCTTCATTGATTCGGAAATATGTTGATAATTCCATTGGACAACGAACACCTTTAGGAATATAACAGAAAGAGCCATCAGAAAAAACTGCTGAATTTAAGGCTGCATAAAAATTATCAGTTGTTGGTACTATGGTACCTAAATACTTTCTTACCAATTCTGGGTGCTCCTGAATAGCTTCTGAAATAGGCATAAATATAATTCCTTTTTCACTCAATGTTTCTTTAAATGTTGTTGCTACAGAAACAGAATCCATTACAATATCAACCGCCACATTGGCCAATCTTTTTTGCTCGTCTAGAGAAATCCCTAATCGTTTGAACGTATCCAATAATTCTGGATCAACTTCATCCAAACTATTTAACTTTGGTTTTTCTTTTGGCGCAGAATAATATGCTATTTCCTGAAAATCTGGTTTCTTGTAGTTTACATTAGCCCAATCTGGCTCTTCCATTTTTTCCCAAACCCTAAACGCTTCTAAACGCCATTCCGTCATCCATTCTGGTTCATTTTTCTTTTTAGAAATAGCACGAACCACATCTTCATTCAACCCTTTTGCAAAGGTTTCACTCTCTATGTCTGTATAAAAACCATATTCGTACTCTTTGGTTTTTAACTCTTCTCTTAAATCGTCTTCAGTGTACTTATTCATCTTAATTATTTAAAGATTGAGAAATTAAAATCTTTAATTCTATCTACTAAAATTTTCGGAAAGATATAAAAACTAAGTAAAATACTCATTCTATTGCTCTTAAAAGAGTATTACAACTTATTTTTATAGTGAAAAACTTTCTCCACAACCACATGTCCTATTTGCATTTGGGTTGTTAAAAACAAATCCTTTACCGTTCAATCCTCCAGAGTATTCTAATGTTGTTCCTACCAAGTATAAAAAACTTTTTTTATCTACTACAATCCTCACGTCGTTTTCTTCAAAAACCTTATCGTTTTCTTGCGTCGTTTTATCAAAAGTTAAATCGTATGACAAGCCAGAGCATCCTCCGCTTTTTACTCCCACACGTACAAAGTCTGTTGCAATATCAAAACCATCATCAGCCATTAATTCTATGACTTTCTTTTTTGCTGTGTCTGAAACTTTTATCATAATTTTATATAGATTAAATCTAAATCTTTTGCAAAGATAATGACAAAATATGATTTTTATCAGTTTTTATATGAATTAGGGTTATATTATAATAGTTTTTTTTGATTACTAACTATCTTTGCACCATGTTAGAAGACAAAAATCAAGAAAGAACTTCATTAGCTAAACTGGGAGAGTTTGGCTTAATTAACCACTTAACAAAATATTTCACCCCTAAAAACGATTCGACATTACGAGCTGTTGGTGATGATGCTGCTGTGTTAAAACAAACAGACAAACAAACCTTAATCTCAACCGATTTACTCGTGGAAGGAGTACATTTTGACTTGAGTTATGTTCCTTTAAAGCATCTAGGATACAAAGCTGTTATGGTGAATTTATCCGATATATATGCTATGAACGGAACTGCCGAGCAAATTACAGTTTCTATTGCAGTTTCTAATCGGTTTTCATTAGAAGCTCTGGAAGAACTTTATGCTGGTATTCAGTTAGCTTGTACTACTTATAATGTTGATTTAGTAGGAGGAGATACTACTTCCTCTACTACTGGATTATTAATTTCTATTACCGCAATTGGAACTGCTAATCAAGAAGACGTTACTTATAGAAATGGAGCTAAAGAAACAGATTTAATTGTTACGACTGGCGATTTAGGTGCTGCTTATTTGGGTTTACAAGTATTAGAACGTGAAAAACAAGTTTTTAAAGTAAATCCTCAAAACCAACCAGACTTAGATCAATACACCTACCTTATTGAAAGACAACTAAAACCTGAAGCTAGAAAAGATGTTGCTGAACTACTAAAGAGCTTAGCAGTAAAACCTACCTCTATGATTGATATTTCTGACGGTTTATCTTCTGAAATTATGCATATCTGCCAACAAAGTAAAGTGGGATGTAAAATTTATGAAGATAAAATCCCTTTAGATCCACAAGTAATTTCTACTTGCGAAGAATTCGATCTTGATAGTACTATGATTGCTTTAAGTGGAGGGGAAGATTATGAATTATTATTTACTGTATCTATAAATGACTTTGATAAAATAAAAGGGAACCCTAATTTATCTATTATCGGTCATATTACTGCAGAAACCCAAGGCATGAATTTAGTAACACGTGCTAATCAAGAGATTCCTTTAAAAGCACAAGGTTGGAATGCAATGAGCGAATAATAACTTTATAGCACAGGCAATTCAACTTCTTTCCTCTGTAAATTTATTAAAACTAGTTGGTATAAAAAGTAAAAGCGCCTTAATTAAGGCGCTTTTACTTTTTTATTTTAATCTCTTGACAAAAACAACTGTAATACATACCAAAAAAGTAACATTAATGAAGCAAATAAACCAAGAGCCGCAGGAATATAATCATTAGTACTGTACTTATTTACTAAATTAGAAGTTTGATATAAAATTGATCCTCCCGCTAGAATGCACATTCCTACCGAAAACCAAAGCCCTAAACTAAATCCAAATAGTGTTCCTGCAATAATGAGCCCTATGGCTATAAAAAAACCTACCGTTAAAGCTGATTTCAAAAAAGAAAAATCTTTCTTAGTAATAAAAACAATTGAAGATATCCCAGCAAACAATGCCAATGTTACGATCGCTGCTTGTTGAAGTAAATCAGCGCTACCCGTATATAACATTGCTATATAAATCAAAGGGATAAAAATAAATGCTTCTGCTAAAATATAAACTCCATAAGCCGCATACTGCTTGCTTTTATCTTGTGTTTTCAACATAGTACTTTCTGCATAATTCGTTACTAACATAAACCCTCCTAGTAGCAATAACCACTTAAATCCCTGAGTCATAGAAAGCGCAAATTCTACAATTGCTGTACTTTGAAGTAATAAGTATTCAAAAATCACAAATAATAAGACTCCACCTGCTACATGCGTATAGGTTTTCTTATAAAACGCTACTCTTTCAGCATCAGTAGATGCGCTTAGTAATACCTTACTATTCTCAATGTTGTTTTCCATAGTATTTATTTTATATATTAATGAATTACAAATATATTAAAATCTATAAATTCCGTAAAACCTTTTTTACAACTTGGAAATCAAAAAATCACAACATGAATACCTACAATTTTTTTATCATCGGAACACTATTTTTAGCTACGGTAAATAGCTTTTCTCAAAAGCAAGCTTTTAAGAATATACCACAAATCTTCTATCATGCAAGTACCAGAGGCTATTCAAAAGAGCTGCAAGTCAAAAGAAATATTTTCTTCTATAAAGAAGATAAAAAAGAGCTTTCTTACAACTTAAGAAATAAAGACTTAAAAAAAATTCAAAAAATCATAAACAGTATCGATTTAAAAAAGATAAAGGAATTTACAACGACATCCAAAAAACGGTTTTCTGATCGTGCTCTACAAGCTACTATTTCCATCACCATAAATGATATCACATACAACGCTCTTCCCTTTGACGAAGAACATCCTCCGAAAGAACTAACTCCATTAATTCTTTTACTAAAAGGGTTTATCAAATAAACTCTTCTTGTAAAAACATTCTCGGAACACCAAGTTTTTCATTATCATATTGCCTTTCCTTTGATAGTTGCCATACAGCTTAAAAAAGCTTCAAGAGTACTTAAAATTTCTAATTTTCACTTAAACATAAAAAAGTTTAAATGAGTTCAGCATTAAAATCTTTATCTTTGCTATAATTATGAATACATTTTTTTTATTTATTGGAGGTCCAGAAATTTTTATCATTCTACTAATTGTGGTAATGCTATTTGGTGCAGATAAAATTCCTGAAATAGCTAGAGGTTTAGGAAAAGGAATGCGCCAAATAAAAGATGCTACCAATGATATTAAGAGGGAAATAAACGACAGTGCAAAAAATCAGGGGCTTGATACCGACATTGTAAAAGATGTCAATAAAGAAATTGAAAAAGTTAAAAATGACATTGATGATTTTACGGGGCCTATAAAACGCAGCTTTTAAGCTGCTCTAAAAACAAGGCTTTTGTTAGAAGAACTTATACAATATGACTATCGCATCATCATTTTCCTTAACTCTCTTGGTGCAAAAAAATGGGATGCTTTTTGGATTTTTATAACAGAACCTACGCATTGGTATTGGTTATTTATGTTAACGACCTTACTATTTTTTAAGTTTTTCGGAATCAAAAGGGGTACCTTACTTATCTTAAATACAATCTTGACCTGTGTTGTTACGCTTATTTTAGTAGAGTTAATCAAACAAAATGTTGCTAGACTTAGACCTATAAACAATCATGAAATAAAACACTCGCTGCGGTTTATAAAGAATGCTGAAAACTTCAGTTTCGTTTCTGGTCACGCTGCTTTTTCCTTTACCTTTTCTTTTTTGGTATTTAAAATCTTGAAAGAAAAAATAAAATTTAGCTGGGTACTTTTCCTATTTCCTCTTTTATTTGCCTATAGTAGGCTATATCTAGGAGTTCATTTCCTATCAGATATTCTTAGTGGTCTTTTTTTAGGTTTTCTTATAGCCAATATCGGGTGGATTGTTTCTAAAAAATGGATTTTAAATCAAGTAAAAACTTAATTTTATTATTGACAAAACACCTATTTCAGTTAATAAAATTACGTAGCTATTTTTGCCTTACAATAAGAAAAGCTCACTCTTCTACACAAGTAACCTTTATTTTTACTTGCTAAGTATATTAAGAAACTAATCAAATTCTATTTGAAAAAGAAGTACTCGACAAACTGCTTACTTAAAAAAATACTTGAACCTAAACTTTATTTTACCCTAGAAACCGTTAAGCCATCTCTAATAGGTAACAAAACCGTTTCTACTCTTGCATCTGTATTTAACAACTCATTATATGCCAATAGAACTTTGGTATCTATATCTTTCGGATTCAGCGTTTCTACCACTTTACCGCTCCATAAAACATTATCAGATAAAATAATCCCTCCCGTATTCATCCTCTCAATTATCTGATGAAAATAATTCACATAATTTCTCTTATCAGCATCAATAAAAACAAGATCGAACTTCCCTTCAATCGTTGGAATAATACTCATTGCATCCCCTACATATTGGTTGATTTGATGGGAATATTCAGATTTTTGGAAATATTTTTGCTGCAATGTTTCTAGCTCTTCATTTTTATCAATGGTATGAAGAACCCCTTCTGGCAACAACCCCTCACACAAACAAAGAGCTGAATATCCTGTATAAGTTCCAATCTCTAAAATAGTTCTGGGCTGAATTAATTTAGAAATCATAGCTAAAACCCTTCCTTGAAAAGCCCCACTTAACATACGTGGATTCAATACCTTTTGCCAAGTTTCTTTTGTTAATTCTTTAAGTATTTCAGGTTCTCTTTGAGAGTGTTTTATAACGTAGTCATCTATTTTTTCAGGAAGAAAATGCATGTATTAAATTTTACTTCAAAGGTATAAAAAAACGGAACTTATCACTACAATAAATTCCGTTTCAATCTAACAAAAAATCAAAAATTGGTTTTTACGAAACCAAAAAAACGATTATTTCAATGTTACTTTTTTTAATTTTTCTTTTAGTAAATCTTTGTCATCTGAACTTAAGCAGTGTTTATGACTCTTACAATCAGATGCCTTCATTTTAAACAAACCTGTCATTGTACGATTTTGTATAACATATTTACTACACACCCTACACATTAACAAATGCCAATTCAATTTTATTTTTTCTAGTAATGTAGCTTCATTATATTGACTCTTATCACAAATGGTAGTAGCCTCATCACAACTAACTTTAAACATTTTAAACATCGTTTTACTTATTAAACCAATTCTCTTCCATACATTTTCTTAGCTGAGTTCTTGCTCTATGAATAATCACCCATAGATTTGACGGCGTTATATCTAACTCCTTACAAATTTCTTCTGTTTCAAATTCTTGTATTGTTTTCATCCTAAAAACCATTGCATATTTTTCAGGTAAATAATCGATACATCTATCTATTTGATCTTTCAGCTCCTTACTTTCTATTGTCTTTTCCACTTCATTACCCCACGATTGTGGAACCCTTTCTTCAATCCAACTCCCTTCATTATCTCCATCATCATAAAAATTCATTCTAACTTCAGCTTGACCTTTTTTAGAGTTTATTTTTCGGTAATAATCAATAACCTTTCTTTTTAAAATAGAAACTAGCCAAGTTCTTTCAGTTGATTTCCCCTCGAAATTTTTAGCAGATTTTAGTCCTGCAAAAAAAGTTTCTTGAACCAAATCCTTAGCAATATCACTATTATTAACACGCGCTATAGCGTAATTGAATAAGTAATCAGCATAGGTATCAACCCATGTTCCTGGATTTAATAGATTTTTTTTATCAGTTAAGTTCATCACAGAGTCAAAGATATAGTATTTTTATTTATAACAGAGTTTCAATAGATTTCATTTCACTCTTTTATAAATTATGTTTATAATTTTTCCTAAAGATCTCTTTTTTAAGCAAAAGACAATATTTATTATTATTTATTTTTCTTATTTCAATATCAATAAAAAGAATGGTTATTTATTGTTTTTTTTATTTTACACTATGATTTACTGCTAATAGCTCAATTATATGAATACACCAATTCCTTGATTTATTTAAAATAATAAAAGCACAGTAGTCAATACTAAAACAACAAGGAATAAGACAATTTTATACATAATAAGTTCAGTTTAGTGGCTAAATTTACTCAAAAAAAACAGCTAAAAAACTATTTAAAAAAACATTAACAGGTAATTAACGAAGTCGTTTCTTCTATAAATAACCGAATCATATATAATATTTTCTATTTTTACCACACTTTAAAACTAATAAAATGTCAACAGCAAAAAAACAGTATAAAAGAGTTACTGTTAAATCTCTTATAGAGATGAAAGCCCATAAAGAAAAAATTTCAATGCTTACCGCTTATGATTATACCATGGCTAAAATTGTGGATGGTGCTGGAATAGATGTAATTCTAGTAGGTGATTCTGCATCAAATGTTATGGCAGGACATGAAACTACGCTACCTATTACATTAGATCAAATGATTTACCATGCTAGTTCGGTAATTCGCGCTATTGACCGCTCTTTAGTAGTCGTTGACTTGCCTTTCGGAAGCTATCAAGGAAATTCTAGAAATGCATTAGATTCGGCTATTAGAATCATGAAGGAATCTGGAGGACATGCCGTAAAATTAGAAGGAGGAAGTGAAATTTCAGAATCAATTTCTAGAATATTAACTGCTGGAATTCCTGTAATGGGACATTTAGGTTTGACCCCCCAATCTATATACAAATTTGGCACCTATACAGTAAGAGCAAAGGAAGAAGAAGAAGCTTCAAAATTATTAGAAGACGCTAAGCTATTAGAACAATTAGGGTGCTTTGCATTAGTTTTAGAAAAGGTTCCTGCTAAACTAGCTCAAAAAGTAGCTGAAAGTTTAACTATTCCTGTAATTGGAATTGGAGCTGGAGGTGGTGTTGATGGTCAGGTTTTAGTTACTCATGATATGCTGGGAATGACACACGAATTTAATCCTCGCTTTTTACGCAGATACTTAGACTTATACACGGAAATGACAGAAGCTTTTAAAAACTATATTTCAGATGTTAAGAGTAAAGATTTTCCTAATGAAAAAGAGCAATATTAAATGAAAATACTACACCTTGATACCAACCATCCTTTATTATTAGATCAACTTATTGAATTAGGAGCTGTTAATCATGAAGACTATACTTCTTCTAAAAAAGAGATTGAATCAAAAATACATTTATATGATGGACTTATCATACGAAGCAGGTTTACTATTGATCGTTCTTTTTTAGATAAAGCCAGCAATCTCAAATTTATTGGACGCGTTGGTGCTGGACTAGAAAATATAGATTGTGAATATGCTACTAAAAAAAATATTGAGTTAATTTCAGCTCCTGAAGGAAATAGAAATGCCGTTGGAGAACACACTTTGGCCATGTTACTTTCTTTATTTAACAAACTAAATAAAGCAGATAGAGAGGTTCGTGAAGGCAAATGGTTTCGAGAAGCTAATCGCGGTATTGAACTTGACGGAAAAACAGTTGGCTTAATCGGCTATGGAAATATGGGAAAAGCCTTTGCTAAAAAACTACAAGGCTTTGATGTAAACGTTATTTGTTATGATATAAAACAAAATATTGGAGATGAAAACTGCGCTCAAGTTTCTTTAAGTGAATTGCAAAAAAGATCAGACATCCTCAGCTTACATACTCCACAAACTTCATTAACCATAAATATGGTTAATGAAGCGTTTATCAGTCAGTTTGCAAAGCCTTTCTGGTTATTAAATACCGCTAGAGGAAAATCTGTTGTAACTACTGACTTAGTTTCTGCTATTAAATCAGGGAAAATATTAGGCGCTGGGCTAGATGTTTTAGAGTATGAGAAGAAATCATTTGAAAATTTATTCACCAACACTAAAATGCCAAATGCCTTTCAATATTTAGTGGACTCAGAAAAAGTGATTTTTTCTCCACATGTAGCTGGTTGGACTATCGAAAGCAAAGAAAAGCTAGCCCAAACTATTGTGGATAAAATCAAAATAAAATTTTACTCAAATTAAAACTATAATTTAAAAATATGGCCACTTGATTATTTTGACTACTAAATTCCATTTGCTTTAAAGTAACATTGTTACTTACATTTTGAACCACTCCTTCTAGTAAAGACTCATTAGCTGAGTGGTAATATTTTACTCCTATAGTTATTGCATTCTTATTTCTTAAAAATTTCGTCAAACTCATTTTAGGAACTATATATACATTTCCAATATTAGTTGCACGGTGTGTTACTACAATTTTATCTGTGGTGTCTCCTTCTTCCTTGCTTAAATTTATTTCTTTAACAAGAGAAATTGCCGACCCTAACCCTATTGTTAGATCCAAATCTTTTTTTATTGGAACCACGTACCCTGCTCCAATAAAAAATGAATGATTAAAATTATTATTATCAACTTTAAAAGTATTGCTGACAGTACTTCCTTCAATTGATAATGTATTATATGAAATTCCATATCCCAATTCAACATCTACCCTAACAGGAGTTTTATAGGTACCTGAAATCACGAATGTATTATTAAAATTATTCCCTACAGACACATTGGTAAATGGCGCCGTGGTATTTTCCGTTGCGGTAGATAAAAATCCTAACTCATAACCTATAGATGTATACAATCCTTGGTGCAAGTATTCTTTTTGAGCATTTACAACTATGCTAAACGACGCTAATATTACGGTTCCTATATATTTTAAATTCATCATTATTGTTTTACAATGTTAATTGACGTTGAGTTACTATTTACAGAGCATCCATTTGAGCTCAACCAAGATCCATCCAATCTTTTTTTACCTTCAGAGATATTCAAAACATATGTATTATTAGTACAATATTTACCACAACCAGGCTTTGAATCTGTTTCCTCTATCTTACCAGCTGTTTTCAATGTTAAAATTCCATCTGTAAAACCCATCTTTAATTTAAATACAGCGTAATGCTCTTGTTCTGGCATATCTGATAATTTTAAACTTCCTTCTACTAAACTATTTTCATGCTTGGTAATTGTTAGCGTATAACGATATTTTCGCGAACAACAAGCTAAACAGTCCATAGCACCATCCCAGACCCCCACTAAAAAGTTTTCTGTTTCAATTAATTCAGGGTTATTGTACTCGATATCAATGCTTTTAGCACAGCCTAAAAGAAAAACACCTGTTATTAAGTATATTATTTTTTTCATATTTTGAATATTAAAAGTTATTTGAAGTGACTATTTTTTCTAATAATTTCACATTAAAATGTAAATACATTGCTAATTGTTACTGAAGTAGCTTCTAAACCTGTACTCCTACTATAATTAGACAGCTTAAACTCAAGGGTTTTAAACTGAAATTCTTTTTTTCTATTTATTTTAAAACTTAGCAAGCCATTAGTTGGTGAAAACCTAATTCCTATGCCATATTTTCTAGTACTAAATTCTGACAAATCATAATCTGAAGTATAGAACACTGCATTCAAATCATGCATAGCATAAGGCTGAAAATAATCCGCCTTGGTTTGAGTATGAAATCTATAAAAAGGATATACAGTAAAACCACTTCCTATTTTTAATGGAGCTTCTAATTCAAAAGTATGGCCAGTTATACCAAAATCATCTGTATAAAATCGATATAGAAATCGCGTAATTAAAAAACTATTTACAAAATAATTAGCTCTAAGCCCTAGTGCTTTCTTGATACGAGATCTAGGCAAACGCTCACTCTTTACTAATTTATATGCTTCATTTTGAATTCCATCATTAAAATAAACTCTATGGAATGGAGTATTTAAAATTCCTTTTTGGAAAATAGCTTCTGCGGTTACCGAAGCATTTAGTCGTTGATTAATATTTCCTCCATAAGTCACCCCAACATTATAAGTAAAACGTGTATCCTTTTCATAATTCTCAGAAAGTGATTCCTCTGAAATATAATATTCATCATCGTCATCATCTCTACTCAAACTACCCCTTCTTATTTCCTTCTTATCATAATCATCATCATCATCATCATCATCATCATCATCGTCATCGTCATCATCATCGTCATCATCATCATGATCCCCCCACTCTTTTCCTCTATTTCTACCCGCACGTATCTCCCCTGGATAAATCAACAGCCATTTATCTATAAAAATGCCTGCACTTATATTTAAAAACTTATTATTATCTTTTGAGTCTTTTTGCCAAGTAATTTTTGCATAATTAGACGTTACATCAAACTCCTTTGAATGTCCATATAATACAGAAACTACCGTATTCTTCTCTGGAATCAATCTATTCAAATTTAAAGAGCCGTACTTACGAGTATCTTCACTTGCCAAACTACTACTATTATTTATAGCTTTTCCAGCATTCGATCTACTCGCAGATGTAGTAGTCGTTCCGTATTTATCAATATTAGCTGTACTTGCAGATGTATAATGATCAAGTCCTAAAGTCATTCCTAAAGTAGCTACCTTATTTACGGGTATTGAAACCGAAATTTGCGGAGCACTATTATCTAATCTTTCCGAACCTTTACCTCCAGTAACAGCACCATTATTTCCATCTTGTTCATAGTAATTGTATAAGATATCAACCTGAGCCTTATCCAGCTTTTTTATTTTGTTTTGAGAAGAAAGAACTAATGAGCTAAGTATAAAAAAAATAGATATTGGTATTTTTAATTGCATCCACAACCTCCTCCCGCTTTGCTTCCATTTGCTCCAGAAGCACCTTCTCTATAATTTTGTGAGCTTATTTCATATTGCTCTATTTTTCTTGACGATAACTGCATATCTTCATCATTTAGATACATTTTTTGATATGGCTTCACCGTTGTACAATTTGTAGCAATTACTACAAAAAGTAATATTAAAATACTCCTTTCAATCATCTTCTTTTAGTTCAGTTTTAAATTAGTTGAGCGGTATAACTTATTATTTTCATCTATTAACAAGCATTCTATTCCTTTTAGTTCATTTATTAACATCAACCCTTTTTTCTGTCCCATTATAAATACGGCAGTGGCTAAAGCGTCAGCTAACTCTGTATTTTTGCAAAAAACGGTAACACTTTTCACTCCTTTTGCAGGCCAACCCGTTTTTGGGTTAATAATATGCGAATACCGTTTATTATCAAATTCTATAAATTTTGCATAATTACCAGAAGTAACTACAGAACTATTATACAAATCAAATATTCCTGCGTTTACTAGTTTCCCATTTGGATCAGCGATCTGCACTCTCCATTTATTCCTTAGCGGATGCTTTCCCCAAGTAGTTAAATCTCCTCCTGCATTTATAAGTCCTGCTTTTACCCCCATTTTTCTAAGGTAATTCCCCACTTTCTCTGCTACATATCCCTTTCCTATTGATCCGAAACCAATCTTCATTTCTTTTTCCTTTAAAAAAACAGTGCTTTCTTCTTCATTTATAAGAATATTTTTATAATTAATCTTATCTATAGATCTTTCAATATCAACAACATCAGGTAACTTAGGCATCGGTTTATCGAAGTACCATAATTTATCAAGGGATGCATAGCTAATATCAAAAAATCCATTTGTTAATTCAGAAATTCTTTTACTTCTCTTAATTAATTGAAGTAATTCTCTGGTAACTTTTACAGGTCTAATCCCTGCATTATTATTAATATCAGATGTTTGAGACTCTGATTTCCAAGAAGAAATTAAGTTTTCAATCCTAACGGTTTCCTTTATTGCTTCCTCTATATAAAAGGCAGCTGTTTCTTTTGTATTAGCGACCACTGTAAATTCAAAATCAACTCCCATTAACAATGCTTTTTTCTGAAAAACCTGCTGAGCATTGAGTGAAAAGGTAATACCTATGAGAAGGGGTATTATTCGACGCATTTTATATTATTTTAAATATGTATTTACATAATATTCGGCCGTTTCACTCTTGTAACCATCTATTGATTGGATCACTTTTCCCTTTTTACTTAGGATAATTACCAGCGGAAACGCTCCTTTTTCATTATATTTTTCAGCAGATTTTTCAATATATTCCAAATGCTCTTTTGTTAACTTTTTTCTATCAAGTACAAAATCGATATTTACTAAAACGTACTTATTTTCAACTTCTTTTTTAAAGAACGTACTATCAAAAACTTTTGTTTTCAGCTCCATACAAGGCTTACACCAATCCGACCCCGAAAAATATACCAATACTTGCTTATTTTCTTTTAAAGCTCTCTTTACAGACACTTCTATATTATCATGCCAAATGATACCATTTGCTTTTTGAGCATTTAAAAAAGTACTTATAAAAAAGAAAAGTGTTAGAATAATATTCTTCATTGTTTTAAAAATTTCGGCAAAAGTAATTTTTATTTAGAATAAATAAATATAGATTTGTCGAAATTTTTCAATTAATTTTATTTAGACTAAATAATAAACCGCCCAAATAACTTATTTTATATCGATTTATGCGCAAAGTAACCCTCATCTTATTTTTTTGCATTTTTACTAACTTAAAAGGCTTTTCACAACTTATAGAAATCAATCCTTCCAGCTCTGGTTGTGGCAACTCTATAAGCAGCTCTGTTCCTTCAAAATATGATGATTGGACCTCTAAAACATCTTGGTCAGCATCCATTTATAATAAAAAGAACTTCAATACAAATTCTTCCGTTGCTACTATCGAATATTTTATAGACTGTGGTAGCTGTAACTACGGAGTCGCAAAAAATCAAAAAATATACTTAGGGCATATTTCAAAAGATCAATTTAGTAATGTAAATATTCCCGATAATGATCCTGATATCACGAATTTAACCTTAGTACATAGCGGTGATATACAATGGAATGCTGGTCAATGGAATAAAATTATATTCAATACCACTTCTTTCAACTATGATAACACAAAAAATCTAATTGTTTACTTTGTTAACGAACATGGGGGTAAATTAGTTGGCGGTTTTTTTTGTGGTAACCCTATTGCTATTGTTGAAACTTTTGGAGCAAACACCACAAAATATGCCAATACATCTTCTTCCAGCTTACCTGCTACAGGCTACCTACAAAACCAAGGACCTATTATAAAGGTTCATGCTAATACTATTACCTCACTACCTGTTCTATCAATGGAAGAAAATAGATCTGTTTGCAGCGGTGAAAAATTTTCTTTTTCCAAAGTACATGGATCTGACTATACAAGTTTAAAATGGATATCATCTGATGGAGGTACATTTAATAATGATACGATTCTAAACCCTACATACACCCCAAGGACTAATAATGGAACAGTTCTTTTAACATTAACCGCTACCAATAACAGCGGAAGCTCTTCAAAAAACTTTACACTAACAGTTCTTTCAAAACCAACAGCCAATATCATAAAAAAATAAATATTAATTTTCAACGTGATGCAAAAAAATCTATTGATATTACTCATAACTATAACCACTATATTATCCGCTAATGCACAAACACATATTGCTACCGTAAATGGAGGAACTAGTAGAAACGACTTCCCTTTAAATTTATCTTGGAATTATAGTTATAGTCAGTTCATCTATTTAGGAACAGAAATAAACAAATCAGGAAATATTAAAAGCTTAACCTTTAAACTAATAGGTACAGCTCCTGCTAATATTGATACTTGGAAAAACTGGAAAGTTAGTTTAAAAGAAATAAATAACAATGAATTTCCGAATGCACAAACTAACCCTTGGTTAAGCCCTAAGTACTCTCCTTTTGGAAGTTTAACAGAAGTTTTTAATGGAGATATCATATACAGTCAAACAGCAAAAACAGCAAAGATCATTCTAACCACCCCTTTTAAATATGACCACTCTAAAAACTTACTAGTTGAAATTTACGATCAAACAGTTGGAACTGCGTATAATGTATATTTTGATACCAAAAATAATCTTTCTGAAAAAAGAGGTATCAACGCATCTAGTACAACTTTTACTCACTATACTAGCAGCTCAAACATGTCTAGAAGTTTAACATCAATTCCTGCCATAGATATTGAAATTCAAGATATAGCTACCAGTCCTGCAACCTCCACCACTAACTTGAATTACTGTGAAGGAGATAATTTAAAACTAACTGCTGAGGATGCAGGTATAGGCGCTACTTATTTATGGACAATACCAGACGGTACAACTGTAAACCAGAAAGACTTAACCATAAATAACGTTACCGCTTCTGAAACCGGAATATACTCTTTAACAGTTACTAAAAATGGGTGCCAAAATACAGCTAGTTCTAACATTAAAATTTTCCCTTCTCCTTTATTAACGGCTACTTCTTTTGAAGTATGCGTAGGTGAAAACTTACAATTAATAACAAATGGAAATCCGGATCCAGCCGCAACACTTCCTTTTACTTCTTCCGATACTTCAATAGCAACGGTAACTGACACAGGAATCCTTTCAGCTATAAAATCAGGAAAAGTCCACATTACCTATACAAATAACAATGGTTGCTCTATCACAAAAGAAATAACCATTCATTCTCAACCAATAGCTAACTTAGTGAATGATACTGCTTCTAATATAATTTGTACAGACATCTTGGTAACATTTACTGCTAATGGAGGTGACGAATATGAATTTTTTGTCAACGGATTAAGTGTACAAGGAAAATCTGCAAATCATATATATACTTCTTCTACATTAAATAACGGTGATCGAATAAAAGTTAAAGTATGGAATAGTAGGGGATGCAATCGGGAAAGTGCAGAAACAATAATAACAGTAAAACCAACTCCTATCATTACAAAACTTGAAGCCATAAACACACCTTTATGTATGGGTGAAAATGCTCAATTTTTAATTGAAGGAACTCCTGGCGCTGTAATTAGCTATATAATAAATGCTGGCTCTATAAAAACTACTACATTAACTGGAGGAACTAGCACCATCATACTTTCTTCCCTCACAGCAAACCAAACCATCACTCTAAATAAAATTTCTATAAATAATTGTGAAGCCATTATCAATAATACATCCTCTATAATTGTAACTCCTAAACCTATTGCAATAATTAAACGCAAATAAAAATAGCCATAAATTTTTCTTATTTAAATCATATCTAATGATAAAAAAGATAACATTATTAATTATCCTATGCTATATCAAAAGCGCATTTGGGCATCACCTATTATATAAAAACTCTTATGAAATATTTAATAATAGCCTATCCGAAATAACTATTTGTGAAGGAGAAACACTTGAATTAACAGCAGCACCTATACAAGGAGCTCAATATGAATGGAAAACTGTTAAAAATGAAACAGTTATGGGAATAGACTTAATTCGCACCAATATTTCTATTGATATGGAGGGAGAGTATTCTTTAAAAGTAACCTTAAATGGTTGTACAAATATTGCTTTTATTAATGTAATTGTATTACCCAAGCCTAATGCAGGAATCAATGGAACTTTACATCTTATTGAAGGAATAACTCCTACTACTGAAGAATTGTTCAGCGCTTTAGGCGGAAATCCCAGTACAAAAGGAACTTGGTCTTTTAAAAACAATATATATACCTATACTGTAACCGCTACAAACTCCTGTAAAAGCACAGCTACATCAACCGTTACTATAACTAATACAATATCAATTGTAAATGGTTTCTCTCCTAATGGAGATAACATAAATGATACTTGGCAAATTTTACCTGACTTATTAAATAGGTATCCTAATAACATACTTACCGTTTTTAACAGATATGGTAATATTGTATATAAAGCAGCTCCTTATAAAAATGATTGGAATGCTGTTTCAAATGGAAAAGCAATTATTAACAACAGAAAAAAACTCCCTCCAGCATCATACTATTATGTTTTACAACTTAATAATCCTCATAAAACTATTTTTAAAGGCTGGGTGTATATCAATTACTAATCTGTGAGAAAATTACACTACGTTCTATTTTTTGAAAACTTGCATTCTTTTTTCTCAAAACACAACAGACTATACTCTATTTAATCATAACCTAGGTATAACTCCCATTTTTACAGATCAAAACAACACCATACAACCAGCTACAAACTATAAAAGAATTCATGATTTTCTGACAGGATACATTTTTGAAAATGCACAAAGAATAACTTTAAATAAAAGCTCAACTACTTCCAATAAAACTAAATATACAACATATATGAAAAAAATAAAACTACTTACTCTTTTACTAATATCAGTAACCTTAAACACTTTTTCTCAAGGGCATGAAGTTACAGTAGGAAATCCAATATGTGGCACTTCCATAACTAAAAATGCACCCGCTAATTATGATTATCTCTTAGATAAAAAAAATAGCTGGACTACCATGCTTTATACAGCTCCAAGAATCAATACTTCAGGAGCAATAAAAGGTATTGCATTTTTTACTGATTGTGTTGTGACTTCTAATTGTTCTTTTGACGAGGCTAAGCATCAGAAAATATATTTAAAAGAGATAGAGGAAACACAATTTAACGCTACTAATGAGCCTGATTTATCAACATACACATTGGTATATGACGGAAAAATCACTTGGAGAAGGGGGCAAGGAAATGTAGAAAATTCTAAAACACAAATAATTTTTCAAAACTCATTTCAATACTCAGGAAATAAAAATTTAGCTATTTATTTTTTAAATGAAAATAATAACGCTTTAGGTGGCTTCTTAGGATGTGGAAGTTCTCCTCCTTTTCTATGGGATTATGCCGGAGAAAAAACAATCGTTCGCGAATTTTTTAAACAGGGTGAAAAAAGTGGAAGTGGAACTTTTGATACTACACTACCTATCATCCGTTTTTATTTTGACGCGTTAAATACAGATGATTTTACTCCTTCTCCTCAAACTACGCAAATAACTGCAACCCCTACAGAGATTTTAGCAAACGGAGTTTCTTCAAGTAAAATAACCGTACAACTTTACAACGAAAAAGGAGGTACATTAAATCATTCTGGGCAACGTATAGAACTCAATACTACAGCGGGAAGTTTAGGTGCCGTTACAGATAATAATAATGGAACCTATACAGCTCTCTTAACGAGTGGCACTCTTATAGAAGTTGCTACAATTTCAGGGATTTTAAACGGCACTAATATCAGCGACACAGCTGAGGTAAAATTCATTGATAAGAATACTCCTATTGACCCTATTGATCCTGTTGACCCTATAAATCCAGTGTTTAATTCAAACATAGTTCAAGGTTTTTCTCCTAATGGAGATGGAAAAAATGATACTTGGAAAATTATGCCAAATGTATTTAATAACTACCCAAATAATTCTTTACAGGTTTTTAATAGACAAGGAAATTTAGTGTTTCAAGCAGCTCCTTATAAAAATAATTGGGATGGTATTTCTACCGGTAAAATAACCATTTCAAAAGAAACGAAACTTCCCATAGGTCCTTATTATTTTGTTTTTAATACAGGAACAAATAAGACTCATAAAGGTTGGGTATATATTAATTATTAAAAAATTACAAATGTTTTTAAAAAGAATTACATTATTACTTCTGATAATAAACTATTACAAAGTTACAGCTCAAAACAATGTAGATTACTCATTATACAACTATAGTTTAAATCTTATAAATCCAGCTTTTGCTGGTCAAAAAAAACATAGTGAATTACTTATAAATTCAAAAATGCAATGGGTTGGTATAGAGAACGCCCCAAAAACTAGCACTTTCTCTTTAAACATCCCATTGAAAAATAACATAGGAGTTGGCGTGAATGTTATCAATGATAAAATTTTTATTTTCAATCAAACTAAAATAGCCTTAGATTTTTCTTATAAGTTAAAAATAACTAATGAACACGATTTACAGTTTGGACTAAAAGCTCTAGGAAATATTTATAGTGGCAACATCAATACCATAAAAACAGAGCAACAAAATGATTTATTCTTTTCAGAATCCATTAATAAATTCAGCCCTAATTTTACAATTGGTGCAGCCATTACCCACGAAGATTATTATACGCACTTAGCCATTAATAATCTTTTAATTGATAGTAGATACTCAAAACTGAGTAGTTCTAAAAATATTAGCAGACTAAATATTTCTTTAGGTGGCGGATATATATTTACATTAAACAATACTCTAAAGCTCATTCCGTCAACTTTAATAAGAATTGAAGAAGGCGTTCCTTTATCATTTGATATAAATAGCACATTAAAAATTAATGAAAAGCACCGTATAGGTCTTTCTTATTTCTGGAACAATTCTGTATCAATTAATGGGCTACTAGCCATATCAAATACCATCCAACTAGGGTATGGATATCGACTAACTACCAATGATTTAAGCACTGAACAAAACGGAACTCATGAATTTATAATTCTTTTTAATATGGATAACCTACTTTAGTATATCTTTTTTATTTTTACCTAGCTAATCATACTCTTTATAAATAATAAGGGCTTTCTTTTATAGTCATTTTAATTTATAAAGGGTCTTAAAAAGAACAGACAATGTCGAACAAGAGTAAAATAGTTGAAGAGCATTTAAAAAACGGAATTAATAAAACAAAAGAAACAGTAAATAATATTAGTAGAGAAACCAAAGATACCTTTGAGGATGTCAAAGAAAAGGCTAGTGAATTAGCTAGTAAAGCAGGGGAGCATTTAGCCGATTTTTCAGAAGATACCAAAGATGCTTTTGAAGATGTTAAAGAAAAAGTAACTAAAGTACTATCTGATGAAAACATCAAAAGTTTAAGAGAAAAAACCAGTGAGTTTGCAGAAGAAATTTCTGGAAAAACCGCTGAAATAGTAGGTGAAGCCAGCGAGCAATTAGCAGATTTTGCAGAAGATGCTAAAGAAGAATTGAAAGAATCTGCTCAAAAAACAAAAAAAATTCTACAAGATTTATTAAAAAAGTAGAGGGAAATTTTTCCTCTACTTTTTTATTTTAAAAGTAACTATGGTGCTGGGTTAGGTATCAATGCATGAATTGCCTCTATTTCGTTCAAAATTTCTGAAGATAACTCAATATGAATACTATTGATATTTTCTTTTAGTTGGCTCATTTTTGTAGCTCCAATAATATTACTAGTTACAAACGGTAATTGATTGATATACGCTAATGCTAACTCTGATAATGTTAAACCATTTTTCACAGCGATTCGCTGATATTCCCTTACAGCTTTCTGAGAGCCTTCAGAAGTATAACGTGCAATAAACCTAGGAAATAATGTTCCTCTAGCTCCTTCTGGAGTCTTTCCATCTAAATATTTACCTGATAAAACTCCTTGTGCCAATGGAGAATAAGCAAGTAACCCTATATTTTCTCGCAAAGAAACTTCAGACATTCCATATTCATAAGCTCTATGAATTAATGAATAAGAATTTTGAATAGTTACAGGCTTCAATAAATTATGCTGCTTTGCTGTTTGCAAATACTTCATTGTTCCCCAAGGAGTTTCGTTTGACAAACCTATCTGTCGAATTTTTCCTTGTTTTACAAAAGAATTTAAGGTTTCTAAGATTTCCAGATGATTTTCCGCTTCTTTAGCCGTTGTCTTATAAGGATAATCCCTTACTCCAAAACAATTTACTCCTCTTTCTGGCCAATGAAGTTGATACAGATCAATATAATCTGTTTGCAAACGTTGAAGACTATTTTCGATAGCTTCTGCAATAGCTCTTTTGCTAAATCCATCTTTTCTAATATGCGCTGTATAATCTCCTCCTCCAGCAATTTTAGACGCCAATATTACCTTGTCTCTATTTCCTGTTTTTTTGAACCAAGACCCAATGATTTTCTCCGTAGCTCCATAAGTTTCAGGTGTAGCAGGTACTGAATACAGCTCTGCTGTATCAAAAAAATTTACTCCTTGTTCTAAAGCATAATCCATTTGTTCATGACCTTCAGCTTCTGTATTCTGTTTTCCCCAAGTCATCGTTCCTAGGCAAATCTTGCTAACTTTTATGGTTGTATTTGGTAATGTTGTGTATTTCATTTTCAAAATATTTGATCTTTTAGTGACTCCGTAAAACGGGTATTTTTAACTAGTCGTTTTACTTCTTTTTTCTTTTCATTTTTTATTATTTAATGAAAAATAATTTTCTTGCCTTTGTAAAAAACAATTCCCACAATAATTTATTGCAGGAATTAGTTCATAAAACACTTAAGGTGTTTATTTCAGTATTGCTTCTATTCCTGGTAAGGTCTTTCCTTCCAACATTTCTAACATAGCCCCTCCTCCTGTAGATACATAGCTTACTTTATTACCAAAACCAAATTGCTTTACAGCAGCTACAGAATCACCTCCTCCTACAAGAGAAAATGCGCCTTTTTCTGTGGCTTTAGCAATTGCATCTCCTAAGCTAATCGTTCCTTTTGCAAAGTTTTCCATTTCAAACACTCCTAAAGGTCCATTCCATAAAATAGTTTTAGATTGCTCAATAATCTCTGCAAAATTAACAGAAGTTTGCGCTCCACAATCCAATCCCATCCATCCATCTGGAATAGTATTCGTATCTACTTCTTTTGTGCTTGCCTCATTACTAAACGCATCTGCTATAACAGCATCAACAGGCAAATGAATTTGTGTATTTTTTTCTTTAGCCAATTCTAATATTTCAAGGGCCAATGCTAGCTTATCATCTTCTACCAAAGAACTTCCAATTTTTCCTCCTAATGCCTTGATAAATGTAAAAGTCATTCCTCCTCCTACAATAATATGATCTACCTTATCCAAAATATTTTCAATGACTCCTATTTTTGAAGAAACCTTTGCCCCTCCTAAAATTGCGGTTACTGGTTTTTCTGAATTATTCAGTACTTTATCAATACTCTCTATTTCTTTAGCCAATAAATTACCAAAACATTTTTTTTCTGGGAAAAACTGTGCAATAACTGCCGTTGATGCATGAGCTCTGTGAGCTGTACCAAAAGCGTCATTAATATATACATCTCCCCATTTAGATAATTGCTCTGCAAAAGCAATATCCCCTGACTTTTCCTCTGCGTAAAAGCGTAAGTTTTCTAATAATAAAATTTCCCCATTTTTTAAATTGTCAACTGCTGCTGCTACCTTATCTCCAATACAGTCTTCAACAAACTTTACATTGCACCCTATCACATTTACAACTTCGCTTACAATATGCTTTAATGAATACTTTTCTTCTATCCCTTTAGGCCTTCCTAAATGAGACATTAACACACAACTCCCTCCATCTTCTAAAACCTTAATAATTGTAGATTTTGCAGCTTGAATTCTAGTGGAATCTGTTACTTGAAATTCGTCATTTAAAGGCACATTAAAATCTACTCGAATTAATGCTTTTTTATTTTCAAAGTTAAAATCGTTGAGTGTTTTCATTTATCAGTTATTTTGAACAAAAATAAGTATTTATCAGTAAATTCCTATTATATAGAATTCTATTATATTTGTTGTAATTTATGAATACAACCTCAATTAAAATAACTTCTAAAAAACTAAGCATTCATGAAGGGTACGAATTCGTTAGAGATGATTCTTGCGGCGGTATCGCTACGTTTATAGGTACTGTTAGAAATGCTACACAAAATAAAGAAGTAACGCAATTAGATTTTTCTACATATAAGCCAATGGCTATTAAAGAAATGCAAAAAATAGCTGATACTGCACTAGAAAAGTTTAAGATAAAAAAAATAGCGATTCACCACTCAGAAGGACTTTTAGAAATTGGAGACATCCCTGTTATTATTGCTGTCTCTGCTCCTCATAGAAAAGCTGCTTTTCAAGCGTGCGAATACGCTATAGACACCTTAAAAGAAACAGTTCCTATTTGGAAAAAAGAGTTTTTTACCGACGGAGAAGTTTGGGTAAATGCTCATCCTTAAATTATATATATCATGGTTCAGTTTAATGTATCATCTTCTATTGAAGAATTAGAAGAAATTTTAACCTTACAAAAAGAAAACCTTCCTTTTAATTTGTCTGAAGTAGAACGACAAGAACAAGGATTCGTAACAGTAGAGCATAATTTAGCTATTTTAAAAGAAATGCATTTAATTCACCCGCATATCATCGCTAAAGATAAAGGAAAAGTTATTGGATATGCCCTTTCTATGTCTTCTAAGTTCAAAGATGATATTGCTATTTTAAAGCCAATGTTTACAGAAATCAACAACTCTTCCAAAGCCAATGAACGTTTTATTGTTATGGGACAAATTTGTATTCATAAAGAATATCGTGGAAAAGGAGTTTTTAAAGGTCTATATACTAAGATGAAAAAAGAATTTTGCAATGATTACACTGCTATAATCACTGAAATAGACCTCTTAAACACAAGATCCATCAATGCACATAAGGCCATTGGTTTTAAAAACTTATCAACTTATACCGCTAACAATCAAAATTGGCAAGTTGTTTTTATGGAACTCTAAAACGGTAACTCTTTAGGTTCTAAAAATGATGTATCAGGGTTATAAATGTCCTCTAAAACATTCTTAACCTCTCCCATAAATTCTTCCAATCTCTCCAAGGTAATTGCATTATCTGGAGTTCTATAATTTGATGAGAAATTCATTTTTAAAAACCCCTTTTTTAAGTTTTTAAAAGAAATGATACCCGCTTCTAAAGGTTTATTAAAATCAAAATTGATATTCTTGGTATATAAAAAAGCATATAACATGACTTGTATTGCTTTGTGGTACTTATACTCTCTAATATTTTCATAATCAAGAATCTTTAAATTAGAAGCCTCTACCTTACCTGTTTTATAATCTATAATCCTAGTAACACCATTCAATTCGTCTATTCTATCTACTTGTCCGTGAATTTTAATAGGATATTCAATTCCTGCCACATGTATTTCTGTAGCTAAATTTTGTTCCGTAGCTATGATTTTCAATTGGTTATCGCTATCTTTTAAAAGTTCTTGCTCTTGTTTTAAAAAATTTAACACAAACCGATTAGCAACTTCAAAAATCAATCTATTCTTTCCTGTTTCAATATCTCCATTTTTAAAATGCTTTTTAAAATATTTCGCAACCAAGTTTTTTGATCGTTTTTGGAAATTATCAAGATCTTCTTTTTTAATAAACTGGCCTCCGTTTTTTGTAAATGGTGTGTATAACTCATCTAAAACATCATGAACAACAGTTCCCATCGTATTTATAGCAACCGTTTCTTCTATTTCTTCAAATTCATTTATTTTTAATACTTTTTGCTTATAAAAAGCAATAGGATTGTATAGGTAATTGGTAAAAGCTGATGGAGAGATTCCTTTCTTCCCTAATTCTTTTAGCCTTTTTAAAACTTCCTCATTCTTTGGTATTTCTTTTAATTTTGATAAGGAAGTTACTACTTTAGGAGCTATTGTTTTTTGAATAATATTTTCTTTCATTAACTCTAACTGAGTTACGAATCTACTTTTTTCTCCTCCACCAAAAGCATCGCTTTCTGTGTTGAATAAAATAAAGATATTTTTTGCTCGTTGAATCAACCTAAAGAAATGGTAAGAAAATACAGCATCTTTTTCTTTATGTGTTGGCAATCCGAATTCAATCTTTACATCAAAGGGAATGAATGAATTTTGCATACTATTTGCTGGTAACACTCCTTCATTTACAGAAGTTATGATTACATTTTCAAAATCTAACACCCTTGTTTCTAGCATTCCCATCAATTGTAATCCTTGCAGTGGTTCTCCTTGAAAAGACAAACTTTCCGATTGAATTAATTGCTTAAAAAACTGATATAATGTTTTTAGATCTTGTACATAATTAAACGCTGAATGCAAGTTTTGTAACTGGGTAAATGCGGTATAAAAACGAAATAAATACTCCTTTTCTAGTTCATTTGCATACTCTTTTACACGATCTATTAATCGGATGACCCTTATCATAAAATCAGAAATATTGGTAAAAGGCGCAAATATCGAAAACAATACACTCTTATCTTCTTCTTTTAATTTTTCAAAAAAGGTAAGAATTACTTCTTGGTTAACAAATGTATTATTCTGACTAATAATGCTATCAAAAAGAATGTTATCTATTTGTATATTATTATTTCTTAAAATCTTATAAATAGAAGCTTGTTTTACAAACTGAGTAACATCTTTATAATAAAATACGTTTTGTTCCTTTTTTTGGAGTTTTTCTTGAGAAAGAAATAGCTGGAAAACTGAAAGAATTAGCTGAGTTGTTGGAATATCTTTTAGAGGATACCCCATAGTGATATTAATTTCTTCTATATTTTCTGGTAATGAATTTAAGGTTATAGGTAACAATGTTTCATCAGAAAGCACTAGCGCTGTATTTTGATGATTCGGTAATTTCTCTAAGATTTCTCCTGCATATTTTATTTGGGTGATATTTTTGGAGGTTCCAATAACCTGAATTTCCTTCTTTTTAGAAAACCAATCTCCTACACTTTGAAGTTCATGTTTTTCATAGTACTTCCATTTTTTTTTGTACTTTCTAACAAAATTTCCTGCTTGGTGATTATTGCTTAAAAAAGCCTCATCAATATCCCAAAAAATATTGGTATTGCCTGCTGCTAACATTTTTTGAAATAGAAACTCCTCTGATTTATTCAATGCATTAAACCCTATTAAAAAAAATTTCTTATCCAGATTTTCTGAAATATACTCCTCTATTTTTGCAGTAGCCTCCCTATACATTACCCCTTGATAACCAATAGAGTTACCTACTAAAAACTGATAAAATTGGGTATAATAAGTTCCTAACTTTTCCATAAAGTAAAAGTGATCTTTTACCAGTTCTGTTTCTTTAAATGTTCCTTTAACCGACCATTTCCTCAATCGCTCTATATCTCTTAAATAAGTAAAAATGTCTTTCGGATTTATCAAGTGCTGATCCACTTCATTAAAATCTTGAATCGCGGTAAATGCCCACGATGAAAAAACATCAAAAGAATCAGGTTTTTCTTCTATTTTTTTATAGATACCGTAAAAATAAAAAAGCAACTGAACCGTATCTACCTTTTTTAGCTTGGAAATTTCTCCAACAAACTCTTCTATATTTAAAATTTGAGGCAAAAAACCTGTAAAAATCTTATCCTTTAATTCTTTTTTTACAAAAACACCTGCTCTTTGAGAAGGTAGTACAAAAACCACATTATCAAAAGAGTGCGTTGTTTTTAAAATAATATCTAATGTTTCTGAAATAAAAGATTGCATGATTCTAGGTTCTCGGAGCAAAGTACAATTTTTATCTTATTTTTGATCTGCTAAAAATACTAATTTTACATCTTTGGAAGCTTCGAATACTTTAGAAATCGCATTTATACAATCAGATCTAATTTGGGAAAGCCCTATTAAAAACAGAGAAAAGTTTACTTCTAAAATCAAGCAAATTGAACAACCTGTTGACTTAATAATTTTACCAGAAATGTTTACCACTGGGTTTACTATGAATGCTAAGAAATTTGCAGAGTTAATGAACGGAGAAACAGTTTTATGGATGCAAGAAGTAGCAGCATCAAAAAAAGCTGCTCTTGTAGGAAGTATCATTATTATTGAAAACAATAGCTATTATAACAGATTATTGTTTGTGTATCCTTCTGGTAAAATCGCTTTTTATGATAAAAAACATACATTTAGCTTAGCTGGAGAAGGAGAGGTGTTTTCATCGGGAAATAAAAAATGTATTCTAAAATATAAAGGCTGGAAAATTTGCCCTCTAATTTGCTATGATTTAAGATTTCCTGTTTGGGCTAGAAATACTGAAAATTATGATCTTTTACTATACATAGCCAATTGGCCAAAACGCAGGATCAATGCTTGGGATGCTTTATTAAAAGCTCGTGCTATTGAAAATATGAGCTATACGATTGGTGTTAATAGAGTAGGAAAAGACATTCATAATTATGAATACACAGGAAATTCGATTGCTTTAGATTGTTTAGGAGAGCATCTTTCTAACACAGCAGAAACAAAAGCATTAACTACTGGAAATGAAATTATCATTAGTAAAACCCTATGCAAAAAAAGCCAAGATACACTAAGAAATAAGTTTCTTTTTTTAAAAGATAGAGATACTTTTTCCTTTGAATAATTACTATAAAAAAGAGTACTGTTTTTTACCAACAGTACTCTTCTTTTTGTCTTTTAAGTCAGTTAGCGCTTATTTTGCTTCAGCGTATCTTCTCTCCACTTCATTCCAGTTAATTACATTAAAAAATGCATTGATATAATCTGGTCTTCTGTTTTGATAATTTAAGTAATAAGCATGTTCCCATACATCTAATCCTAAAATAGGAGTTCCTCCACAAGTTACCCCTGGCATTAAAGGATTGTCTTGGTTTGGAGTTGAGCAAACCTCTACCTTTCCTCCTTTATGCACACATAACCAAGCCCATCCTGAACCAAACTGCGTTGCTGCAGCTTTTGCAAAAGCATCTTTAAAGGCATCCACAGAACCGAATTCTGCTTCAATAGCATCTTTTAGCTCTCCTGATAAACGTCCTTTCCCTTCAGGATTCATTACTGTCCAAAATAATGAATGGTTGTAAAACCCTCCTCCATTATTACGAACAGCTGCGTTGTTCATGTCTAAGTTTGCTAAAATATCTTCAATAGATTTTCCTTCTAAATCAGTTCCTTCAACTGCCGCATTTAACTTGGTAGTATAGCCATTATGGTGTTTACTATGGTGAATTTCCATAGTTCTCGCGTCTATATTTGGTTCTAATGCATCGTAAGCATATCCTAATTCTGGTAATTCAAAAGCCATAATTATTTGGTTTTTATATGATTAATTTTCCCTTGTTACTGCAACAAATTTAGCGCAAAAAAATAAGGCAAACAACCATTTGCCTTATTCAAAGTTTTTCTAGGGCATTTAACTTCTATAATTCATTACTTTAATAGTTAGCATCCTCAGGATATTTTGCCATAAATTCTTCTGCTTTTTCCACCATATCTCTACCTCCACAGAAAAAAGGAACTCTTTGATGTAATTCTGTAGGTTCTAAATCTAAGATTCTTCGATAGCCATCTGTTGCTTTACCACCTGCTTGCTCTGCTATAAATGCCATTGGATTACATTCATATAATAAACGAAGTTTCCCTTTAGGACCAATAGTACTCGTAGGATACATGTAAATTCCTCCTTTAATCATATTTCTATGAAAATCAGAAACTAAAGAGCCTATATATCTAGACGTATATGGCCTGTTTTCTTTTTCTTCTTGACAAAATTTCAAATATTCTTTAACCCCTTTTGGGAAGTGTACATAGTTTCCTTCGTTGATAGAATAAATATTCCCTTGCTCTGGAAATTTGATGTTTGGATGCGATAAATAAAAAGTTCCTATAGCTGGGTTTAATGTGAATCCATTTACTCCATTACCTGTTGTAAAAACTAATATTGTAGAAGTTCCATAAGCAACATAACCTGCCGCTACCTGCTCGCTTCCTTTTTGTAAAAAATCTTTTTTTGTTACAGGAGTTCCTTCTTTTGAAACCCTTCTATAAATAGAAAAGATAGTTCCCACAGATACATTTACATCAATATTAGACGAGCCATCTAAAGGATCCATCAACAATACATATTTATTTTCATTTCCTTTATTCTTTCCTTCTACTACAACAAAGTCATCCTCTTCTTCACTTGCTATTCCACAAACAATCTCTCTATTAATTAGCGTTTGCTTGAATAAATCATTCGCTAAAACGTCTAATTTTTGTTGAGTTTCTCCCTGTACATTTATATCTCCAGAAGCTCCCGTTATATCCACTAAACCTGCTTTTCTTATTTCATGATTAACCACTTTTGCAGCTAAACGTATGGAATTTATTAAGCGAGAAAGTTCTCCCGACGAATATTTAAAATGATTCTGATTATCAATGATATACTCTCCAAGAGTCATATGTTTATTATCCATTTCCAAATTGAATTGTGTTTCATACAAAGATGCCAACTTTTTTACGCAACTACAACGTTTTCGGCAAATAATCTTCGCTTCTAATAAAAAAGATTTTTTGAAATTTATTTTTACGTTGGAGTACCTCCAAATAAATTATCTTTGAAGTTAATTTTTACATTATGAGTTTTACAATTAGGATAGGTAAGAAAAAAGACATGCAAGACGTGTTGAGGCTAATTAAAGAACTAGCCCTTTTCGAAAAATTACCAAAAGAGGTCATTATTTCAGCCGATGATTTAATTTCTGACGGATTTGGTGATACCCCAAAGTTTAAAACATTTATTGCTGTAGAAGATAATGGTAATGTTATAGGAATGGCTCTGTTTTATGAACGTTACTCTACCTGGAAAGGTAAAACAATTCATCTGGAAGATTTAATGGTTACAAAAACCAAAAGAAATATTGGCGCTGGCAAAGCCCTATATTCCGCCGTTTTGAAATATGCTTATAATAATGGCTATAAACGAGTTGCTTGGGAGGTTTTAAACTGGAATAAAAATGCCATTGATTTTTACGAACGTAGCGGTGCCCTCATTTTAAATGATTGGCAAGTAGTACATATGACAGAAAATAATTTAAAACAATTTATTCAAAACAATTAGTGATGAAAATATTTAAGTTTGGTGGAGCTTCTGTTAAAAATGCTGACGGGGTTAGAAATGTAGGAACTATATTACAACAAGAAGGGGTTGAAAACACATTGGTTGTTATCTCTGCAATGGGTAAAATGACTAATGCTTTTGAAAATATTATTGATGCCTATTACTACCAAAAAGAAAGTCTTCCAAAGTACCTAAATTTCGTGACAAGCTTTCATGAAGGGATAATGAATGAGCTATTCCCTAAAAATCATCATATCTACACAATCGTTAATGAACTACTTGGTAAGCTCAGTAACTTTATGATTCATAATACTTCTAAAGATTACGATTTCGTATATGATCAAATAGTAGGTTTTGGCGAATTGCTTTCTACTAAAATTGTGAGTACCTACTTAAACGATATAGGAATACAAAACAACTGGATTGATGTGCGTAATTATATTAAAACTGACACGAATTATAGAGACGCTAAAGTAGATTGGGAGCTTACTGAAAAAAACATGCAACGCGCAATAAACACCTCCAAGTTAAATATTACGCAAGGTTTTCTAGGAAGCAATAAAAATAATACCACCTCTTTAGGAAGAGAAGGGTCTGATTATACTGCTGGAATTTTTGCTTATTGTTTAAATGCTGAAAGTGTTACTATTTGGAAAGATGTTAAAGGGGTATTAAACGCTGATCCTAGGATCTTTAATAAAACAGAGCTCTTACAACAAATATCTTACAAAGAGGCTATTGAAATGGCTTTTTATGGCGCTTCTGTAATTCATCCAAAAACCATTCAACCACTAGAAAGAAAACAAATCCCTTTATTTGTTAGATCTTTCCTAACTCCTACCCTAAAAGGTACTAAAGTATGCAAAGGTTTAGATATAAAACCTATTGTTTCTTGCTTTATCGTAAAAAAATATCAAATTTTAATTTCTATCTCCGCAAATGACTTCTCATTCATGGTAGAAGACAATATCAGTTATATTTTTAAAAAATTACATGAATACAAACTCAAAGTCAACTTAATTCAAAATTCAGCTATAAGTTTCTCCGTATGTGTTGATGATCCCTTTAGAAACTTCAAAAAATTTTACGACGAATTAAAACAGTCTTTTCAAATAAAATATAACGAAAATACTAACCTATACACAATTCGTCATTTTAGTGAGCAAGACATTGCCGCAATTGAAAGTGATAAAACTATTTTATTAAAACAAATTAATCGAGAAACAGTGCAGTTGGTTACAATATAACTCAAATCTGTATTTTATTTTTTTGTACATTTGCAGTTACGCCAAATTGAAATTAATGGGATTAGTTACATCTAAAGAAATTGCTAAAGTTATTGGAGTTGAGAAGTTCGGTGTTTTTGGAACTTTTACGGGCTGGTTATTGATTAAAATTTTACGTATTTCGGCTATTAACAAAATTTATAACAACAATAAAGACAAATCAGATTTAGATTTTTTAAATGGTGTTTTAAATGATTGTAAAATAGAATTTGAAATACCTGAAGAAGATTTAAAAAGAATACCTAAAGAGGGACCTTTTATTACCATTTCTAATCACCCTCTAGGAGGAATCGATGGGGTTTTATTATTAAAATTATTGATTGAAAAAAGAGCTGACTATAAAATTATTGCTAATTTCTTATTGCATAGAATAAAGCCTTTAAAGCCTTATATTATGCCTGTCAATCCTTTTGAAAATCATAAAGATGCAAAATCAAGTGTTGCGGGCATAAAAAATGCTTTGTTGCACTTAAGGGAAGGGAAACCTTTAGGGATATTTCCGGCAGGAGAAGTTTCAACGTATAAAGACGGAAAGCTAATGGTTGACAAACCATGGGAGGAAGGTGCCATTCGTCTAATAAAGAAAGCAAAGGTTCCTGTAATCCCTATCTATTTTCATGCAAAAAATAGTCAATTATTCTATTTTTTATCTAAAATCAACGATACACTACGCACCGCTAAACTTCCTTCAGAGGTTATCTCTCAAAAAAATAGAGTTATAAAAGTGAGAATAGGAAAGCCTATATCTGTAAAAGATCAAGAGCAATACAAGGACGTTCCTTCTTTTTATGAGTTTATAAGAAAGAAGACGTATATGTTAGCGAATCCTTTTGAAAAAGCTCCTCAAAAAATACTTTCAACTCAAAGTTTAAAAATTCCTAAAAAAGTAAAAAAAATAACTTCTCAAAGAAGTCCTGAGTTTTTCAGAAAAGAGGTTACTAGTTTACGTGATAAAGGACAACGCTTACTTGAAAGCAAAAACTATGAAGTTTTTTTTGCCAGTGCAAAAGAAATTCCAAATCTACTACACGAAATAGGTCGACTAAGAGAAGTTACTTTTAGAGATGTTGGAGAAGGAACCAATAACCCTATAGACCTAGATAAATTTGATAAATTTTACCACCACTTATTCTTATGGGATAATGAAAAAAATGAATTGGTAGGTGCTTACAGAATGGGGCTTGGAAAAGATATATATAAAAAATACGGTATCAATGGCTTTTACATACATACTTTATTCAGAATAGAACCAGAGCTGTATTCAATGATGCAAAATACTATTGAGTTAGGCCGTGCTTTTATTGCTAAAAACTACCAGCAAAAACCCATGCCTTTATTTTTATTATGGAAAGGAATTGTGCATACAACCTTACGTTATCCTGAATATAAGTACCTAATGGGAGGGGTAAGTATCAGTAACCAGTTTTCAGAATTTTCTAAATCACTAATGATTGAATTTATGAAATCTCACTACTATGATCCTTACGTTGCTCAATACATTCATCCTAAAAAAGAATTCAAAGTAAAGCTAAAAGATGGAGACAAAGACTTTGTATTTGATGCTACTAAAGCAGATATGCAAAAATTTGATAAAATTATAGACGAGATTGAACCAGGGGCACTGAGAATTCCTGTACTTATTAAAAAATATGTAAAGCAGAATGCTCGTTTAGTAGCTTTTAATGTAGATCCTAAATTTAATAATGCTATTGATGGATTAATGTACATAAAGGTTGCTGATATTCCTGAAAGCACTGTAAAGCCTGTTATGGAAGAGTTCCAAGCAGAACTAGAACGAAAAGCTACAGAGGATCTTAACACTACCTTGTAAAAACCCTAAAATGGAAACAAAATGATAAAGCCACTATTATTATAAATTAATTAGTGGCTTTATCATGAATTTTTGTAGGAATATGCTCATTCCATACTGTTAATATATCCGTCGCTACACTCGCTCCACTTCCTGCTGCTATAGCAAATTGGCTACGCCATCCAGCTATTGTTCCACAAACATATAATTCTTCTTTAATCAAATGATTAAAATTACGTAATTGAATCCTATCTTTCATTGAATTTGCACGCATATGGGGTTCTACATACTGCTCTAATCCAACAATATCAAATGGTTTTGAATAATTCAAAGCAATAACGACAATCTTACTGAAGTACTCTGTTTTGTTAGTAACTATCTTATATCCCTTCTCATCGTCAAAAACTGCAAGCACCTTTTCATTTTCAATTTGACGTATATGAGGATATGTTTTTTCTAAATGTTTTTTCCCTTCTGTTAATATTTCTTTTCCCAGCGTTCCTGAAGCCACTCCTAAAACATTATTAAAAACAGCATCTTGTAAATGTGACGATCGCTGATGCATTATAATAGCCACTTTCTTACCTTCAGCATAAGGCTTCTCTTTAGCAGAACCCAACACTAAAGCACACTGCATTCCAGCAACTCCTCCACCAACAATCAACACATCAAAAGCCATTATGCTAAAAGTTCTTTTATATTGGCTGCAAACAATTTAACTGCAATTGCTAATAAGATAACACCAAAAATCTTTCTAATAATTTTAATTCCATTTTGACCAATTACCTTTTCTATTTTAGCCGATGTTTTTAACACTATGTAAATAACAAGTACATTCAGTAATACAGAAATAATAATATTTTCAATACGAAACTCCGCTCGTAAAGAAAGTAACGTTGTTAAACTACCTGGCCCAGCAATCAAAGGAAAAGCTAAAGGAAATACAGTTGCACTTAACGCATTATCTTCATCTTCTTTATATAAGGTAATTCCTAAAATCATTTCTAAAGCAATAAAGAATAAAATAAACGCCCCAGCAACAGCAAAAGAATGTACATCAATTCCTATTATACTTAATAACCTTTGTCCTACAAAAAGAAAGAGAATCATTATAAATCCAGCTATAACCGATGCTTTTTCTGATTGAATATGCCCTACCTTCTTTCTCAAATCAATAATTATTGGAATATTCCCGATAATATCAATTACAGCAAACAGCACCATAAAGGCTGTAAAAATTTCTTTCAAACTAAAGTTCATATCGTTCTATTTTAATGCTGCAAAATTAGGCAACTAACTTTACCTAATGGTAAAGAAATAGAAAAAATAAAATGTATTTTTGCAAAATGTTTCAATTAGGAAAAACCATTATATCTGAAGATATTATCAAAAAAGACTTTGTTTGTAATCTTTCCGCTTGCAAAGGAGCTTGCTGTATTGATGGAGATGCAGGTGCCCCCTTAGAGAAAGAAGAGACTGATATTTTAGAAAAAATATATCCAAAAGTTAAGCCTTTTTTAAGAAAGGAAGGGATTCAAGTAATCGAAGAACAAGGAACTTGGATTACTAGCGATTTCGGAGAATTAGAAACCCCTTTAATTGGCGATGCTGACTGCGCTTATGTCATCTTTGATGATAAAAACACCGCTTTATGTGCCATAGAAGAAGCCTACAACCAAGGGATTATAGATTGGAAAAAGCCTATTTCTTGTCATTTATATCCTATTAGAGTACAAAACTATACTGAGTTTTCTGCTGTTAACTACAACAAATGGAAAATATGCAACGATGCTTGTTCTTTAGGAAAAGAGCTACAAGTCCCTATTTATAAATTTGTTAAACAGGCCTTAATTAGAAAATTTGGACAAAATTGGTATGATGAATTGGAAAAAGAAGCCGATAAAATTTTAAAGCACTAAATAAAAAATGCTCAGATTAAAATCTGAGCATTTTTATTACAAAGTTTAAAGCTGTTATTTTATAATGATTCTAGCAGATTCTTGCTTATTATCATTTCCTAAAACATTTAAAATATACATACCTGGATTCAAATTTACAGAAACCTTCTGCTTTTCTTTTATACTAAAATCTAGATCTTGCGTATGCACTTGCTTACCATTCAAATCAAAAATAAACACCTTCGAAGTACCTAACGTATTTTTAGCAAAAACTGTAAATTCCCCATTAGATACTGTAGGATAAGCCGTAAAAACCTTAGTTCCTAAAGCTACTTCCTCTACTGATGCTGTAGCCTCTCCTTTAAATTTGCCTGAAAAAACGCCTCTACCATAAGTAGCCGCAAAAACCATATTATCATCTCTCAAATCTAAATCCATTACCTTAACATTACTCATTCCGTTATATGATTGCGTCCAATTAGGAGAAACGGCACTAAAATCTGTAGTTTTCCAAACCCCTAACTCTGTTCCTATAATCACCTCTTCTAAATTTAACGGATTCTGAAGAATTGTTTTTACTGGAATATCAGGAAAATCACCTTCTTTGTTTTGCCAAGTTACACCTCCATCAGGAGAATACCATACGCTGACTACATTGTAGTTATGCATGGTTAAAAATATTTCATTTTCACTAGCTCCGTACTCAATATCAGAAACACTTCCAACAAAATCAGGTCCTGAAATTTCTGTCCATACTGGTGTTCCATTAGCATTTGTAACCTTCAATAAATCTCCTAGTTTAGTACCTACTAAAAGCGTTGTAGAAGTAGTTGTATATGGAGAAACCTTCATTGCTGAAGGAGCAGAGGTTAATAATTCATCTTTTAAATCTGTTTTAAAAATAAAACCTGATAATAAGTTCGAGTATCTTTTTATTTTAATGTCAGAGCCACTTGAATAATTAGAATATAGAATATTCAAATTAGAATCTAACTCTTCTTGGTTAATAAAATCTCCATTTGGAGACCCTTCTCTATTAATCTGTACTTCAGAATTAGTAGCATAGTTATACAACACGATGCTTTGGTTGTAAACATAATTCGTAATATAATATTTATCTGTTCCATCTTGATCAAAGAAGCTATAAGCACCATCACCACCTGTAGCCTCTCTAGAATCAGCTGGTCCATTCTCAGAGGCATTTTCAAATAACTGAGAACCATTATCTTGAGCCCCTGCTACGAAGAAATCACCTGTATAATTTGCAGTTGGAGCCACTCCAACAGTATAAAATTGCGTTACATTAAGCCCTTTGATTCTAGCCTCTGTTTTCTCTCCTCCATTAGAAGTGTAAAAAATACCTCCATCATTTCCAAATACCATTTTACTACTATCTCCATTAGCAAAAGCTGCTAAATGTTGATCTGCATGCACTTCTTGCTGTGAAAAACCACCATACCAATGAGAAAACTGATTCCATGTTGCTCCTCCATCAGTAGATTTAAACAAATCAATTCCTCCTACGTACAAATTATTATCGTCAGTTGGACTCACTGCTAATAATAAATTATAAGAAGCCTGCCCTCTTGTAAAATCTGATGCAGAAATTCCTGAATCAGCATCATTAGGTAAAGGCAAACTTGAGGGCTCCGTTTCAAAAGCATCTTCTGTTTCAAGAATAGAAACGCTACCTCCAGCAGATAATTCCGCTAATAAATATATTTTGTTAGGGTTTGTTCTTGAAACCTCTATTTGAGTTCTTACCCCATTTTCTACTAAGTATTTCTCTTCAAAATTCACGCCATCAGAAGATGAAAATATTCTTCCTCCTCCATTTCTATATGCATTACTATTTGTTGAGCTTACCCATATTTTATTATCTGCACCTATCTCTATATCATTAGGAACTATATCATTAGGATTTGCTCCTTTTGGTAAGTTTAATTTATTCCAAGTTGCTCCTCCATCAGTAGATTTATACAATCCATAAGTTAATCCTCCTAAAATAGTTCTAGAATTAGACGATCTATAAGAAGCATCTGCTACTGCTACATATATTTCTGATACACCTGCATTATTTCTTATTTTAAGATCATTTATATGCTGTTGCCCTGGCACTACCACCGCAGTGAATGTTCCTTTAGAAGGGTTTAACGAAACGTTTACAGTTCCTGATTTCAATGCGTTTTCTAAAGCATCTCCATTTTCCTTAGAAATCATAAGAGAAGGTATCATAATTGTTGTATCATCTCCTCCCATTGGAATCGGATCTCCTGGAATATTATTCATCATAATTACCGCTATAGCACCTGCATTTTCTGCATTTTTAACTTTATCATCAAAATTACAAGAACCTCTTCTAATTAAAGCTATTTTTCCGTTCATGGCCGCTGTATTTGCAAACGCATTGCATCCTTCACTAGGAGTTTCAGCACCACCATCAGCTAGAACAATATCACTCGTTATGATAGCATTTATAGTAGTACCAAAAGCTGTAGTTGGATAAGAAATATAATTCCCTTGAATACTAGCAGGAGCGTTCACTGTAATATCATCAGATGACTGAAAAAAGGTATCTCCTGTAATTCCCCCAAAAATCCTTGTCCAAGTATTTCCTCTATCGCTAGATTTCCACAACCCATCTCCACTTACGTCTCCTCCTACATAAGATTCTCCTGTTCCTACGTAAAAGATATTGGAGTCATTAGGATCTACAACTATAGATGACACTGATAAGTTTTCTGGAATTCCTACTCTAACCCATGTTGAGTTTGCATCAGAGATTTTTGTATTTTTCCATAGACCTCCGCTAACTCCTCCTGCAAAAACAGTTTCATTTGTAGCGTCATTAGGATCAAAAATGGCAGCTCTAACTCTACCTGAAACATTATTAGGCCCTCTTTCAATCCAAGAGTTATCATCTCCATCTCCAGGTACTCTTCTCCCTGCTCTTTCTTTGTTTAATACCTCTCTAACTTTGAAAACATTTACGGGACTTGTTTTACCAGTAGTAGGATCCATTTCACTTAAATACTCCTGCTCCATAAAAGCATTTGGAGGTAATCCTTTTGCTTTACGTTCTTTTTTAGATAAAAGCATCGATTTTTGATAAGGATGGCTCCTTAAAAAATTAGCATGTTTCTCTCTTAGTTTATTAGTGTTTTCCTTATTTAAAAATAAGGATGTAGTAGCTATACCAGCCGCTAAAACACCAAAAGTAAGTAACTTTTTATTCATTTGGAAAGCGTTAAATTAATTGTAAATCTCCCAAATCTAATTATTTATCTTAAGATTAAATAATATTTCCCATTATTTTTTTATGTAATCTAATAGCATAGCCATCGGATAATCCAGCGATATAGCTACATATTTGCATAATTCTATCATATAAATTTTCTTTTTCTAATTGGTATTCTTCAGGTAAAATTTTCAATACTAATTCATCATAATTAGAGGCTATATTATCAAATTTATGATTCAAAGCTGTTACAAAAACATCTAACAAATCTGCTATAATCTTATACCCCGCAACCTCTTTTTCTACAACTTCCTTACTTTGATAAATTTTAGCGACACTTGTTTTTATAATATCATTAATTTGAGCTTCATACTTACATTTATCTAATAGCGACTTTTCAAAGCTCCCACTTAAGATAGCTTTTTCATTAGCTAAGAAAATAGCTACGGCCTCATTAATTAAAACCCCAATAGCCAATGCTCTTAAATAGCTGACCCTATTTTTTTTATGTTTTAGCGAGTTATATTTTTTAATATCAATAGTGTCTTTTACCAATTTAACCATAAATTCTAAAGCAAGTTCCTCTTCTATTAAACCTAAGTTAATTCCATCTTCAAAATCTATAATTGTATAGCAAATATCATCTGCTGCCTCTACTAAATAAGCCAAAGGATGCCTATAATAAGAAATTGCCCCTTCTGATGCCTTCTTCTTTAATCCCAAATCGTTAGCTAGGTCTATAAACGCATCTTTCTCCGACTGAAAAAATCCATATTTCTTATCTACAATATGCTTCGTTGGTTTCTTAGGTAAGCTTTCTTTGGGGTATTTTAAGAAAGCTCCTAAAGTTGCATATGACAATCGCAGTCCTCCTGAGATTCCTTTCTTACTTTCCGTTAATATTTTGAATCCATTTGCATTTCCTTCAAAATCTATAAGGTCTTGGTATTCTTTTTGAGTCAATTGAGTTTGATATTGGCGTCCTTTCCCTGTGTTAAAATACTCTCCAATAGCCTTCTCTCCTGAATGCCCAAAAGGAGGATTTCCTATATCATGCATTACTGAAGACGCCGCCACAATAGCTCCAAAATCATTAAAAGTATACCCCAGTGATACCAAATTAGGGTGGCGTTCCAATAGCACCTTACCTACTCTTCTTCCTAATGTTCTACCAACTACTGAAACTTCTAAACTATGAGTTAATCTTGTATGCACAAAATCTGTTTCGGAGAGTGGAATTACCTGTGTTTTATCTTGTAAGCTACGAAAAGCAGATGAAAAAATAATCCTATCAAAATCTACCTCGAAACCTAAGCGAGTTTCATCTTGTTTTGCGCGTTCACGTTTTTGCGTGTCTCCAAATCGCTTTAAAGAAAGAAGTTGTTCCCAATTCATCATTGTTAAAAATTTTGCCGAATTTACAAAAAAAGAGAAGCATTACTACCTCTCTCCTTATCCGTTTTAATTTAATTCTTATAAACAATTATGATCCACACATTAAACAATCATCTGCTTCTCCATTTTTAGAAGCATCTATCATTGCTTTAAATTCATCTGAACTAATTGACTTATCTTCTTTTTTCTTTTCTTTCGAAAGTGTGAATTGAATTGCATTTACAGCCGATTTTGTTCGTAAATAGTACATTCCTGTTTTTAACCCTGATTTCCAAGCATAAAAATGCATTGACGTTAGTTTTGCAAAATCAGGATCTTTCATAAATAAGTTTAATGACTGAGACTGATCAATAAAATATCCTCTATGGCGCGCCATATCAATGATATCTTTCATACTCATTTCCCAAACTGTTTTATATAGATCCTTTAAATCTTGTGGAATTGCCTCAATATGCTGAATAGAACCATTAGCCCTCATAATTTCTTCTTTCATACTATTATCCCATAAACCTAATTCTACTAAGTCTTCCAACAAATGCTTATTTACAACAATAAACTCTCCCGACAATACTCTACGAGTATAAATATTAGATGTATATGGCTCAAAAGCTTCATTATTCCCTAGAATTTGAGAGGTTGATGCTGTTGGCATTGGAGCTACTAATAACGAATTTCTTACACCATGTTTTATTACGTTTTTACGCAGTTTTTTCCAGTCCCAATTACCACTTAAATCATCTTCATTAATTCCCCACATATTAAATTGAAACTCTCCTTCAGACATTGGAGATCCTTTAAATGTTGAGTAAGCTCCTTTTGCTTTCGCAATTTCCATAGACGAAGTTACTGCCGCAAAATATATTGTTTCAAATATTTCTTGATTTAATTTTTTAGCTTCTTCTGAGGTAAAAGGTAAACGCAGTGTGATAAAAGCATCTGCTAGCCCTTGCACCCCTAGACCTACTGGCCTATGACGAAAGTTAGAGTTTTCAGCTTCTTTTACAGGATAGTAATTCATATCAATTACTGTGTCTAAATTACGAGTTACCTTTTTGGTTACGTCAAATAACTTTTTATGATTAAAATACTTTTCTCCATTTTCTCTCTCTGAAATAAACATAGGTAAAGCAATAGACGCTAAATTACAAACGGCTACCTCGTCATTTGATGTATATTCCATAATTTCTGTACATAGATTTGAAGAACGAATTGTTCCCAAATTTTTGTGATTCGTTTTACGGTTTACAGCATCCTTATATAGCATATATGGTGTTCCTGTTTCTATTTGAGATTCCAATATTTTCTCCCATAAATCACGTGCTTTTATTGTTTTCCTTCCTTTCCCAGCTTCTTCATAACCAACATATAATCGTTCAAAATCATCTCCATAGGTATCGTATAAATGTGGGCATTCATTTGGGCACATCAGTGTCCATTGACCATCCTCTTGTACTCGCTTCATAAATAAATCAGAAATCCACATCGCGTAAAATAGATCACGTGCTCTCATTTCTTCTTTACCATGATTTTTCTTTAAATCTAAAAAATCATAAATATCTGCATGCCATGGCTCAATATACATCGCAAAAGATCCTTTTCGTTTTCCTCCTCCTTGATCTACATAACGTGCCGTATCATTAAACACCTTTAGCATTGGTACAATTCCGTTAGAAGTTCCATTTGTTCCTCTAATATAAGAACCTGTTGCACGAATATTATGAATAGACAAACCTATTCCTCCCGCAGACTGTGAAATTTTTGCTGTTTGTTTTAATGTGTCATAAATTCCATCAATACTATCATCTTGCATTTGTAATAAAAAGCACGATGACATTTGTGGTTTTGGCGTTCCTGAATTAAATAACGTTGGCGTAGCGTGAGTAAAATACTTTTTACTCATTAATTCGTATGTAGCAATAGCTTCGTCAATATCATGTTTGTGAATACCTATAGAAACACGCATTAGCATATGTTGTGGACGCTCAACAATATTTCCATTTAATTTTAATAGGTATGAACGCTCTAACGTTTTAAAACCAAAAAAATCATAATTAAAATCTCTACTATAAATAATCGTTGAATCTAACTTCTCCGAATTATCCATTATTATTTTATACACATCATCAGCTAATAGAGGAGCTTTTTTTCCTGTACGAGGATTCACATACTCATACAAATCAATCATTGTTTCAGAAAATGATTTCTTCGTATTTTTATGTAAATTAGAAACTGCTATACGAGCTGCCAATTTAGCATAATCAGGATGTGCAGTAGTCATGGTAGCGGCTATTTCTGCTGCCAAGCTATCTAACTCAGAAGTACTCACCCCGTCATACAACCCCTCTATTACGCGCATTGCTACCTTTACAGGATCTACAATTGTGTTCAATCCATAGCACATTTTCCTAACTCTTGCAGTGATTTTATCGAACATCACAGGCTCTTTCTTGCCATCTCTTTTTACTACATACATATTCAATTACTTTTAAATTGGGTTATTAATTCACCAAAGCATCCACTATTTGGTGTTTTTATTTTTTTTGCGTTTCGCGTAGGAAACTATTTGATTAAAATGTATTAGTACACCTTAACCATTATTACTGTAAACAGGGGATAACAGTAGAAAAGTTCGCTTTTATTTAAAAATCAGCATCGAAACTAATACTTCCAGTTCCTCCTGATTTAACGCCTGCCTTTTGATATTCTGACACTCGTTTTTCAAAGAAATTTGTTTTTCCTTCTAATGAAATCATTTCCATGAAATCAAATGGATTTGTTGCATTATACTCTTTTTCACATCCAAATTCCAATAGCAGCCTATCAGTTACAAACTCTAAGTACTGCGTCATTAGCTTAGCGTTCATACCTATCAAACTAACAGGGAGTGACTCTGTTATAAATTCTCTTTCAATAGCCAAAGCATTTACAATAATTTCTCTTATACGCTCTTTAGAAACTTTATTTACAATATGATTATTGTGCAAGTGTACTGCAAAATCACAGTGCATTCCTTCGTCACGAGAAATTAATTCATTTGAGAAAGTTAACCCTGGTAGTAACCCTCTTTTTTTCAACCAAAAAATAGAACAGAAAGCTCCTGAAAAGAAAATTCCTTCAACTGCTGCAAAGGCTATCAACCTTTCTGCAAAGGAATCAGATTCTATCCATTTTAAAGCCCAATCTGCTTTTTTCTTAATGGCAGGAAAAACTTCTATAGCTCTGAATAATCTATCCTTTTCTTCCTCATTTTTCACATAAGTATCTATCAATAAAGAGTAAGTTTCTGAATGAATATTTTCCATCATAATCTGAAATCCATAGAAAAATTTCGCTTCAGAATATTGAACTTCATTCACAAAATTTTCTGCTAAATTTTCATTTACAATTCCATCAGAAGCTGCAAAGAATGCTAAAATATGCTTAATAAAGTAACGCTCATCATCTGATAATTTCGAATTCCAGTCAGTTAAATCTTGATGCAAATCAATTTCTTCTGCAGTCCAAAAACAGGCTTGTTGTTTCTTATACCACTCCCATAAGTCATTATGCTGGATTGGAAAAATAACAAATCTATCTTTATTTTCTCGTAAAATAGGTTCTATAACTGACATCAATTTTATATTATTTTAGTTGCTTTTTATACCCGAAAAAACGGATTAACAAAGGTTCAAAAAAATGCTTCAAAACCAAAGTGATACTTATCCACAAAACTTCGAAGTTTTTAACAATCTTGCTTTTTTAACGAAAAAAAACATAAAAAAACAAAACGAATAATCGTTTGAAAACCAACACATTAAAATACATTAAAAACGCTCCCTAGTGATATTTACTGACTTTATCAAAAACCTCTTTGCACAAAAAAAAGCAACACAAATTGTGCTACTTTTTTAACTTCCTAAAGTCATAAATTTACCTTCTATTTTTCCACCTTTAAAACATCTCTTATAATTTGCTCTAACTGTTTTTTAGGCAATGCTCCATTAGCCATTTGTGGATCTTCTCCAATAGGGCAAAATAACATAGAAGGGATACTTCTAATACCAAAAACAGCAGCTAATTCTTGCTCTACTTCAGTATTTATTTTATAAATATTAAGCTTCCCTTCATACTCTTTACCTAGTTCGTCCAATACAGGTGCTAATGCTTTACAAGGACCACACCAATCAGCATAAAAATCTATAAGTGCTGGTATTTTACCTTTATACACAAACTCTTTACTTTCTTCATAATTGAAGATTTTTTCTATAAAACCTTCTTTTGTTAAATTTTCTGTCATCTTTGTTTTTTATATAAAAATAGACGTTTTAAAGTATTAAAAATTACAAAAACATTCTTTTTTGTTAAAATCCTCTTAAATTTTTACTCATAAAGCTCTTTTTCGTATAAATTTGAAAGCATTATCAAACTCAACCTCAAGAAATGAAAAAATTAATTATTCCTATTCTTTGCGTAACTACACTACTCATATCATGCAAAGAAGAAGAGAAAAAAAGAGCATCTATTGTGACTTATCCAAACACTACTAAACTTCCTGTTACAGACAATTATTTCAACACCTCTATAACAGATAACTATCGATGGCTAGAAGATGACACCAGCAAAGAAACCAAAAAATGGGTCCAAGAGGAAAATGAAGTGACATTTAATTTCTTAAACAAAATAACATATAGACAACAGCTAAAAAAGCGTTTGACTGAACTATGGAACTACGAAAAAATAGGCACTCCATTCCAAGAAGGAAACTTTACTTATTTTTATAAAAATAACGGACTACAAAATCAACACATATTGTATAGAAAGGATCAAGAAGGAAAAGAGGAAGTTTTCTTAGACCCGAACTCTTTTTCCGAAGACGGAACAACCTCTCTAGGTAGTGTTAGCTTCTCTAAATCTGGAAACATTGTTGCCTACTCAATTTCTGAAGGAGGTAGTGATTGGAGGAAAATTATTGTTATGAATACCGTCGATAAAAAAATTATTGGAGATACCTTAATCGATGTAAAATTTTCTGAAATTGCTTGGAAAGGAGATGAAGGCTTTTACTACTCTAGTTACGATAAACCTGTGGGAAGTGAATTATCTGCAAAAACAGATCAACACAAACTATATTACCACAAATTAAACACCCCTCAAAAATCCGATTTAGTTATTTTTGGAGCTATTCCTTCAGAAAAGAACCGTTATGTTAGTGGTCAATTAACCGAAGACGACAAGTATTTAATCATCTCCGCTTCCACTTCCACTTCTGGAAACAAATTATTTTTAAAAGATCTTACAAACCCTAAAAGCAAGTTAATTACAATTATAGATAACTATGATAGCGATACTTATGTTATAGATAGTAGAGATGATAAACTATACATGGTAACCAATCTCAACGCTCCTAATAAAAAAATAATCATTGCTGACGCAAAAAAACCTGAATCGACAAATTGGAAAGACTTTATACCTGAAACTAAAAACGTACTAAACCCTTCCACTGGAGCTGGATTTTTCTTTGCTGAATATATGGTTGATGCTATTTCTAAAGTAGTACAGTATGATTTCAATGGAAAATTAATCCGAGAAGTAAAGTTGCCAGGAAAAGGATCTGTTGGTGGTTTTAGCGGAAAAACAAAAGCTAAAGAAATTTATTTTTCTTTCACAAACTACAACACCCCTAGCTCCTCTTATAAGTTCAACCCTCAAGATGGAACTTATGAGCTCTACTGGAAACCAGCTATTTCTTTTAAATCCGAAAACTACGAAACAAAACAAGTTTTTTACACTTCTAAAGACGGCACAAAAGTACCTATGATTATCACCCATAAAAAAGGAATTCCATTAAATGGAAAAAACCCAACTATATTATACGGGTATGGAGGGTTTAATATTAGCTTAACACCTAACTTCAGTGTGGCAAATGCTGTATGGATGGAACAAGGGGGAATATATGCCGTTGCTAATTTACGCGGAGGTGGCGAGTATGGTAAAAAATGGCACGATGCAGGAACTCAATTAAAAAAACAAAACGTTTTTGATGATTTTATTGCTGCTGCTGAATTCTTAATTCAAGAAAACTACACTTCATCAAATTACTTGGCTATTCGCGGAGGTTCTAATGGAGGGTTACTAGTAGGAGCAACCATGACACAACGACCTGACTTAATGAAAGTGGCTCTTCCTGCCGTGGGGGTTTTAGATATGCTACGTTACCACACATTTACCGCCGGAGCAGGATGGGCATATGATTATGGTACTGCTGAGCAGAGTGAAGAAATGTTCAAGTACCTGAAAGGGTACTCACCTGTGCACAATGTCAAATCAGGCGTTGAATATCCTGCTACAATGATTACAACAGGAGACCATGACGATAGGGTTGTTCCTGCTCATAGTTTTAAGTTCGCTGCTGAACTTCAGGATAAGCAAACAGGAAAAAATCCTATTTTGATTCGAATAGAAACCAATGCTGGTCATGGCGCAGGAACTCCTATCAGCAAAACAATTGATCAATACGCTGATATATTCGGTTTTACATTGTTTAATATGGATTTTAATGAGCTCCCTAAATTAAGTAATTAATAAAAAATGTAACAAATCATTTTTCTTTTATACTAATTGATTAATACAAAATCAACCTAATAAATTAATACCAATGAAAACCATAAAAAGAGCATTTTATGTGTCGGCAATTGCTTCCTTAGGAATTATTGCTTGTAAAACAGAAAAACCAAAGGAAAAAGAAAAGGTTGCGGGAATTGTACTGGAGAACATGGATACCTCTGTAAAACCAACCGACGATTTTTTCCGATTTGTCAACGGAACATGGTTGGACAACACAAAAATCCCTGACGATCAAACCTCTTGGGGAGGCTTTAATCAGCTTCGCAAAAAAACAGATGCTGATGTTTTAGCAATCCTAAATAAAGCTATTCAAGAAGGAAATTTCCCTAAAGTAAAGGATACTAATGGGAATGAAATGGCTTCTGATCAAGAAAAAGCAGTAAACTACTACAAAACTATCATGGATACTGTAGCTAGAAACAAACAAGGAAAGACTCCTTTAACTCCTTTCTTAGCTAAAATTGATAAAATAAAAACAAAAGAGGATATTCAAACCTACATCACTGATATGACCCCTTATGGCGGAGGTGGTTTCTATAGTTTCAGTGTTTTTAATGACCTAAAAAATAGCAGTATGAATACTGGCTATTTAAATGGCAGCAGCCTTGGTTTGTCTAGAGATTACTATGTTGATGATAAGGTAAAAGATAAATTAGAAAAATACCAAGAATTTGTTGAAAAAATACTGAAAGAATTCGGAGATAACGAGGCTGATGCTAAAAAGAATGCTGCTACAATCATTACTTTCGAAAAAAGTTTAGCAACACCAATGATGTCTAAAGAAGAGCGAAGAGACACTCGTAAGATATACAATCCTATGACTGTAGCTGAATTGCAAAAACTAGCTCCTGCTATTGATTGGAATGCTTATTTAAAAGGTATTGGCATTGCTAATATTGATACGATTATTGTTACTGACCCTGGCTACTTCAAAGCAATGAGCGAAATTTTCAAGAATCGCTCTGTAGAAGACATCAAGTTATTGCTACGTTGGAGCGCCATCAACAATTCCCTATCAATATTATCTACTGATTTAGAAAAAGCAAATTGGGAATTTTACAGTAAAGAAATGCGTGGTGCTAAGCAACAGCGTCCTAGAGACGAACGCGCTTTAAACAATTTAAACGGTGCTATTGGTGAAGCTTTAGGCAAACTATATGTAGCCGCTAAATTTCCACCTGAAGCAAAGAAAAAAGCCAAAGAAATGATTGACAATGTAATGCTTGGTTTTGAAAACCGCATTGCACAATTACCATGGATGAGTAAAGAAACTAAGCAAAAGGCTTTAGACAAATTACATAAATTAAGTGTTAAAATAGCATACCCAGATAAATGGAAAGATTATTCTAAACTACAAATAAAAGGGTTAGAAGAAGGCGGTACTTATTTTAATAATGCAATGAACATCAGAAGATGGAATTACGATAAAAACATGGCTAAATTAGGGAAAGAAGTAGATAGAACTGAATGGGGAATGTCTCCACAAACAGTAAATGCCTACTTCAACCCTTTAAATAATGAAATTGTATTCCCAGCCGCTATTTTACAACCTCCTTTTTACAACTACAAAGCCGATGAGGCTGTTAATTATGGTGGTATCGGTGCTGTTATCGGGCATGAAATTTCTCATAGCTTTGATGATTCTGGAGCCCGTTTTGATGGTGATGGAAACCTTAAAAACTGGTGGACAGAAGAGGATTCTAAAAAATTTAAGGAAGTAGGCAGCAAACTAGTAAAGCAATACAGTGATATTATTGCTATTGATAGTATGCATTTAAATGGCGCTTACACCTTAGGTGAAAATATTGGAGACCTAGGAGGTGTTCAAGCTGCTTATGAAGGGTTACAAATTTTCTTAAGTAAAAATGGGCGTCCAGAAAAAATAGATGGATACTCTCCTGAGCAACGTTTTTTCCTTTCTTGGGCAACTATATGGAGAACTAAAATGCGTGACGAAGCTTTGAAAAACTTAATTATGACCAATACACATGCTCCTGGGCAATATAGAGCTTATATGCCTTTAAAAAATGTAAATGCTTTTTATAAAGCTTTTGGTGTAAAAGAAGGAGATAAGATGTATCTAAAACCAGAAGAAAGAGTTAAAATCTGGTAAAAAATTTCAGCTATAAACTTCAAAAAACCGAGATAAAAATCTCGGTTTTTTTTGTTTCTAAAAATTAAAAAAAGATATTGTATATTTCAAAAATTAATAAGTAATTCGTGTTCCTTAATTTTTAAATTATGAAAATAATTGGTAGGGTTGAAAAAATATCATTTTTAAATTGGGAAATAGAAGAGCTCCCTATCAAAATAGATACAGGAGCATATACCTCATCCATTCATTGTAACCATATTATGGAACAAGATGGTACTTTAGAGTTTAAGCTACTATGCCCAGGTACAAAAAAATATAATGGTAAATTAATTAGAACAACTTCGTATTCCAAAAAAGTGATACGAAGTTCAAATGGACAAAAAGAGGAAAGATATATTGTAGATACTACAGTAGTATTCTTTGGAAAAAAATATAAAATGAAGTTTTCATTGGCAGATAGGAGTAAAATGACTACACCTGCCTTAATGGGGCGAAAATTTTTAACTAAAAAATTTATAGTGGATGTTTCGCAAGAAAATATCACATCTAAAAAAACATAGAAAATGAAAATTGTCATTCTTTCTCGAAACCCTCAATCTTATTCAACCAAGCGCTTATTTGAAGCGGGAGAGAAAAGGGGGCATCAAATGCTAATTTTAGACCACACTAAATGCGACTTAATCATTGAAAAAAAGAAACCAGCTATTGTATATAATCATGAATTGGTAACAGACGTTGATGCAATTATACCACGTATTGGAGCATCAGTTACCTTTTACGGCACAGCTGTAGTTCGTCAATTTGAGATGATGAAAGTATTTTCGGTAGTTGAATCTCAAGCCTTAGTAAGATCGAGAGACAAACTAAGCAGCCTACAGGTACTTTCTAGAGCCAATTTAGGACTACCTAAAACAGTTTTTACAAATTACTCAAAAGACACTTCCGAAGTTATTAAAAAAGTAGGAGGAGCTCCACTAATCATCAAATTACTAGAAGGAACTCAAGGATTAGGTGTTGTTTTAGCAGAAACAAAAAAAGCAGCAGAATCTGTTTTAGAAGCTTTCAATGGTTTAAAAGCTCGTGTAATTGTACAAGAATTTATCAAAGAAGCAAAAGGAGCTGATATAAGGGCTTTTGTAGTAGATGGCGTTGTTGTAGGAGCTATAAAACGTCAAGGCAAAGAAGGTGAATTCAGGTCTAATTTACATAGAGGGGGTTCAGCAGAAATCATAGAATTAACCGAAGATGAAGAAAACGCAGCCCTAAAAGCTGTTAAAGCAATGAAATTAGGAGTTGCTGGCGTGGACATGTTGCAATCTGATAGAGGTCCTTTAATTTTAGAGGTAAACTCTTCTCCTGGATTAGAAGGAATTGAAGTAGCTACCAATAAAGATATTGCCAAAAGCATTATTCGTTATATAGAAAGAAGTGCTTAAAATATAAACTGATTACAATGCCATTACTAAATTCCATGTCACTGTGTTAAAAGTAAATAACGTAAAATTCTCACACGATACAGAAAGCACTGTACTTAAAAATATCAGTTTTACCGTTGACAAAGGAGAACAACTATGTATAATGGGAGAAAGCGGTTGTGGTAAATCTACTTTATTAAAAATCATTTATGGTTTATTAGACATAGATAAAGGTTCTTTATTTTGGAATGATATCAAAATTTTAGGTCCAAAGCATCACCTAGTTCCAGGTATCAACTTTTTCAAACATGTTGCTCAAGACTTTGATTTGATGCCTTTTATTTCAGTTAGTGAAAATATAAAGAAATTCTTGTCTCGCTTTTACCCTGAGGAAGCACAAAAAAGAACCAACGAGCTTCTCGGTGTAATTGAAATGACCGAATTTGCAAATACAAAAGTTAAGAATCTAAGTGGGGGTCAACAACAGCGTGTAGCAATAGCAAGAGCGCTAGCAAAAGAACCTGAGCTCCTACTCCTAGATGAACCTTTCAGTCAGATAGACAATTTCAAAAAAAACTCATTACGTCGAAAACTATTTACATATTTAAAAGAAAAAAACATCTCTTGTATTATAGCTACTCATGATGGAAATGATGCACTTTCTTTTTCTGACAAAATGATTGTTCTTAAAAATCAAGAAATAGTAGCTAGTAATACTCCTAGTAATTTATATAAAAATCCTAAAACTAAATATGTTGCGTCCTTATTTGAGGATGTAAATGAAATAATTCTTCATAATAAAAGCATATTACTATATCCTCATCAAATAAAAATAGTACCTCACTCAATATTAAGTGGAATTGTTATAGCTTCTTATTACAAAGGAGCCTATTGGCTCATTGAGGTCGCTTTTAAAAAACAAACTATTTTTATCAACAACTCTATTGATTTAGAAACAAATACTATCATTTATTTTCAAATACCATAGTTTTGAATGAATCAAAATATTTGTTGAATAATGATTTCTTTTGCATTAAAAGAGATAACATCTCCTTTATCTTTTCCTAGCAATATCTTCCCTATAGGAGATGAAATAGAAACTGCAAAATAAGATTCTCCCAGAACCTCTAATTTACCCGCAGAAATACTCAAAAAGTAATTCGCAAAATTCGTTTTTATAACACTTCCTAAATGAGCTTTATCAGATTCTTCTGATATATTCATTTTTGCCAAAATTATTTTCATTTCTGTAATATTAGCCAGTTGCTGCCCTGCCTTCTCCATTTCTAATTGTAACATAGCTCTCTCTGTTTCATGTTTATCCCCCGCAGAACTTTTAGTTGCTGTTTGCAATGCTTTTTGATTAGATTGAATAATCTCTTCTATCGTTTGTAATCTTTGATTTACATATGCAATGCATTTTTCATATAAAACCTTTCTTATTTCGTCCATAAATTTTTAATAAAAATACTACGCCAACAAACCCGCTAGCTCTTTGCCTACTAAACTTCCAATAGCAACTCCCATTCCTCCTAGCCTAACACCACAAAAAACATTTTCTGACACCTGCTTTACAATTGCTTTTTTCTGGCTTCCAACTCCCATAATCCCACTCCATCTGTGGGCTACCTGAAAACTTGTTTTTGGTAAAATAACCTCTTTTAATATTTTTTCCAAAGAACTCTGAATTACCTCCGTTTTTCCAAAGGTGGTAGTTTCTTCTCCCTTAAAGTCAAGATTCCTACCTCCCCCAAACAAAATTCTATTATTAATATTCCTAAAATAATAGTATCCTTTATCTAAATGAAAAGTTCCTTTTATACGCAAATTTTCAATCGGAGAAGTAATTAATACTTGCGCTCTTGCAGGCTGCACTTTTTCTTGTAACAACGATTTCGCAAACCCATTTGTTGCAATAAATAATTTATTGGTTTTAAATGTATATTTATCTGTTTCAACAACTACTTTACTTCCTTCATTAAACCTCTCTACCTTAGTTGAATTTAAAATCCGTATCCCTGATTTTTGGACTTTCAACAATAGTTCAGCCATCATTTTTCCAGTATCAATTTGCCCTTCAAATTGATTTACAATATAATTCTCTTGAATATTACTAAATTGAAAAAAGTTATTCTTAACTGAAAAAACGGGTGCTTTAAACAACGGATATAATAATTTATTAATCTGCTTTTTTTTGCCCAAGCATTCTTCATAAAACGATTTGTCACGAAATAACTCGAACCCTTTATTTTGCTGAAAATCAATATTTTTATCTCCTATGTTTTTACGTAAGAGTTTTAAACCTTCCCAACGTTTTTTAACCAAATTAAAAACCTCCTCTTCTGTATGTGTCTTTAAATCATCTATCAACTCTGATAAACTTCCAAAACAAGCAAAACCTGCATTTTTAGTACTAGCTCCTTGTGGAAGTACTCCTTTTTCCAAAATCAAAATTTTTGATTTTGGATGTTTTTTTTGCAACTCCAAAGCACAACTTAAGCCTACAATTCCACTTCCTATAACTGTGAAATCCACCTCAGTAAACCATTCTTTAAGTTCCCAATAACTAAAATGTATCATTCTGTAAAATTAACCAAGTTTTTAATATTAATTTGTACCTTGGCATAATACTTGAATTTTTTAATAGTATATCAAATCAATCACAATGAAAAACATAGGCTTTATACTTCTTACCATCAGCATTTTTCAATGCAAAAGTATTTCTTTTGAAAAAACACCTCCCTTTACCATAAAAGAGGCTTCTTATTACAACTACACTGGAGGAATACGTGGTGTTAGTGGCACATGGGTTCGTATAAATTACGACTCTAAAAAAGCTATTGAATTTGATAGTATTTATTACCAAGGAAGAAAAACAAAAGCAGAGCTTCAAAATATAGCTAATAAAATTTTTGTGAGCGGACACTTCAATACTTCAACTGTTAATAATAAAAATGACTTGATTTTACATAAAAACAAGGAAAAAGAATTTCACAATCAGCTCCCTAAAAAATCTTGCTCATTTAAATTAAAAGAAAATGAAGCAATTATCAGCTATTTTCAAAAAGGAAAGAAAAAGTACTACAAAATAAACTCTCTTAAGCAAGAAAAGTCTCCACTACACCAGTAATACATTAAAAAAGTAGCTAGATGTTATAAATTTACACACTTTATAGGATGGTGTCATAAATAATATATCCAGCTATTTTTTTAGTTATATGTTACTTTTCTCAATATTCTCATGGCTTCTTTATATTTTACATAAGTAGTTTTATCTTCAAGAGATTTGATATATCTTCTTGCTTTTTTTAGCTGCTCTAACGATTTTAAAAAGCCATTTAAGAAACAAATCAAATAGGTTGTTGGCATTTTCAATACATCTTGTGCTTCTCTTTCAGAAAGTATTTCTTTCTTTTCTATCTTATCAATTATAGTATTATTCGTATTATAAATAAAACATAAAGTATCTTTATTATATTGAGGTGGACTAAATAAAAATTCATTTACAATATCATGCTTTCCATTATTTTTAAAATGGATAATCGTTTTTTCTAAAGGATAATGACGCTTTTTTTCATCTATTCCTAGTAAAATATATTCTGTGATAATAAAAGAATCTTCATTATAGTTTATCTGAACATCATCTAAGGAAGAAAAAAATAAACGCACCTGTTCATTAATAAGCTCAATATCTACCCTAGACAAAAATTCTTGACCATTAATCATTGACCTTTTACCCGCCCAGCAAAGCACAAATTGCTCATTAAACACTTTATATCTTGGATTATACTCTGGCTTATGATTATTTATAAAATCAAAGACCCCATTCAAAGTCAGCTCTATATTATTACTTGCATTTTTCTCTATTGCGCTTACAAAATTTGCATTATTAGGAATATTAAACATTTCTCTTTTTCCTGCTAAAGAATTACTACCTCTCCTGTAAAAAGTTGTGTTTTTCTCGTATTTCCATGCTTTTTTTATAAGAGAAGTGACTGCTTCAATTGGAAAAATAGTAACTAACCCTACCACTTTATGCCTAGGTAAACGAGGAAAGGGAACGTTTTCATATTGAATTTTTGGTGGGTTTTTCAAATATGCATTTACCAAGTTCTGTATCTTACTATCATCAAAAAAGTCAACCCCTATTATTTTATTTTCTGCATCCTCAACACCAATTACGATATAAGAATTATTAAAAGGATTGGAATTAGAAAGCGCGCAAACATGTTTTAAAAACTTTGCTTTTCCTTCCTTTGTATCTAAGGAAATTTTTTGCTTCTTATCGTAAAAACTATTTTCATCATTATGAGAAAGTAAATTTTTAATAAGCAACCGTTTGTTTATCATTTTAGTTTTTATTCAAAATAGTAGCACTTGCCTGCGCTGTTGGGTACACTACCAAATCTTCAATATTTACATGATAAGGTCTTGTAACTACAAAATAAATAATATCTGCAATATCTTCTGCTTGTAGCGCTTTATATCCAGTATAAACCTCTCTTGCTTTATCAATATCTCCTTTAAAACGAACTTCTGAAAACGCTGTTTCTACAGCTCCAGGGTGAATTGCTGACACTCTAATATTATATGCATTCAAATCTATTCTCATTGCCTTATTCAAAGCATTTACAGCATGCTTCGATGCACAATATACATTTCCGTTAGGATACACTTCTTTCCCTGCAATAGAGCCTATATTAACAATAAAACCTTGATTTTGGGTTATCATTCTAGGAATAATTGCTTTTGATACGTATAGCAGGCCCTTTACATTAATATCTAACATTGCATCCCAATCATCTATACTCCCATCTTGAATAGCGCTTAAGCCATGAGCATTTCCCGCATTGTTTATTAAAATATCTATTTTTTGGAACTTTTCTGGCAACTTACCTATTGCTGTAACAACAGCATCTCTCTTACTCACGTCAAAAGACAATGTAGTAACTTCTGTGTATTTACCAAGCTCTTCTTCTAAGAAACTTAAACGATCTTTTCTTCTACCACAAAGAATCAATCTTATTTTTTTTCTGGCAAAAAGTACTGCTGTAGCTCTACCTATTCCAGAGGTAGCTCCTGTTATAAATGCGGTTAAAATCATTTTTTTTATTTTTGTTAAAGATAACTTTTTCTTCTAAAAAAGAAAAAACCGCTTCTAAGGAAGCGGTTTTCTTTCAATTGGTTATCAAAAAATAACCAACCAAAAATCAACTAACCAAACTTTATTTTAATTTCTTTTCTGTACTACTGCTCTTTTTATCTTAGTACGCTTTCTTCCTTCATTCCTTACAGGAGATTCCGTTCTTTGCTTATCACGCCTCAAATACTCTACAAACCCTCTCCCTGAAAAATCATATGTTGTTTTCGAATTTATATTATACAACCTAATTGTTTCGTCGTTTATAACGGTCAAATCAAACTCCTCAGTATCTCCATTATCATAATTAAGTGTTAAATATTTTAAGTTTGTAATACCTATAGGATCTTTGATCGTGTAATTCCCTGAAAAATCCCATCTAATACTTTCAATATCCGTGCCAAAAGGATCATGAGATGAATAAAATGTAGTAGTGTTCTCTGGTGTAAATTGCAAATACGTTTCATCATCAAATGCATCAGCACCCCCTCCTTCAATACCTATTCTTTCCCAAGCAATATATTCTTGTAAGAAATATTCTATATTATCATAAAAAAGCTTATTATAATCAAAGTTATTACGTTGATAACCAATCAAAAAATAACTTACATTTTGAGATATATCATCAATCCTAATTTCATTGCTTGATAGTTGAACAACTTCAAAACCATATGTTCCATCTAAACGGTGACTCATCTCCAAAATCCCATTATATGCTCTATAGTTTCCTACCAAAACCCCCAATCCATTTCCCGTTTTGCCAATATCTACAATATTATTATTTGCATACATTTTGCCATTAAAAAAAGAAACTGTAAAAGATTTAGCTATAAAAGGTACTTCTCCTCTCCCTTCTGTTCTATGATAATCTATATACCATAAATCATACTGAGACACTAATTCATCTAAAGAAATCAAATCATCAACTCTATCATCTATTGTACATGACGTAAATATTATTGTTGTTAGAAACACAAAAAGTAGTTGTATCGCTTTCATAAACCTTATTTTACAGTTATGTTCATAACCTACTCAAATTACATGCCAAAAAGCTATTACTACTTGTGTAACACCTAAAAGCTTAAATAAAACAAAAGAACCACCCCAGTAAGGGTGGTTCTAAGTAAAGTTCTATTAAAAATATGAAGGGCTTATTTTTTAATGAACCTAGTTATTAATAATAATTAACAATATTAATTCCTATAATATACAACATTTTAAAATGTTTTCGCTTATTCTAGAAAGTCGTTTTTTATTAAAAAGCTTCTCGTTTAAGCGTCTTCAAAAGTATATATTACTTTAAACATTTCAAATAGGTATAAATACTGAAATATGCATACGGGATTATACGTACCTTATAAAAGAGGAGTAAATATACCCCTCTTTTAGCATATTAATGAAGACAATTTTAGTCTTTAACAAAATTAGTAGTCATTGATTTTTGACCATCGTTAACCTCTATGATATATAACCCTGGCTCCAATTTAGAAACATCAACACCATTATCATCTTTCATTTTTCCTGTTTTTACTACCTGCCCAATTGGATTTACAATTTTATAAACTAAATTATTGCTAGAATTTGATTTTACCTGTACAAAGTTTGTTGCTGGGTTAGGGAATACCATAAAACTAGTGACTGCTTCACTTGCCAAAGGCTCTCCTTCGATTTCTTCAAAGATACCATTAAAACTTCCTGCTGCGGTAATATTTACAGTATAATCTTCGACCTCGCCATCTGCAAAACTCTCACATGGAGTTGATTTTGAATTATACTTCATAGAAACTCGCATTCTTGTTGATCCTAATTTAGCCGAAGATGGTATCGTTATCTCTGCTGTTCTGTTTGATGAACTTCTAGATGATCCTGAAACTACCTCCTCACTTGATTCAAAAACTCCATTTTGATTAAAATCAATCCATACTGTAAAAAATTCTGTATATGAACTACTTCTAAAACCTGCACTAACAATCAATTGGTTCGTACTTCCTTGAGATACATTCGCTACTTTTGATGTAAAATCTCCATAACCGCCATCTGATGAGCTACTATGACTCATACCTCCTAAAGATACATAATCAATCCACTCATATGTAGAACGATTTCCTTTTGACGAACAGTAATTTAACTCTACTCCCAAAGTTGTAAAAACCAAACTACTACTTGACTCTGAAACATTACCCGCTGCATCCTTTGACTTTACACTATATGAATAAGTCGTATTTGCCGTTAAACCTGTTATATTAGCCGATGTTCCTGTTACTACTCCTATGCTTGATCCTCCATTAAAAATTTCATATTCCTTTACACCTACATTATCCGTTGATGCTAACCAACTCAACGTTGCTGTCGTTTGCGTGATATTAGATACTGACAATCCTGTTGGAGCCGTTGGAGATTGAGTATCAGAATTCGCCCCTACTATATGTATTGTATAATCTTCAACCTCGCCATAAGATATAGCTCCTTCACATGCGCTTGGAGTTGCATTGTATTTTAAAACTACGCGCATTCTTGTTGAACCTTCTAATGCTGATGATGGCACGCTAAATGAACCACTAACTGCAGTATCCTTAGAAGGTGCTTTTGTCCAAACTGTTTCTCCTGCATCTGAAAAATCTCCATCTCCGTTATAATCAATCCAAACACCATAACCCTCACTATATACAGCTCCATTCCATTTTGGAGTAATTTTTATCGTATTTGATACTCCTTTTATTAAATCTGTTGATATTGAAGTGTAATCAGAGTACCCATTACCTCCATCTGAACTATTATCAATACTTCCTAACTCTACACGTTGTATGTACTCATCCGATACATTTTCTCCTTTTGAGGTACAATAAGAAATAGGTTTAACCCCTGTAGTAGTTACAGCAATTGTAGAAACTTCACCACTTCCTCCTGAAGAACAATTTGCTTTTACCGTACAAGTATATGTTGTACCCTCTACTAAACCTGTAATTAACTTAGAGGTACCATTTACTGTATATGAACTCTCATTTACTGTTACTATATAAGAAATTGCTTCTGAAACAGCTGTCCATGATAACGTAAAATCATTGTCATTTATATTAGAACTTTCAAATCCACCCGGAGCAGCTAGTGCACAGTTTTCTACATAAGCTTCTCCAACACCAACAGCATACCATGCATTTGTCACAGATTTTACCTCATCACTATTTTCTCCATACAAATCAGTAGCTGCAGTAATAGAACCTGCCCTTGCATCTGCAAAAGTAGCATTAGCTGATAAATAATTAGCTTCTGTACGATAGGCTATTTTAGCAGATTTTATCATTCCAATTGCCGTAACATTAAACATATTATTAATATCATTTGTTCCTGCTCCTCCTGCAGTTAACAAATAAAACCAATAATTTAAAACACCTGAATTCGTATGAACTCCACAGTAATCATTAGATTGACTTGGCGTACCACAATTAGGCTCTTTCCAATAAGTACCTCCATATGTATCTGGCTGATTTCTCTCATTTGGATTACTCATAGACCTCAATGCTACCGACCCTGTTCTTCTATCAATTTCATCTCCTATCAACCATACTGTAGCGTCTGGTGCTAAATCATTTCCATTTCCTTTTGCAAAATGCTCTACTGCAGCTCCCCAAATATCTGAAAAACCTTCATTCAAGCCTCCTGATTCTCTCTGATAAGCTAAATCTGCTGTATGACTACAAATAGCATGTCCTATTTCGTGCGCAGCCACATCTATTGAGGTCAAAGCATCAAAATAACCATTGCCTTCACTCCCGTTAGAAGAACCATCTCCATAAGACATAACAGCCCCATTCCAAAACGCATTATCATAATTATTATCTACATGCACATAACTACGAATTTGAGCTCCATTACCATCATAACTATCTCTATTATGGTTGTTCTTAAAATAATCATACGTCATCATAGCTCCCCAGTGTGCATCTAAAGCAGCATCATCCTTATTAGTACTATGCTCAGCAGAAGTCCAATTATTATCATTATCCGTAAACTCATCATAATTAGTTACATACGGATAATTAAACCCAGGCCCTTGATTTTTAGCATCACGAGTATATATCTTTCTTGTCGCATCTGCCAAAATATAACTAGCCCCACTTAAGGTTGTTTCAATAGTTCTTGTTCCACTATACCTAGTTGCTGCCGTTCCTGAAGCAAACATCGTTTTTAAAGTTTTCTTTACATCTACTTTCTCTGATTTTTTAACCGCTCCTATATGACCAAATTTATCAGCATGTTTTATAATTGCATTAAAAAATAAAGCTTCTCCTGTATGAGCATCTATATATAAGTATCCTCTACTCAAAGGTTTTGTAGCAAAAATATCAAATTTATAAGCTAGCCTAGCTTCTTTAGTTCCTATAACTTCTTTAGGTAAAATGAGTAATTCTCCTTTAGGTTTTTTATAATTATTCATCTCTTTCGCAGCTTCAGGTGTTTCCCAAAGATATTTTTCTGCTCCAGTATGCTCTAAAGCTCTATCAAATGCAGCTTTCCTAGAAAGCTTAGGTATAATATTTACCGCTCCTACATCATAAAACTCCCCATTCATCGTTTTTAACTTTCCTTTCTTAGCATGAGCCATATAAGTAGCAAATTCTACTTTAACTCCTTTAAATGATTGTTGGTATTTTTCATGTGTAAATCCTAAATCATCAACTTCCGTTTTAACTCTCATCAGGTGATCTTCAGCTGACATTTTCAGTTTTTTCTTTAATAGCTCAGGTGCTCTTTCCAAAGAATATTTTGATGATTTTTCTAATTTAATCTGTTTTATCTTTTTTAATTCTTGAGCTTCTACAGAAGACAATCCAATAAAAAAGAAAGGGGATAATAACACACTTGTAATATACTTTTTTTTCATTATAAAGGAATTTGTTGGTTTAATTATTTTTAATAAAAAACAAAATTTAATAAAATATTTTTATTAAAAAGATTATATACATATATAATATTCAGCAAAAATACCCTTTTTGCAAAAAATACAAAATAAGTATAAATACGGAAATACATATACGTAATCATACGTTTTATAATAAAAAAGAACCATCAAAAAAAGGGTTAGAAAATACTTTCTAACCCTTTTTTGGCAATCTATAATATTGAATATAAACTGATTTATCTTTTCATCAACTTAACTGCTTTTGATTTCTGACCATCATTAACTTCTAATATGTATAATCCTGATTTCAGTTTAGACACATTAATAACATCATTAACAACTCCTGCTTTCACTACCTGCCCAATGGTATTTACAATTTTATACGTTAAACCTTTAGCCGACCTCAATGTTATTTTCACATAGCTTGTAGTTGGATTTGGAAATACTGCTAAATAATCTGCTGATTCATTCCCCAGAGCTTCAATATCTAAGAATTCTGAATCTCTACTTGTTCCTGCTGCGGTAATATTTACGGTATAATCTTCGACCTCGCCATCTGCAAAACTCTCACATGGAGTTGATTTTGAATTATACTTCATAGAAACTCGCATTCTTGTTGATCCTAATTTAGCCGAAGATGGTATCGTTATCTCTGCTGTTCTGTTTGATGAACTTCTAGATGATCCTGAAACTACCTCCTCACTTGATTCAAAAACTCCATTTTGATTAAAATCAATCCATACTGTAAAAAATTCTGTATATGAACTACTTCTAAAACCTGCACTAACAATCAATTGGTTCGTACTTCCTTGAGATACATTCGCTACTTTTGATGTAAAATCTCCATAACCGCCATCTGATGAGCTACTATGACTCATACCTCCTAAAGATACATAATCAATCCACTCATATGTAGAACGATTTCCTTTTGACGAACAGTAATTTAACTCTACTCCCAAAGTTGTAAAAACTAAACTACTACTTGACTCTGAAACATTACCCGCTGCATCCTTTGACTTTACACTATATGAATAAGTCGTATTTGCCGTTAAACCTGTTATATTAGCCGATGTTCCTGTTACTACTCCTATGCTTGATCCTCCATTAAAAATTTCATATTCCTTTACACCTACATTATCCGTTGATGCTAACCAACTCAACGTTGCTGTCGTTTGCGTGATATTAGACACTGACAATCCTGTTGGCGCCGTTGGAGATTGAGTATCAGAATTCGCTCCTACTATACGTATTGTATAATCTTCAACCTCGCCATAAGATATAGCTCCTTCACATGCGCTTGGAGTTGCATTGTATTTTAAAACTACGCGCATTCTTGTTGAACCTTCTAATGCTGATGATGGCACGCTAAATGAACCACTAACTGCAGTATCCTTAGAAGGTGCTTTTGTCCAAACTGTTTCTCCTGCATCTGAAAAATCTCCATCTCCGTTATAATCAATCCAAACACCATAACCCTCACTATATACAGCTCCATTCCATTTTGGAGTAATTTTTATCGTATTTGATACTCCTTTTATTAAATCTGTTGATATTGAAGTGTAATCAGAGTACCCATTACCTCCATCTGAACTATTATCAATACTTCCTAACTCTACACGTTGTATGTACTCATCCGATACATTTTCTCCTTTTGAGGTACAATAGGAAATAGTTACTGTAGAAGTTGTAACACTCACTGATGCACTGTAATTAGAATTTCCTGATGTACACTTACTACGGACCTGAATTTCATATTGAGTTGATGCCGATAATCCACTTAATGTAGTAGATGTCGAAGCAACATCTTTGGTTACCCAAGAAGTACTTCCTGCAATACGATATCTTACGCTATAAGTTGCACCTGATACCGAAGACCAAGTTACTGACACACTTGAAGAAGTTACCCCTGAAGTTGCAACTCCAGTAGGCACTGTAGCTGTACATGTTGCTCCTTCACCAAATTTATCTGATAAAGCTAAACTTCTACGAGAACCACCAGCTTCTAAAATAGCTCTCATTCTATTCTTTTGCCCTACCGTAAATAAATTCATACATGAATCATCAGAATAGTCCATATAATTTTGAACCATATCTTCTGAACCACAAGAATTATGCCCTGTAACACATCCATAATTCGGCGCATCAGACTCTGGCGTATCAGCAACAAAATCATCTGAACCACAAGGTCCATCTCCCCAAATATGACGTAAATTCAAGTAGTGACCAACTTCATGAGTTGTTGTTCTACCTCCATCAAAAGGCGCTTGAGCAGTTCCTACCGTACCGAAATACTGATCTGCCATTACCACTCCATCTGTAGAAGCGTCTCCCCCAGGAAACTGAGCATAACCTAAAATAGTATTTGATCCACTTTTTATATTATCTACAATCCACATATTTAAGTATTCCGCAGTATTCCAAGCATTTACCCCACCTGTAGAAGTTTTTTTCATAGCATCATTAGTTCCCCAAGTAGCGGTACTAACGGCTGTTCTTGTAATTCCTGTTGTTGGATTTCCATTAGGATCAATCGTTGCTAGTTTAAATTCTATTTGAGTATCAGCTGCTTGAGACCATTTATTAGTTGCATCTGAGTTTGTTCTTCTAAAATCTGCATTCAATACATCTAACTGAGATTGGATCTGTGCATCGCTAATATTATTTGTTGAATTGGTATATAATATATGTACAACAACTGGTAGTGTTATTATTTCTCCCGATACCTTTCCATGATACCTTTCTTTCTCTGTAATTTTTCTTTGTGTAAATCTCTCTATTTCTGCCATCTTTCTTTTAAGCTCTGGATCTAAAGATTTACGGTATTCTAAGTTTTCCATTGCATGGCAAGTCCTTCTATCTTGCGCGTAAGTGACACCTATAAAAAGCAGGCTTAAAAATGCTAAAGTAATTTTGTTTTTCATTCTGAGGAGGATAAAAAAATTAATATTAATTAATGCTCAATAAAAAAGCCATTTTAATAAAATAAATATGTTAAAATAACTTAATTTATTAACAAACAGATGGTAAATTTACAAATAAAAAACAAATATCAAAATAAAGAAGTAAAACAACCCACTATAAACCAGCTCATTTATACAAACAACCCCAGTGATTAACTGGGCTGATCTTATTTCAAAAAAAAATATTTTTTTTTAATAAAAACCCGTAGTATTCGTTTTTTTTTGAATTTTTAGTAAAAAAAGGATTCAAAATATATTCTATCAAATATAATTTTAACTTTATCGTTTTTACCTTAGTATGCTAGAAATACAACAATTAAACATTTCATTTAAAAACAATATTGTCATTGAAAACCTTTCTTTTTCTATAGAAAAAAAACAAATTATAGGAATGGTAGGTGAAAGTGGTAGTGGAAAATCTATTAGTTCACTAGCTATCATGGGACTGCTCCCTAAAAACGCATCTCTCAATGGCAAAATATTATTCAATAATAACAACCTAACATCTTACACAAATAAACAGTTTCAAAAAATTAGAGGAAACAAAATTTCTATGATTTTTCAAGAACCTATGAGTTCTTTAAACCCTACTTTAACATGTGGATACCAGGTTTCAGAAGTATTAAAATTGCATTCAAACCTTTCTTCAACAGAAATAAAAGAAGAAGCCCTTTCTATTTTTGAAAAGGTAAAATTACCAAACCCTAAGCAAATTTACAGTTCTTATCCTCATCAAATTAGCGGTGGTCAAAAACAACGGGTAATGATTGCAATTGCAATTGCCTGTAAACCAAAACTATTAATTGCCGACGAACCAACTACAGCTCTCGATGTAACCGTTCAAAAAGAAATTATAAAGCTACTAAAAGAAATACAACAAGAAAGTGAAATGAGTATTCTATTCATTTCACACGACTTGGCTTTGGTTTCTGAAATTGCAGATAAAATAGTAGTCATGTACAAAGGAAAGGTTGTAGAAAAAGGAACAAAAAAAGATGTTTTTGTGTATCCTAAAAAGGATTATACCAAAGCTCTTATAAATTCTAAGCCCAAATTATCTGCGCGTCTTAAAAAGCTACCCACAGTCTTTGATTTTATGAATAATAATGTTGATTTATCTATTTACTCACAAGAGAGTCGTGCTGTTTTTCATAAAAAACTATATCATCAACCTCCCTTACTTGAAATCATTCATCTTAACAAACAGTTTATTTCTAATAGTTCCTTTTTTCGTACCCCAAAAATTACTCATGCTGTTAATGACGTTTCTTTCAAGATCTATGAAGGAGAAACTTTAGGTTTAGTAGGAGAGTCTGGATGTGGGAAAACCACCTTGGGCCGTACTATATTACAGTTAGAAAAACCTACATCGGGTCAAATTATATACAAAGGAAAAGACATTCTCAAACTTAAAAAAAGAGAGATACAAAACTTAAGAAAAGAAATACAAATTATTTTTCAAGATCCCTTTTCTTCACTAAATCCAAGAATAACTATAGGAGAAGCAATTCTTGAGCCAATGCGAGTACATCGTATTTTACCCTCCAAAACAACCCGAAAAGAATACGTGATAAAATTATTAAAAAAAGTTGGTTTATCTGAAAATCATTTCTACCGCTACCCTCATGAATTTTCGGGAGGGCAGCGCCAACGTATAGGAATTGCAAGAACAATAGCACTTCAACCAAAGTTAATTGTTTGTGATGAATCGGTTTCGGCCTTGGATGTTTCTGTTCAAGCACAGGTACTAAACCTTTTAAATCACCTAAAATCTGAGTTTAATTTTACGTATATTTTTATATCTCACGACTTATCTGTTGTAAAATATATGGCGGATCAACTGGTTGTTATGAACAAAGGGAAAATTGAAGAAATAGACGATGCTGATATCATTTATAGAAATCCCAAAACCGAATATACTAAAACTTTAATCGATGCTATTCCTAAAGGAATTTAAGCTTTCACAGTATCGCAATTAATAGTATATTGCATATTTAAAAACGAAAAGACAGTTCATGAAAATAATCGTACCAATGGCCGGAATCGGCTCTCGTTTAAGACCCCACACATTAACTATCCCCAAACCGTTGACTGTTATTGCAGGAAAGCCAATTGTTCAAAGGCTCGTAGAAGACATTATCTCTGTAGTAAACCAGCCTATAGAGGAAATCGCCTTTATTATAGGCACTACAGCAAAAGGTTTTCCAACAAACACTGAAGAAACCCTAAAAAATATTGCAGCTGAGCTAGGAGCTAAAGGCTCTGTATATGTTCAAGAGCAAGCTCTAGGAACGGCACATGCTTTACACTGTGCTAAAGAATCTTTGAGTGGTCCTTGCGTTATTGCTTATGCAGACACTCTATTCAAAGCAGACTTTACGTTAGATGCTAATGCTGATGGTGCTGTTTGGGTAAAGCAAGTGAAAGACCCTAGTGCTTTTGGCGTTATAAAATTAAATGATGGAGTTATCACAGACTTTGTTGAAAAACCAAAAGAATTTGTATCTGATTTAGCAATTATCGGAATCTATTATTTTAAAGACGGTGATAAAGTTAGAGAAGAAATAGAACATTTAATTAACAACGACCTAAAAGAAAATGGCGAGTACCAATTAACAAATGTTTTAGAATCTTTAAAAAAACAAGGTGCTCAGTTTATTCCTGGAAAAGTAGATGTTTGGATGGATTGTGGTAAGAAAGATCCTACCGTAGACACCAACAAACAAGTTCTAGAGTTTGAAAAAGCCGAAGGAAATAATCTAGTATCTAACGATGTTATTTTAGAGAACTCTGAAGTCATTCAACCTTGCTTTATTGGTAAAAATGTAACATTAAAAAATACCAAAGTAGGTCCTTTTGTTTCTATCGGAGCAAATAGCACTGTTGATAACTCAACTATTACAAACTCCCTTATTCAATCAAATGTTCAGATTTCAAACGCAAAATTGGACAATGCTATGATTGGAAATCATGCAAAATACAACGGTGAATACACATCAGTAAGCATCGGAGATTATACTGAGTTAATTTAAAAGATATGTTAAAAAGGATTGTGCTTATTACTTTTATAGGATTATTGTGCAATCCTTCTTTCTCTTTTGCGCAAAGCGAAAGTTCTTTGGTTGTTTTGGAGAAACAGCAAGTGGCATTTCAAGATTTTTTCTTTAAAGCACTCTCTAACAAAGCAATTGAAAATTACCAAAAAGCAATTGAAAACCTAGAGAATTGCAACCAAATTATCCCTAATAATAAAGCTGTTTTATTTGAATTTTCAAAAAATTACTTAAAACTTAATCGTTTTTTTGAAGCTATTGAATATGGAAACAAAGCATTAAAAGCAGCTCCCCAAAACCTGTGGATTTTAGAGCATTTAGTAACTGTCTATAGAAAAAACAGAGACTTCACTGAAGCTATCAAAATCCAACAAAAAATTATTAATAAACACCCTCTCAAAAAGCGAAAACTCGTTTTTTTATACTTAGAAAACAGAAATTATAGTGCCGCTAAAACTGTTTTACAAGAACTAGAAGAAGCTAAACTACTGACTCCTAGATTGCGTAGAATAAAAGATAGCCTAAGAAAAAGAGAAGTAGCCAATAAATCTAAAAAAAACACTGTAAACAATTACAGCTCTGAAATCAACAAATCGTTTACTCAATTAAAAGAAATGTTGAATAAATATAATAGTACTCAAAACAATGCTCACTTATTAAAATATAGTCAAAAAGGAATTGACTTATACCCTGCCCAGCCTTTTGTTTACTTGATGAAAGCAAGAGCTTTAAATAATCAAAAATCATATAAAAAAGCGATTGAAACTTTACAAAATGGCATTGATTTTGTTATAGACAATCATGCTATGGAGGTCAGCTTTTATTTAGAATTAGCGAAAGCTCACCAAGGAATTGGGAATATAAAAGAAGCTAAAAAATATCGTAAAAAAGCTAAAAAATGAAAATTTTAAAATATATTTTAATTTTAAGTGTTGTTTTTACCTCTTGTAAAACTACTAAGAATGCCATTGGTAAAAATGTTGCTTCCAAAAAGACGTCCACTAAAAAAATTATACGAAAACACATCAATGCTAACTTCGATAAAGAGAGTGTCAATGCTAAGTTTAAAGTTCATTACAAAAATTCAACTGAGAATATTGGATTTTCAGTTCAGCTGAAAATAAAAAAAGACGAAGTCATATGGTTAAAAGGAAAAAAATTCATTACTGTGTTTAAAGCTAAAATCACACCAACTACAGTAAGCTACTATTCTCCTTATAAAAAAGATTATTTCGAAGGAGATTTTTCACTTCTAAAAAAACTATTAGGCATTGATATCAATTTCAATCAGTTACAAAATATGTTATTAGGACAAGCTATACTGGATCTTAAAGAAAAAAGACACACAAGTACTATCTTAAATAATTCTTATGTCCTTTCTCCTAAAAAACAAGCGAGCTTATTTGACATATTTTATCATATAAACCCTTCTCATTTCAAACTAAACAAACAAACTTTAATTAACCCTTCAAAAAACGAACGATTAGATATTTCCTATCCAAAATATTCTTTGAAAAATGGGGATATCTTTCCGCAAGAGATAAAACTCAAAGCAACATCCCCTAATGCATTCACCAATATTACAATGGTTACTAAATCAGTTGCTTTTAACACACCTCTAAATATTTCTTTTCAAATTCCTTCGGGCTATAAACGCATTGATTTCTAGTGACTAAAAAAACACATATATCATTCCTTATTATTATTTGCTTAATTAGCTTTTCTTCTTTTTCACAAACAAGAAGGCAATTAGAAAATAAGCGAAAAAAATTAAATAACGAAATTAAAAAAGTTAACTCTCTTCTTTTTAAAACAAAAAAAGAAAAAACGAATGCTTTAGATGACTTAAAGGATTTAAATCAAAAAATTAGTGTTCGAGAACGCTTAATTGAAACTATTAATTTGGAATCCCAAGAGCTTCTTAAGGAAATAAATACTAACAAAAAGCAACTTGATAAATACCACGAAGAGCTTACTAATTTAAAGGCTGATTATGCCGATATGGTTTTAAAATCTTATAAAAGTAAATCGCAACAAAGCAAAACAATGTTTTTACTTTCCTCTAAGAGTTTTTATCAAGCCTATAAAAGATTACAGTATATGAAACAATATACTGATTTTAGAAAGAAACAGGGAGAGGAAATTATTATAAAAACCGCTTTTGTCGAAAAATTAAACGACTCACTAAGTGAAAGAAAAAAGATAAAAGAACAGCTAATTATTGCTGAAAAAAAGCATAAAGAAGAAATAGAAACTGATAAAGAGCAGCAAGAAGAGCTAATTTCTAAAATAAAAAAGCAAGAGAGTAAGTACAAAAAAGAGCTAGAAAAGAAGCAGCAAGAAGAAAAAAGGATCGCTGCTAAAATTGATAAGATCATTAGAAATGCAATTGCCAAGGCAAATAGAAATAGAGCTAAAAAAGAAAAAAATGCCAAAAAATCTACTGGTTTTGTACTAAATGCAGAGGAAAAAACATTGAAAAAATATTTTGAACAAAATAAAGGAAACTTACCTTGGCCTGTTAACGGCTTGATCACACGAAAGTTTGGAATACAACCACACCCTACCTTCAAAGGCATCAGTATTAATAGCACAGGACTGCATATTGCCGCTAAAAAAGGAGATCATGCCAAATCTATTTTTAACGGGAAGGTGCTTGCCGTTCAATTATTATCAGAAGGAAGAAAATCAATATTAGTGCAACACGGTAACTACATTTCAGCCTACAACAATCTTGAAGAAACTTACGTTAAAAAAGAAGATAAGGTGGTAACAGGCCAGCGATTAGGTAAAATTTTCACTAACAAAATTACAGGTAAAACCAAACTTGCTTTTGTGCTATTTAAAAACACAAAACGTCTAAACCCAGCTAACTGGATACAAAAAAAATAATCTTATTTTCAATCTAAAAGTGAATTAATCATCCAACAAAATACTATAAGCTATTATAGCTTCCATGTAAGATTTATACACTAACCTTTCAATTTTAGATATAAAAAAAGCGCTATTTTATACAAATAACGCTTTTAATTCTGTTGCTTCTTTCGGATCCATTTTATTTGCCAGTATCAAACTCAACTGCTTTCTACGTAGCGCTCCATCAAATCGCTTTTTCTCTAATTCTGTTTCTGGTATAATTGGTGGAATAGGCACAGGTTTACCTGTTTCATCTACAGCTACAAAGGTATAGATTCCTTCATTTACAGAAGTTTTCTCACCTGACTGACGATCTTCTATCCAAACATCAACATACACCTCCATAGATGATTTAAATGCTCTTGAAACTTTAGCCTCAACAGTAACTACACTTCCTACAGGTACACTCTTATTAAAGGCTACATGATTTACAGACGCTGTAACAACAATTCTTCTAGAATGACGTCTAGCAGAAATACTACAAGCCCTATCCATTCTAGCCAATAGTTCTCCTCCAAAAAGATTATCCAAATAATTTGTTTCACCAGGTAAAACAAGGTCAGTAAGTACGGTTAAAGACTCTTTAGGTGATTTTGCTCTCATGAATGTTTTTTAAAAAACAAAGATATACAATCCCCTTTACAAAAAAGCGTATTTTAGAACTCGATTGTTAAAATTATTTTACTAACAACCACGCATCTTTTGAAAAGTTTTCCTGAATTTCCTTAAGGTTTTTTCTAGCTTCTTTTTTTGTTTCATAACTATCAAAAACTACTTGAGTAAGCCCCCAAGAATTTTCTCCTAAAATATAAGAATCAAATCCTTTTTGTTTTAGTTCATTTACCTTATTCTCTGCATTCTCTCTAAGTTGAAAAGCACCTGCAACTACATGAAATTTCTTAATAGTTACTTTGGTTAGGTTTAAATCTATTGCAGGTAAAGGATTATCTATAACAAAAGTTGCTGATTGGATTTTATCTTGTAATTTTTGTTCCTCTGAAACTTCTCCTTGGTTTTGAACTCCAACCCATCCTGTATATCCTAATGTTAATAAAATTGCTGCCGTTGCTGCATACTTTATAAAAACAGGAATTCCTTTACGTTCCTCCTCTTTTAGTTCAGAATCAGATATCAAAGACTTCACTTGACCTTTATATTCTGATCGTTTCACTGCTGACGATGCAAAGGTAGCTAAACCAAAAGCATCCGTTAAAAAGTTAGCAGTAGTATTGGGTTCAAAAATTAATTGTTCTTTTTCGTTTAAAGACAAGCTACCTATATCTCCTATTTTTAGAGACTTTGATTTTAGTTCTTTATTCCATTTTTCAACTATACCTGCTATCTTCAAAGAAGCTTCTTCAAATGAAATTTCCTCTGCTTTCACAATATAATTAGCTAACAACCCATCGTTATGTTTTAAATGCGAATTAAACGTAATCTGCTTCGTTGGTGGAGAAAAAGTATGTGTAAAATCATTCACTTTCGCACCAATTTTATTCGTTACAAAACCTCCAAATCCAGGTATAATTACACAATCGTATCTGTACAATAAATCGTTAATATAGTTGTCTAATCTCATAAATACAAAGATAGTTTTTTTGCAAAAAGTAATTTAAATCTTATTTATAATTTATTAACAATTATTTTGTATATTGATTTTCAATTATTTGCTATATGAAATCAGAAAAACTACTTGCTATCTTAAGACTACAAGCCACTAAAAGCATCGGAGATATTGTTGCTAAAAAACTCATTAAAACAATTGGAAGCGCTGAACAGATCTTTAAAGAAAAGCCGCATACCTTACAAAAAATAAATGGTATTGGATCTTGTATTACGAAACAATTATTTAATCTTAAAAACAAAAAAAAAGCAGCAAAAGAATGCGATTATATTTTAAAAAACAATGTTCCTTTCTCCTACTTTCTGTCTGATACTTACCCAAAATACCTTAAGCACTGTATTGACGCACCTATTTTAATTTTTAAAGATGGAAACTTAAATCTTAAAAATGATAAAATTATTGCCATTGTTGGTACTAGAAACATTACTTCCTATGGACGTGATTTCTGTCATCAATTAATTGATGGGTTAAAAAATTACAACCCTATTATTGTGAGTGGTTTTGCTTATGGAATAGATATTTGCGCACATAAAACTGCCATAAATAACAAGCTACAAACCGTAGCTATCCTAGCACATGGATTAAACCAAACCTATCCTAAATCGCATAAAGAGTATATACATCAACTAAATGAAAAAGGAGGTTTTATAACCGAATTTTGGCATAATGAAACTCCTTTTAGAGAAAGTTTTTTAAAAAGAAACCGAATTATTGCAGGCATTTCTAAAGCTACAATTGTTATAGAATCGGCTGAAAGAGGGGGTTCTTTAGTTACAGCAGACATTGCGAATTCTTACAATCGTGATGTATTTGCTCTTCCCGGAAGAAATACAGATATATACAGCAAAGGCTGTAACAACCTTATAAAAAACAATCAGGCACATTTATTAACTTCCTCAGAAGATATTGCTAAAATGCTAAATTGGGATCTTCCCAACAACAAACCCTCAATCCAAACCAAACTATTTACAGAATTAAATGAAGATGAAGAAAAAATATACAATTATCTATGTTCTAACGGGAAACAACTATTAGATACAATCGCATCGCATTGCAACATCCCTACCTATAAATTATCATCTATTCTATTACAAATGGAATTAAAAAAACTTATAAAGCCTTTACCTGGTAAACTATTTGAAACCATTTAGTTTTTATCCTTATTTTTGATTTCACTAATACAAACTCATGTCTTCAGAAGAAAAATTAATGTCGCAAAAAAAACCTGCTTTTCCTGTTACAAAGCAGCTGAACGATTATTTGGTTGAATATAATAGAAATATAAAAATTCCTATTTTTTATGACGATCTACTACGTTTTCAAGGTTCTATCGTTGTATATGATAAAAATGATGTGGATACTCTTTGGGTTCGTACTTATTATTCTGAATTTGAGCGTCAAGAAATAGATTTGAGTTTAAAAAAAGTTTATACAATCTTACACTCCAATGGAAATGAAGATACTATTCCTTTTTTAAATATAGATGCGATTGACTATTGTACGTTTGGTAATTCAAAACCTTTTCGAGTAAAAGTTAGAAATATACTGAACGATAATTACACTTATTTTTATGTAAAAAAGACTGATGCCTCTCGTATTTACGGCTTAGAGTTAGAGCATATATTATCACCTTATAATCTTAATTTCTTAGTATATAAAGACACCTTAATAGAAGAGCATATTGCAGGAATTCCTGGAGATGAGTTTATCAAAAGTTTTTTACCGAAGTGCACTCCCTCCGAAAAGGCTCAAATAGCAAAAGAGTTCGTAAAATTTAATGAACGTTGCATGATAAGACTGTTAGGAGATATGCGTTCGTATAATTACGTTATTGTTCCTGTACACGATTTTGACCATGTTGTATATCGAATTAGAGCTATTGATTTTGACCAACAGTGTTTCGAAGGAAAATTTAAAGTTTATTATCCCCAATTTTTCAAAGAAAATTTTCAAATGGTAGCTTTAGTTGGAGAAAAACTACAAAACTCTTCAATAGATCAATATAAATTAGAAGAACGGTCTATAGTTGCAAAACGGATTCTAAGCTCAGAAGACAGAATCTATGAGTTGATTTCTTGTATGAAAAATGATACCATATCAACACCTAAAAACATTAATTTACTAAAACATCAAATTTTTAATTTTACCAAAGACGTACATTTTAAAAAAAGCAAAAATATGGGCGAAATTATAGCTACTGCTTTAGATTTTGTAAAACGAAATTACGAAAGTGTTACAATGAGATAAACCTATTCTTCTCCACCTCTGACGCTTTCAATAATTACGGTTGTTAAAATTAAACCTCCCCCTATAAAAGTCTTCCAAGTAGGTATTTCGTTTAAAAAAGTATATGCTAAAACAACCCCAAATACTGGTTGAATACTACTAATAATACTGGCTGTAGAAACTGTAAAAAACTTAAGAGAACGCACCATTAAACTATGCCCAATAGCAGTGGTTAACAAGGCCAATAACAGCACATATGGAAACTGATTTACTATTTCCGAAAAATCCATAAACAACAATACAGGGCTCAAAAAAACAGTAATAATTAATGTCTGATAAAACATTAGCATTGTTCCATTATAATTAGCTGTAAATGGTTTTAAAATTAAGATTCTAATTGCATAAAACAGCGCTGATAAAAGTCCCATCAAAATCCCTTGTACATTTGAATTTCCTAGATTAAAATCTGGCCTTAAAATATAAATTCCAATCAAAACTAGCATGGCTAAAACAATGTGTACTGGATTAAATTTCGTCTTAAAAACAACAGGTTCTAATAACGTTGTGATAATAGGAAATGTATATAAAGACAACATCCCTAAAGCTACATTTGAGAGCTTCAATGCATAAAAATAAGTTATCCAATGCATTGCCATAAAAACACTGCTAATAATAAAAGGAATATAATGGTTACTAGAACTTATCGTTAGCTTCACTTTCTTAAATTTGCAAAATGCATATAAAAAAAGCATTGCTAGTGACGAGCGAAACCAAATAATTACTTCAGGAGACATTTTAATATACTTTCCTAAAACTCCAGAAGTACTTATAAATAAAGTAGCTAACAATAAAACTAGTAGGTGTTGAATATGTTTTTTGTGCATATTAAAATCTATTTAAGGTTGCAATAATAACAAAAACACTTTATAGATTTCTATCTTACACAAGGCATCCAAAGAAATAAAACCTAGGAGCTTCTAAATAATTACTATGTATTTATTTGCTAGTTTTAAATAAAAAAGTAACTTTATAAAACATTTACAGTCCCCCCTTAAAAGTTAAAATAAGTGTTTAATTTAAAACTGTAAAAATGGAAAACAAAACCCCTTTTACGAATGAAAATGAGTTAGCAACCGCAATTTCCCTATCCCCTTCTGATACCAGCATTGACTTAGATACTGGTGGTGATGGTGGGAATGATGGTGATGATCCAAAATAGAAATCATTTATAATTTAGTAAAGAATTAAAACCACCTCTTGGTGGTTTTATAATATTATATGAATGTATCGTTCTATTCTCTTTTTATTCCTCATACAATTTACATACGGGCAACAAAACTATAAAATTGATAGCTTAAATTATATCAAAGATAGTATTTCATACAAATCCTGTATAAGAACAGCATTGTCTTATTTTAAGGAAAGGCAATTAGATTCTTTTAAAAAATACAGTATAAAGTCTTACCTATTATCAAAAAAGATAAATAGCCCTCGTAAAACTCAAAAAGCTCATTTTTACTTAGCTACTTACTATAAGTATAAAGAAATGTCTGACAGTGCGTATTACCACTACCATAAATCAAAAAGCATTTTATTAAAACTTAAAGATACGATTACCGCAGGTAGAAGATTGTTTTCTATAGCAAGGATTCAATTACGAGAAAAAGACTTACTAGGAAGTGAAATATCCTCTATCACAGCTTTAGAATACGTAGAAAGTTCCAACCTATACAGAATAAAGCATCAAATAATTAACAACTTAGCACTAACATTACAAGAAAAAGGCGCACCTTATGAAGCGCTAAAATTTTATGATATCAGCCTAAAAGAATTGCGTAAAGACTCTTTAGAAAACACTCCATTAAAATTAAATATTATCAACAATAAAGGGTTGGTATATCAATCTATTAATCAACAAGGAAAAGCGATCTCTTATTTTAAAAAAGGGTTAAGCTATGACAGTATTAAAGAAAAATATCCTATAAAGTATGCTTTATTACTGGAAAATTTAGCTTCAAGTAATTTTTTATTAGGCAAAAACAAAGGTGTTTTAAATCAATATTATGAGGTTCTTGCCATTCGTAAAAAGTTAAAAATTCTTAAAGGAATAAGCACAACACATCTAAATATTGCAGATTATTACAAACGCTTTAACCAACAGCAAAAAGCTTTATTTCATGCAAAAAAAGGGCTCTTATACGCAAGAAAAACGGATAACAATAAACGCTTATTAGAAGCTCTAAAATTACTTTCAGAACTCACTACAGATAAGCAATCTACACAGTATTTGCGACAGTACATACAACTAAATGATAGTTTATTTCAAAAAGAGCGTACTTTGAAGAATCAATTTGCAAAAATCAGATATCAAACAGATAAAAAAGAAAAGGAAAATAACATTTTGAAATCTGAAAATGAGAAAAAGCAAGTTGAGATAACGTATCAAAAACAACAAAAAACTATTGGATGGCTGATTGCTATTTTAAGCTTATTTACGCTAGGAATCAGTATCTCTCTGTTTATAGTTCGCAGAAAAAAAATGATTTATCAAACGCAATTAGAAAAAGCACAAATCAGAGAAAGAGAACGTCAGCAAATAGCAAAATCACTGCATGATGAAGTTGCTGGCGATCTATTTTTATTGCATCAAAAACTAGAAAAAACAAATCAACCAGAACTTGCACAAAAACTAAGTATTGTAAAAAGTAACGTCCGAAACTTATCACATCAATTGAGCAGTATTAGTTTTGATAAAGTTTCTTTCGAAGATCAGGTTATTAATTTAATTACAGATTATTTCGAACCTAATTTTAAGATTTTTCCTACTGGTTTATTGGATCATGACTGGGCAAACATTAACGAACCTATAAAAAGAGTTCTTTACTTAAGTACTAGAGAATGTATTCAGAATAGTAAAAAATATGCAAAAGCCTCTAAAGTAGTAGTCCATTTTTCAACGCGTAAAAAAAGTGTTCATTTAAATATTTCTGATGACGGAATTGGATTTGATATAAGGACTAGTAAAAAAGGGATAGGTTTACAAAACCTACAAGAAAGAGTTGAAGAACTCGGCGGATCCCTTCTAGTTAAAAGCAAAATTGATAACGGAACACAAATATCCATTCGAATACCATTAAATGTCTAAAAAAATTAAACTACTTATTGTTGATGACCATCAATTAATTATCGAAGGAATTCTTTCTTCTTTAAAAAAAATTGACCATTTAGAGGTAGAAACTTCTAAGTCTTGTGATGATGCTTTTTTCAAAATAAAAACCAATCAGCATAATGCTCCATTTGACATTCTTTTTACAGACTTGAGTTTTGATAACACAACATATGACACCATACTAAACGACGGAGAATCTTTAATAAAAAAAATTAACGAAGAAAAAATTCCAATTAAAATAGGTATAATTACCGGACATTCTGAAACGAATAGAATATATAATGTTATACACAACCTTAATCCTTCTGCTTATATTTTAAAAAGCAAATGCGACAGTGCCGAACTTAACTTTGCTATTCAAAAAATAATAGCAAACGAAACTTATTATAGCCATGAAATTCACAATAAACTATTAAAACGAGCTATTGTATTGATCCAAATGGATGACATTGCTACTCAAATATTAAAAGAACTTCGAAAACATCCTAAAATCAGTAATCTGGAAGGTCTTATTTTAAAATCAGATGGAAGCCCAATAAAACTAAGAGCTATTGAGAGTAAGCTCGCCAAATTAAGAATTGATTTAGATGCCAACAATAATACCGATTTAGTTTTAAAAGCTATTGAGCTCGGTCTTATTGACTAAAAACTTAGCTATCACCTTATTAAAAACGCGGAAATCCGCATTTTTAAAAACGGAAAAACCAATTATTAACCTCCTCTTCTCATGTATCTTTGCTGTAGTATTTTATTTTTTATTGGGGAATGAAAAATAAAAAGGGGAAGGAAACCTTCAAGATGATCTTGAAGGTTTTTTGTTTTATACAAACTAACCTAACAAACAGACTTCTAGCTGCGGAAACATACATTTTTATTTGCGGAAAACACACTTTACATGGATTGTATGTAGAGTATATTTGCAGGGAATCTAACACTTAATTGGGGGAAATTCAGAAAAAAAAGAGATTATAACCTTTTACAATTTATAAATTGTAAAAGGTTTTTTTGTATTTTAACTCTTCTTCTTATTTCTATTCTCTTATAATTGTAAATCGCACTGTTTTATAAAACCTTTTATTTTAAACATATTATTGTAAATTGCTAATCCAATTTATGAATTAATATGACTGGTAAATATATCATTGCTCTAGACCAAGGAACTACAAGTTCTCGCTCGGTGGTTGTAAACGAAAATGGAGAAATTATAGAAATGGCTCAACAAGAATTTGAGCAAATATTCCCAAATTCAGGCTGGGTAGAACACAATCCTCTAGAAATTTTAGAAACGCAATTATCTACCTTGAAGAAAGTCATATCAAAAGCAAATATTAAAGCTTCAGAAATTGCAGGAATTGGTATTACCAATCAACGAGAAACTACTGTCATCTGGAATAAACATACAGGAAAGCCAATTTATAATGCTATTGTTTGGCAAGACAAGCGAACTTCTGATTTTTGTAAAGAATTAAAAAATAAAGGGCTATACTCACACGTAAAACAAACCACAGGATTAATTATAGATAGTTATTTCTCTGCAACAAAAATTCATTGGATATTAAATAATGTTGAAGGAGCTCATGAAGAAGCTAGAAAAGGAAACCTTCTTTTTGGAACTATTGACACCTGGTTACTTTGGAATTTAACGGGTCAAAAAGTACATGCTACTGATTATAGTAATGCATCTCGTACTATGCTATATGATATAAAAAACTTATGTTGGGATGATACTTTATTAACGGAACTCAATATTCCTAAATCTATTTTACCGACAGTGAATCCGTCTTCTTTTCATTTTGGAGATTACACCTTAGATGAATACAAAATTCCAATCACAGGAATTGCAGGCGATCAACAAGCTGCTCTATTTGGTCAAGGATGTTTTCATAAAGGAGAAGCCAAAAACACCTATGGAACAGGATGCTTTATGCTAATGAATATAGGAGAAAATATTGAGTTTTCTAAAAATGGTTTACTAACTACAATTGCTTGGGGAATAAACAATAAAGTTTATTATGCTTTAGAAGGTAGTGTATTTATTGCTGGTGCTGCAATACAATGGCTAAGAGATGGACTAAAAATTATCAATAGTGCTGAAGAAAGTGAAATTTTTGCAGCTGATATTAAAGAGGAAAACCCTGTGTATGTTGTTCCTGCTTTTGCTGGACTAGGAGCTCCTTATTGGGATATGTATGCAAGAGGAGCAGTTTTCGGACTAACAAGAGATACAGGAAAAAAGCACTTAATTAAAGCAACACTACAATCATTAGCATACCAAACCAAAGACATTTTAGACGCTATGCAAAATGATAGTAATACCCATCTAACTTCTTTAAAAGTAGATGGAGGTGCTTGTATTAATAATTTATTAATGCAGTTTCAAGCAGATATCCTAAACACCAATGTTGAACGGCCAAAAACAACAGAAACAACCGTTATGGGAGCTGCTTATTTAGCTGGAATTGGTATTGGATTATGGAAACAAAATGACATCCTAAATAAAAAAATAGTTGACAAGAATTTTATTCCTAATTTCCCTTTAGCAAAAAGAGAAAAACTGTATAAAAAATGGCTAAAAGCAGTAGAGAGAACTAAAAACTGGATCGACTAGCAATCCTATACTATGTATTAATTTTAAAATATAACTTACTTTTTTACAAAACTGATATAAGTCATGTTTTATACGGTTTATGCGCTATAACTTTGTACCAAACGCAAAATGTGTTACTCACTATTAGACAAAGTAAATTATTGTCGTTTTTATTTGGTATTGTGTAAAAATTGGTAGCCCTTTAATTATACTTACTAATAGTAATAAAAAAAGTAGCACCGTGGTTTTTATGGTTAACGTAAAAGTGTTCTAACTTCATTTAGAACACTTTTTCTTTATAAGAATCTTATGTAAACCTATTCTTAATATATAATCAACTCCTAACATTAAATCTTTTTATACAAAACAACTAATCATTAAGGGTCAATTTTAACTCAAAATAAAACTATTTAAAAGCGTTAAAACCTGTGATATCCAATCCTGTAATTAATAAATGAATATCATGAGTTCCTTCATAAGTAATAACACTTTCCAAGTTCATAGAATGGCGCATTATTGAATATGCACCACTAATTCCCATTGCCCCTAACACTTGACGAGCTTCTCTTGCTATATTCAATGCCATTGCTACATTATTTCGCTTCGCCATTGAAATTTGAGCTGAAGTTGCTTTGCCTTCATTTTTCAAAACACCCAATCTCCATGTTAATAATTGCGCTTTTGTTATTTCTGTAATCATTTCAGCCAATTTCTTTTGCTGTAATTGAAACTGACCAATTGGTTTTCCAAACTGAAAACGTTCTTTACTATAACGCAATGCTATATCATAGCAATCCATTGCAGCTCCTATTGCTCCCCATGCTATTCCATAACGAGCAGAATCTAAACATCCTAACGGAGCTCCTAACCCTGATTTATTAGGTAATATATTTTCTTTAGGTACTTTTACATTATCAAAAATTAACTCCCCTGTTATGGAAACTCTTAACGACCATTTATTATCTGTTTTAGGTGTAGAAAAACCTTCCATTCCTCGCTCTACAATTAATCCATGAATACGTCCTTCCTCATTTTTTGCCCAAACAACCGCTATATCAGCTATTGGCGCATTAGAAATCCACATTTTTGCACCATTCAACAAAAAATGATCTCCCATATCCTTAAAATGAGTTTCCATACCTCCTGGATTAGAGCCATGATTCGGTTCTGTTAAACCAAAACTACCAACCCATTCACCAGAAGCTAACTTCGGCAAATATTTTTTTCGTTGGGCTTCACTCCCATAATTAAAAATTGGCCACATTACCAGCGATGATTGAACGGAAGCCGTTGATCTAATTCCACTATCTCCTCTTTCTAGTTCTTGCATAATTAACCCATAAGAAATCTGGTCCAAACCAGCTCCACCATATGCTTCAGGAATATATGGACCAAAAGCACCTATAAGACCTAATCCTTTAATCAATTGTTTTGGAAACGCTGCTTTTTGAGCATACTCTTCAACAATAGGAGAGACTTCTTTTTTAACCCACTCTCTTGAAGCTGTTCTTACTAATTTATGCTCTTCATGTAATAATTCATCTAATTGATAATAATCTGGCGCTTGAAATAAATCAGGTTTCATTTGTTCTTATTTTCTATCAAAAGTACTATAAAAAATATGTTTTTTAAGCTTTTTAGCATGTTTACATTGCTTCTTTTTACTATTCAACTAATATTATTTAGTTTTACAAAAATTATAGGATACTTATTGTGAAATTTACACTCGGAAAGGAAGAACGTTTAAAAAGTAAAAAATTAATTGGAAGGCTATATAGCGAAGGAAAATCTGTTAAAGTTTTTCCGCTTCGAATGGTTTACCTACAAGCAAATCATACCTCTAATTTTCCTGCTCAAATAGGGGTTTCTGTTCCTAAAAGAAATTTTAAAAAAGCTGTTCATAGAAACCGAATCAAACGGTTGTTACGTGAAACCTACAGAAAACAAAAATACACTGTTTATAATTCACTTAATGAACCTTATGTGTTTATGATTTCTTATCTTGCCAAAGATGAATGGGCTTATTCTGATATAGAGCGAAAAATGGACAAACTTTTAAATTCATTTGTTAGTGAAATAAACATGAAAAAACATGAAAAAAAATAAAAAACATGCACTTATCCTTTTAGCAGGAATACTAGCCTTATCTTTTTCTTTTCAATCGAAATTTTTTGAAATAGCAAAACAAATTGAAATTTACAATAATCTCTTCAAAGAACTCAATATAAACTATGTAAATGAAATAAATCCTGCTGAGCTTACTAACAAAGCGATCAAAAACACTCTTAAAGGGCTAGATCCTTATACTAATTTTTTTACGGAACAAGATGTTGAAAATGCTAAAATTAGACGAGAAGGAGAATACGGAGGCATCGGAATTGCTGTTTTTTATGATAAGAACGGAATTACCATAACCGAAATTTATAAAAACTACGTTGCAGATAAGGCTGGTTTAAAAGTTGGAGATATAATTACCAAAGCAGATGGACAAATATTAAAGGGATTAGAAAAAAATCAGTTAGCTATGGTATTAAAAGGCAGCCCTGGAAAAAAAGTTACCATTGAAGTTGACAGGCTAGGAAAAGCTTTGACCTTTAATTTAACATTAGATAAAATCATTATTGACGCTGTTCCTTTTTATGAAATGATTGATACTGAAATAGGATATATTATATTAAGCAGATTTAGTCAAAAAGCTGCTGCCGAAATAAAAAAAGCCTTCATTTCTTTAAAAGATCAAGGAATGAAAAAACTGATTCTTGATTTAAGAAATAACCCAGGAGGTTCTCTAGGAGAATCTATCAATATTGTTAATTTTTTTACTCCCAAAGGCAGTAACGTTGTTGAAACAAAAGGAAAGCTCAAAAAAGCAAGTCAAATTTACAAGGGGCATAACGAACCTTTAGATTTAGAAATTCCCATAGTAGTGCTCATAAATGGTCGCTCTGCTTCAGCCTCAGAAATTGTTTCAGGAGCATTACAAGATTATGACAGAGCTGTTATTTTAGGAGAACGCTCTTTTGGAAAAGGACTTGTACAACGCTATTTCAAATTATCATACGGTACACAGCTAAAAGCAACTATTTCTAAATATTATACTCCTAGTGGAAGGTGTATTCAAGAGTTAGATTATGAAAATAGAAACCCTAAAACAGGTATAGTTCCTAAATTCTCTGAAGGTACAGTAAATTCTTTTACTACTAAAAATGGACGTACAGTGTATGATGGCGGTGGAGTTACTCCTGACATTCTCATAAACAGATCAAAACAAACAGAAGCCACAAAAAAACTACTTAAATCTCAAGCATTATTTAATTTTGCTACTGTATATACCAGTAAAAAAAATGCTATAAATATTGATGATTACTCATTTAATAATGCTGATTTCAATGCATTTAAAGAATACCTTGAAAAAGTAGATACCACATTTCTATCAAAGCAAGAATCTCTTTTTAAAACAGCCTATAATGCTAATAAAAACACTATTATAAGCGATGATTATGAAAAAATAAAGCTAAAATTAGCTAAAATAAAAATAGCTAATATTTCAAAAAATAAAGATTTTTTAGTAGAGCAAATACAAGATGAAATTATAAAGCGTTATCACTACAAAGAAGGCACCTACCAATACCATCTAAAACATGACAACACTATAAAACAAGCTATTAATATATTAAAAAACAAGTCAAAGTATAACAACATATTGGCTAAATAATAAGCCATCGTTAATTTAGTATCTTTGCCGATTAAAACAACGTATGTCACAACCAAAATTAAAAGAAAGAACGAGAGCTCAAGAGTCTACAAATGCCATTGAAAGGTTATACATCTCAATGCGTCACTTATTCAGTCGCGGTTTCTATAAACCAATGGGAGTTTCAGGAGAAACTTTACGTAAGTCATTACTTCTATTAAGACCTGAAATTTATGGTTCAATTGCTGAAGACAGAATGGAACTTAACGGTTTGGTATATGTAATTGAACGTTTGCCTGAAGGCATAGAAGAATGTCAGTTTATTAACTTAACCGCTGATGAAGGTTATAAAAACTCTCATTTTAAAGCTATTATTCCTCCTAAAAGGAGAAGAAACTGTTACCGCATAGATAAGGACCAAATGAATATCGAAATTACTCGTGGTCGCTCAGAAATTTATGACATTCTTACACATCTAACTTTCTTATTTATTGAATCTCATAAAATAAAAGATCGCGTTTTAATAAACGAAGGAGAAAATTATACCAGAGAATGGATAAACTTAGAAGAAATTGTTTTACATAATAAACAAATTTCACAAGAAGAAAGAGAGGTTACAATGGTTCATCTTGGAAATATTTTAGGAAGAACATATGAAGAAGTTATAACTGCTCACAATAAATTTTCTACGGATAAAAATCCTGATCGATTCTTTCAATTAATTTATTGGCTAGGAAAATTAGCTATTAATGAGGTAGTTCAAAATAAAAAACGTTCTATTACCTTTAGTTCTGTATTAAACGAACAAATTGGACATCATTTTTATGGCGAAATATGGGCAAATAATATAAAGAAGACTATGTTAGAAAATAACTTACTTCATAGGCCTACCCATATTATTAGCGCAAATATGCATAGTGTTTTAAACTCTATATACGCACATGATGCTTTACCTAAAGAAGCTAAAACTCATAAAAATTTCGAATTATATGAGCTTTTAAGTGATGAAAATAGCAAGCTTTTACAAAAAACAATAAAAAATTATGCTTCTGAAAATGGCTTAATTTATTTAAAGGATACATCAGGAACGAACATCAATGTTCAAATTATTGATACAGAAAAAATTAATCTAGAAAATACTCCTTTCGAAAGGGTAAATTCTAACGATGAAAAACCTGTTATCATCGTAATGGACTACGCCTTTGGCGAACAAGCTTATGAAACTATGGACGAGCTTTTAAAACCTTATAAAACCAAAGACGAAAGTATTCACTTGAATATAAAGTCGGTTTCTATTATGGGAAAAGCTGGTATTTTAGAAGGTGGTAAAGGAGATATTATGATTCCTTCAGCGCATATTTTTGAAGGGACAGCCGACAACTACCCCTTTAAAAATGAATTATCAAAAGAAGATTTAGAAGGCTTTGGTGTAAATGTTTTCGACGGATCTATGATTTCTGTATTAGGTACTTCCTTACAAAACAAAGATTTACTCAAATTTTTCCACGATTCTACATGGAAGGTTATCGGGCTAGAAATGGAAGGCGCTCACTATCAAAAAGCAATTCAATCTGCTTCCAAAATTAGAGGTAATGTTTCTGAAAATGTAAAAGTTCGTTATGCTTATTATGCCTCTGATAACCCTTTAGAAACAGGAGCAACACTAGCTTCTGGAGGATTAGGTATGAGTGGAGTTACTCCAACATATGCTATTACAAAAAAAATATTAGAGCAAATCTTGTAACTTTTTATATTAAAACCCCATACCATGCCCAAAGAGGAAGCACAAAAAAATGACGATATAGAATTAGGAAGTTTGTTTATAATAATTGGAAAAGGTTTTTCTACTCTTTTCAATTTTATTATGTCCTCTATTAATAATGTAGTTCATTTTTTTATTCTTGTTTTACTTTTTTTAAAACGTCACTTTCTTAAAATAGCGTTAGCTACAATTATAGGTGCTGTTATAGGATCCTTTATGGAATATAATAAGCACCAACGTTTTGGTGCCGATATGCTTGTACAACCCAATTTTAAAAGTACAAGGCAGCTGTATAGTAATATTCATTATTATAATGATTTAGCAAATCAAAAAGATAGTATCTTGCTTGCTAAAACCTTCTCTATATCTAATAAAGAAGGAGCTTCCTTAAAAAGATTTTTCATTAGCCCTGTAGAAAATGATAATGATATTTTAACCTACTATGATGAACTAATATTATCTGTAGATACTTTAGCTGCTAAAAGTTACTCTTTTGATGCCTTTAAAAAAGCATTTACTAAATATGACTATAAAATTCATAGAATTCATGTTGAATCTACTCAACGAAATTTATTTTCTTATTTAGATGACGTAATTATTTCCTCTATTACCGAAAATAAATATTTTAATAAACTAAAGAAACTAACGAACGAAAATTTAAATAGAACAGATTCTTTACTTCGGAAAAACCTATCTCAAACAGATTCTTTACATGACGTTTATAAAATGGTAATGCTAGAGAATGCCAGAAAACAAACCTCTGGAATTAATATTGACTTAGGAGGTGAGGAGAAATCTTCAAATAAAGAATTAGAACTTTTTAAAACAAGTAAATTAATTAATAAAGACCTAAAAGAAATCATTGAAGATAAATCTGACAAATCTGAAATAATAAATATTATCTCTAGCTTTCAACCTATTGGTTATGAAATAAAAGGAATTGACAAAAACTATGGTTTCTTATCAGCTCTTACTGGAGCAGGATTAATGATATTGCTCCTGCTACTTTTAAAATTAAATCGTTTCTTAAACTCTTATAAAGAATAATCTTTTTTGAAATTCTTCATTAAGTAATACAAATAAAAGCCCCAATTTTATACCTTTAGCATGAAAAAAGTAGCATTAATAACAGGAATTACCGGCCAGGATGGAGCTTATTTAAGTGAATTCCTATTAAAAAAAGGATACGAAGTTCATGGAATAAAAAGAAGATCTTCTAGTTTCAATACTCATAGAATTGACCACCTATACCAAGACCCTCATGTAGAAAACAGAAACTTTTTCTTACACTATGGAGATATGACAGATGGTACTAATCTTACCAGAATAATTCAGCAAATACAGCCTGATGAAATTTATAACTTAGCCGCCATGAGCCACGTACATGTTTCATTTGAAACTCCTGAATATACGGCTAATGTTGATGGGCTAGGTACTTTGCGTTTGTTAGAAGCTATTAGAATTTTAAACCTTGAAAAGAAAACAAGAATTTATCAAGCTTCAACTTCTGAATTATATGGAAAAGTTCAAGAAGTTCCTCAAACGGAAACCACTCCTTTTTACCCCAGAAGCCCATACGGGGTTGCTAAAATGTATGCATACTGGATTACCGTAAATTATAGGGAAGCTTATAATATATATGCTTGTAATGGCATTCTATTCAATCATGAATCTCCCATACGAGGAGAAACGTTTGTTACTAGAAAAATAACAAGAGCTATTGCTAAAATTGCTCTTGGGTTACAAGATAAAGTTTACTTAGGTAATTTAGATGCTCAAAGAGATTGGGGGCATGCTAAAGACTATGTAAGAATGATGTGGATGATTTTACAGGCTGATGCTCCTGAAGATTGGGTTATAGCCACTGGTAAAACAACAAAGGTAAGAGACCTTATTAAAATGGCTTTCAATCAAGTAGGCATTGAAATAGAATTCAAAGGAACAGGGAAAGAAGAAAAAGGCTTTATTAAATCTTGCAATAATCCTGAATATCAAGTTAAAATTGGAAAAGAAGTAATTTCAATTGACCCTCATTATTATAGACCTACAGAAGTAGATTTACTTATTGGAGATGCTTCTAAAGCTAAACAAAAACTAGGGTGGATTCCTGAATATTCATTAAACGAAATGGTTAAAGAAATGGTACAAAATGATCTTTCATTAGTTAAAAAGGAAATATACTTACAACAAGGGGGCTTCGTTAACAAAGAATATTTTGGAAACTAATTATGAAAATTTTATTAACAGGAGGTACAGGAATGGTTGGAAAAAACATCCTTTCTTACTCAAAAAATTACAATCACCTATTTTTAGCTCCAAATAGCAACGAACTCAATTTACTAAACTATACCGATGTTTATACTTATATAAAAAAACATCAGCCAAATTTTATAATTCATGCCGCCGGTTTAGTTGGAGGTATTCAAGCAAATATCAAACGCCCTGTAGATTTTTTAGTTAAAAATACAGATATGGGTAGAAATATCATATTGGCAGCTAAAGAAAATAATATTCAACAGTTACTTAACCTAAGTAGTTCTTGTATGTATCCTAGAGAAGGTAAAAATCCTTTACAAGAAAATTTAATTCTGAAAGGTGCTTTAGAACCTACCAATGAAGGATACGCTCTTGCTAAAATTTTTGCTACAAAACTTTGCGAATATATCTGTACCGAGAATAACTATTTCCAATACAAAACAGCTATTCCTTGTAATTTATATGGCAAATTTGATAAATTTTCTCCTGAAAATTCTCATATGATTCCTGCCGTTATTAAAAAAATTATAACTGCAAAAAATAAAAAAGAAACAACTGTTACTATTTGGGGAGATGGTACTGTTAGAAGAGAATTTATGTATGCAGAAGATCTTGCAGACTTTATTTTTTACGCTATTGAAAACTTTAGCGAAATGCCAACCAATATAAATGTTGGCTTAGGAAAAGATTATACAATTAATGATTACTATAAAACCATAGCTAAAATCAGCAATTTTGAAGGCAGTTTTATACATGATACTAAAAAACCTGTAGGTATGAAACAAAAACTTGTTGACGTAACAAAACTTAACGAATTTGGTTGGAGTTCTAATACTTCTTTAGAAGAAGGCCTCCGTAAAACAATTGAATTTTATAAACAAAATTATTAATATTATGAAATACCCCTTAGCTTCTTCTACTTGGGACTCGAATGAAATAAAAGCAATCCAGTCTGTTATAAACAAAGATATGTACACTATGGGAGCAAGTGTAAAAGAGTTTGAGCATCAATTTGCTGATTATGTTGGAGCCAAATATGCCGTCATGGTAAACTCTGGCTCTTCTGCAAATTTATTAGCTGTTGCCGCCCTATTTTATACTAAAACTCCCCTACTAAAAAGAGGAGATGAAGTTATTGTTCCTGCCGTTTCATGGTCAACAACATACTATCCTCTATATCAATATGGCTTAAAATTAAAATTTGTTGATATTGATTTGCATACTTTAAATTTTGATTTGGACGCTTTAGAGAATGCTATTTCTGATCAAACTAAAATGATTTTTGCAGTCAATCTTCTAGGCAATTCAAATAATTACGAAACTATCACTAAAATTATAGGAGATAGAAATATTATTTTATTAGAAGATAATTGTGAGTCAATGGGAGCAGAATTCAATAACAAACAAACAGGCACATTTGGAGTTATGGGAACTTTCTCTACTTTTTTCTCTCACCATATGGCTACAATGGAAGGAGGATTAATTTGTACTGATAATGAAGAACTTTACCATATTTTATTAGCTACTAGATCACACGGTTGGACACGTCATCTACCAGAAATTAACAAAGTAGCTAATAAATCAAATAACCAATTTGAAGAATCTTTTCGATTTATCTTACCTGGTTATAATGTTCGTCCTGTAGAAATGAGCGGAGCTATTGGCATTGAACAATTGAAAAAACTACCTTCCTTTATTAAGCAAAGAAGAGAAAATGCAACATATTTTCAATCTCGCTTCAAAAACCATAAAGATTTTTTCATTCAAAAAGAAATAGGCGCTAGTAGCTGGTTCGGATTTAGTTTTGTAATCAAACCTACTTCTACCTTAAAAAGAGAAGAAATTGTACAAAAACTAACTCAAAACAACATAGATTGCCGTCCTATAGTAACAGGTAACTTTGCACGTAAAGAAGTACTCCGATTTTTTGATTATGAAATTTTTGAGAAATTAAAAAATGCTGATTATATTGATAAAAACGGCTTTTTTGTAGGAAACCATCATACTTCTATTAAAGAAGAAATAGACCATTTATATAATATCTTAACAGATTAATCTAACACTAAAAATGTTTGCTCAAGGAAATGCTACTTTACAAAAATATAAAGGGCTGTTGGCTAACCTAGGTTACTTAACAGTTATTAAGGTTTTTAATTTAATCTTACCTCTAATTGTATTTCCTTATTTATTACAAACTCTAGGTTCTCAAAAATATGGCTTGGTCATTTTTGCAGAATCAATAGTAGTTTATCTAGTCATTTTCATAAGTTTTGGCTTTGCTTTATCAGGTACAAAAGAAATTTCTATACATAGAGATAATAAAAAAAAAGTAAATGAAATTGTTAGTAGTGTATATATCATAAAAGGCGTTATTTTTCTTATATCTACCTTCTGCTTCTTTATATTTTCTTCTTTCTTTTTAAAATATAAAGAGCATCAATTGCTTTTTTTTATTACAATGCACTTAGCTTTATACGAGTTTTTATTTCCTTTTTGGGTTTTTCAAGGAATTGAAAAAATGAAATATATTACTTATATTGATTTAATAAGCAGGGTAGTCTTTGTTCTTTTAATTTTCGTTTATATAAAATCTCCTAATGATTATTTATTCGTTCCTACTTTTCAAGGAATCGGTTCAATAATTTCTATTTGTATTGGACTATATATACTTTATACTAAAGAAAAAATAAGGTTTATAATACCTCCTTATGCCGTAATAAAAAAATACGCTAAAGAGAGCCTTTTATACTTTACTTCTACACTATCTATACAAGTATTTACCAACTCTAATAGATTTTTAATAGGCTCTTTCATTGGAATGACTAATTTAGCGTATTATGACATCGTTGAAAAAATTATTAAAATATTAGCGGTTCCTACAACAGTACTTAGAACGGTTTTAATCCCTTTTGTAAATAAAACAAAGGATAAAAAAATTGTACGAAATATCACCAAATTAATGGCTATTAGCTCAATTTTTATTGTTTTTGGAGTTTGGTTATTTGCTAATGAAATTATTTATTTAGTTACGAAGCAACATCATGAAAAAATAAGCTATTACTTAAAAATTTATTCATTAATAATACTACTTTACAATTTGAGCAATTACTATTTAGTAGTTAGTTTAAATGCCTTTGGGTATCAAAAATTATTTATGAAAACAATGCTCTCGTCAGTAGCCTTATATTTAGTTTTGATATTCATTATTTTCTTAGGTAAATTATTTATTGTTGATTATTTCATAAGTGTATTAATCATTGTTGAATTGTTTATTGTTTTTAACACCTATCATATTTCTTATAAAAAAAACTTACTATAAATAAAATCTTAAAAAAATTATGAGCAAACATCCATTGGTTAGCATTGTTACAGTTTCTTTTAATAGCGCAGTAACTATAAAGGATACTATTGAAGGAGTATTACAACAAACATATCCAAATATCGAGTACCTCATTATAGACGGAAAATCTACGGATACTACTTTAGATATTGTAAAATCTTACGAAGATAAATTTGCTGAAAAAAAAATCAGTTATAAATGGTTAAGTGAAAAAGACAATGGAATTTACGACGCTTATAATAAAGGGGTTTCTTTAGCTTCTGGTGATATTATAGGAATAATTAATAGTGATGATTGGTATAATAATAACGCTATTGAAGAAATTATACGTGTTTTTTCAAACCAAAAATTCGCAATTGTTTCTGGTGAAAAAAGGAAAGTCACCCTTCATAAAAAGACATATGGTTTTTATTATAACAAAAAAAATATAGGTAAATACGTTCATAAAGTAATGCCTTTAAATTTTCCTGCAACATTTATTCATAAGACTGTTTACAATAAAATAGGTCTTTATGACACACAATATAAATTGTCAGCCGATTACGATTTAATTTTTAGAGCTTATAAAGCAAATGCTTCTTTTTTATTTACAGATAAGGTAATTGTAAACATGAGAAATTCTGGAGCTACTGGCCAACTAAGTAGCTTATGGCTAACAGCAAAGGAAGATCAACATATTCGTAAAAAAAACAATGTTAAATGGACGAATTTTTACTATTTAAAAAGAATAATTTTTAATTGCTTAGTAATTGGTAGAGATACTTTCAAAAGTTTTTTTATTTTCAAAAAAAAGTAATTTGTACATATCTCTTTAATTATAACAAAGTATCCAGAACTCTCAAAATTGAATAAAAATGATTGATAAGATTAGTAAATTATTAGACATTTTGTTATTACCTTTTATTATTCCTGCTGCATTTATCCTAAAATTTGTTAGAAGGCTTGGTTTAAATCGACTTCCTTTCACTAGAAAAATGCTCGTTAAAATAGGGGTTATACCTATTATAAATCATTATTACGATCCATTTTTCTCTGAAAAAGATTTACAAAAACCTCTAAACGAAGAAAGAAGTTTAATGGGAATTGACTGGAATATCAATGAGCAATTAGCTTTATTAAAAAGCTTTTCTTTTTCTAATGAGTTTTCAGAAATACCAGATGACTATAAAAACGATTTATCTTTTCACTTTAATAATGGTTCTTTTTGCTCAGGAGATGCAGAGTATTGGTATAATATGATACGGTTAAAGCAGCCTAAAAAAATCATCGAAATTGGGTCTGGGCATTCAACTAAAATAGCGCAAAAAGCTATTTTAAAAAATAAAGAATTAAATCTTGAATATAATTGCCTCCATACTTGTATAGAACCTTATGAAATGCCTTGGCTAGAAAAACTTAATATCAATGTTATTAGAGAAAAGGTAGAAAATATTGAATTGAGCTTTTTTAAAACCTTGGAAGAAGGAGATATTTTATTTATTGATTCTTCACATATTATTAAGCCTCAAGGCGATGTTTTATTTGAATACTTTGAAATTTTGCCCATACTAAATAAAGGAGTTATTGTTCATATTCATGATATTTTTTCTCCTAGAAACTATTTGAAAGAATGGGTTATAGATACGCATAGACTTTGGAATGAACAATATCTTTTAGAAGCTTTTTTAAATTCAAATAAAAATTGGAGAATTATTGGTGCTGTAAATTATTTAAAACATAATCATTATGCACTATTACACTCAAAATGTCCTAGACTCACTGTAAATAGAGAACCAGGTTCTTTTTATATTGTAAAAAATTAATTTTTTATTTCTAATACCAAAGCTTCTCGTAAATAATGATTAAAAAACTGTTTTATTTATTTATTTTTTTTGCTCCTTTTACCAGTTTTTTTGCATTATCTGCTTGGTTAAGATTACCTGTTATCATAAATCAATTACTTTTTATTACACTATTAATTACACTCTTAAAAAATAACCGTATAAATACAAAGTGGCTTGTAAAAGAAGATCTTTATTTACTTTCTTTCTTGGGTTTAATTTGGTTAAGCTTTTTTTTAGGTTTTAGAGAAAAAAGAAGTTTTAATCACTCTTTAGCCTATACCAATGCTATTATCTTTTTCTTCTTTTTATCTAAATATATTATTCATTTTTTGCGTGTTTCTTCTATTAAAATAGCAAAAGTATTCTACCTCTCATTCATTTTTAGCTCTATCATTATACTTATTGACTTCATTGGTAAAAATTACTACAATTTTAGTCTTAGAGAAACCTATGCTACAAGTGAATCTTCCAATATGAATTACTTTATTCGATCTAATATGTTTCGTGTAGGAGGGGTTGCTGAAGAACCTGGAAGCATGGCCTTATTTTATAATATTTATTTTGGAGTTTCTTTATATTACCTCTACCAAAAAGACAAAATAAAACTATTTAAATGGCTTTTTATACTCTTTGCTCTTGTTCATTTTGCTATGCTTTCTAATGCTGGAATTACCTTAACCTTAGTGGCTTTAATCATTATATTTTTAATAAATAAATTACAACACAAAGTCATTTCCAAAACCCAACTTTTTTGGATTGTAGGTGTTTTTTCTTTATTAATATTAAGTAGCTTCTTTATAATTTTCTTTGACATTGGTCATAGTAATAAGTTTCTAGAAGATTTTTCTAATAAAATATTCTTTAATGAAAGCCATAAATCTTATTCTTCTAGCGGACAAAGACTGTTGCAATGGCAAAGGGCTTTAGTCAATTTTTTTAAACATCCTATTTTAGGTAATGGTCCTGGGTTTGGTGTTCATGAAGATACAGAAGGTTATTTGAGTATTTATTTAACCATACTCTCTGATATTGGCTTCATTGCTTTTGTCTTTTTTATGGGATTCATCAAAAAAATTATTGAAAAAGTAATGCTATTACCTATACATATTAGAAACTTTATTTTATTCAGTAACATCACTCTTCTCTTTCATATATTCATTGTAGCAGACTTCTACCATGCTCCTATATGGATTTTATTTGCATTCGTTCAGTTGATTTATAGAGAACAAAAAAGTATTCAACCATGACCATTATACATATTATAACCTCACTTGGAATTGGAGGTGCTGAAAAGTTATTAGTAAATGTAGTTAATGAACAAGTAAAGCAACATTCAGTACATATAATTTACCTAAAACCTATTAAAGATTTAGTTCCTGTTTTAGATGCAAACATAAAAGTAAAACAAATTCCTTTAAATTTTTTAACAGTATCCCGATTAAAAAAATATTATAAAACTGTAAAACCAACTGTAATACATACACACTTAGGACATGCAGATTTATTAGGTATTTGGAGTGCTAGAAATCAAAAAGCTAACATTTTTTGTACCATGCATAATATTTATTTTAAAAAGAACTTTTTGGACGCCATCTTTTTTAAATGTTATACTTATCTCTTTTTAAAAATTAGTAAAAACTGTAAAGTTATTTCTATTTCTAAGTCCGTAGAAGAGCACGTTTTAAAAAAATTAAAACTACCTCAAAATCGCTCTTTTTTACTTTATAACGCTATTCCTAATTCTATCAAAGCTTATAAAACAACCAAAAACAAGACCATTAATTTGTTATTTATTGGTAGATTAGAAAAACAAAAATCTATACCTACTTTTCTAAAAGCTATTTATCAACTAAAACAACAACAAAATGTAAATATAACTGCCACGATTGTTGGTGATGGTAGCTTAAAAAAAGAATTAGAAACTCTTGCTAAAAAATTACAAATAAAGCACTTGGTTAATTTTGTAGGAAAACAAGAAGATACGAACCCTTTTTATAATAATGCTGGTATTTTTATTTTGCCTTCAATTTGGGAAGGTTTCGGTATTGTTTTATTAGAAGCTTTTAGAGCAAAAGTTCCTATTATTGCTAGTAATATTGAAGGACCTTCTGAATTGATAAATCATAACGTAAACGGCTTATTATTTGAACCAGAAAACCATATTGAACTAGCCAACCATATCCTACTTTTAATAAATAACTCCTCTTTAAGAGAGCGGCTGGCTCAAAAAGGATTTAGTACTTTTACCGAAAAATTCCAAATCAATACCTACGTTAAAAAATTGAATGAATTATATGAACATTTTTAATAAACTATACAAAGGCAGCGTTATTACAGATATATACGCGCTAATCTTATTTTCCTTAGTATCTCTTTGCTTTGTTTTTACTAGCAAAGTAATCACTCCTACGATCATACTCGTTATTGGTTATCAATTTTACAGGTATTTTAAAAACAAAGTATCAGCTACCTATTTTTTTACTACTTTTTTTTACCTGTTAATATATGCGGCTATCTTCTATGGCAGCATTCATAAAATCATACTCATCGCACTTCTTATTTTTTTAAGTATTTTATACTTTAAAAGGAATATAACTAATACCCCTCGATATACCTCTGAAATTATTATCCTAATTTTTTCTGGGCTTATTCTTATAAATCACTTTATATTTCCTCCTTATTTAAAAGGATTAGATGTATATATTTACTACTTCTTAATACCTTTTTTGTTTTTAGGTATAAAAAAACAAAACTTCAATTTTTCAATAACGAAATCAATAAAAGTATATATATCTTCTATCTTAGTAGCTACTTTTTTCCTATTTATAACGAATATATATCATGGAACACTCTTCTTAAAAACAAATACATTTTTTCCAAAATATATAGGAATTATCCATGTGTATTATGGTATGTTTTTAGGAGCCGCTTGTTGTTTATTACTCTACTTATACGCTGTAAAAAAACACTATTATAATACCTTTATAGATATTTGTATCTTTTCCATATTAGTTATATTACTAGCTTATACAGGAGCTAGAATCTCATTAATCGCTGTAATAATCAGCCTTCTTTTTTATGCATACACAAAAATTAACCTTTCAACTTATAAAAAAGTTTGCTTAGTAGGACTATTACTTTTTGGATTTACCTTTATAGGAACCAAAATACCTCGTGTGCAATACGGCATCCAAGAAATTCAACATCTATATAATGCTGTAAAAACAAATAACAAAGAATATCTAATTAACAATTCATGGCGTAATATGAATCAGCGCTTTTTAGTAACCAAATATACACTACAAGAAATTAAAGAACATTTTCTATTGGGTATAGGTATTCAAAATGTTACAAATCAAATTAGCAATAAAATAATAAAAGATGGATACAAACACTTTAAACCTATAAACTCACACAATCAGTACTTAAATGTAATGGTTTCAATGGGGTTTATTTCTTTTTTATATTTCATATTTCTACTTCTTTATTTTATAAAACAATCTAACAATGCTATATATTTCTTCTTGTTCTTTTTAATTATTATGTTTACAGAATCTATCTTAGTTAGAGGAAAAGGAATATCTTTATTTTTTCTTTTTACTCTCATTTTTTCAGTAAAAAGAAAATCATTAGATGATTAAAATAATTCACATAGCGCGGCCTCTAGGAGGCATTGGAGTTTATATTGATTTATTATCAAAAAATATTGATAATAATACTTTTTCTAATAGTATCATCTGTAATACTAAAGAGAAGGGAATTGACATAAAAAATGCTAACGAAAAAAGTATTACAAAATTTCATGTTAACCTAATACGCGAAATCAGCCCAATAAATGATATCAAATGCTTTTTTAAAATCATAAATATCTTACAGAAAGAAAAACCAACTATTGTACACTGCCATAGTGCTAAAGCTGGGGTTTTAGGTAGGTTTGCTGCTATTGTTTTAAAAATACCTGTCGTATATACACCTCATGCCTACTCTTTTTTAAGTACAAAATCAAAACTTAAAAAGCAACTTTTCAAAGGTGTTGAAAGTCTTTTCCGTTTTTTTAATGCCAATACAATAGCTTGCTCTGCTTCTGAATATCATAGAGCTATTTATGATGTTGGCTTAAAAAAAGAAAAAGTATATGTATGGAATAATTCTATCGAATATCCTATAAAAGCGAAGAATAATAGCAATTTTATATTCCCTGACGAATTTATATGCTCTATTGGGCGTCCTTCTTATCAAAAAAATACAGAACTATTAATCAAATCAATAGCCAAAATAAGGCAAAAAATAAGCACAGTTCATTTAGTCATTTTAGGAGTAGGTCTATATTCTCCATTAATAAAAGATATTGAAGCTTTAATCAAAAAGTACGCCCTTGAAAAAAATATAACATTGGTTCCTTGGTGCGATCGCTTAGAAACCATGGATATACTGAAAAAGTGCCAGATATATACCTCTACTTCAAGATATGAAGGTCTTCCTTACTCTGTTATAGAGGCTTTGGCTTTATCAAAACCTTGCGTAGTAACCAATGTAGATGGAAATAAAGATTTGGTTAAAAACAATTTCAATGGCTTTTTAGTTTCAGAAAATGAAGGTGAAATTGCTAAAAAAATTATTCAGTTATTAAAAGATAAAACTACTAGAACCCTATTTGCCCAAAACGCGCATGAGGACTTCTTAAAAAATTATAGCATTCAAAACACTATTCATAAGCTAGAAAATATTTATAAAACTATACTGCTCCCTTGAAAAAAAGATATTCGCACCTTATTGTTCCACTTTTACTTCTTATTGATATTTTTATTATCAATATTGTTGTCTTTTCTATTTCTGATAAAGAATACCTTAATATATCTTTTTTAAGCTATATAAACCTTTTTTGGTTAATCTCATCCTTTTCCATAAAGTTTTACATAACACATAGATATACTAGTATTTATAAAATAATAAAGCTTTTAATCATCCAATTTTCCCTTTTTTTTCTAGGGTATTTTACCTATTTCGGACTATTTAGAGAAGGAATTATTGTAAACAATCAAACACGTATTCTTTCTTTAATAATATTCGCTATTTCTTTTTCTAAAATCATTAGTTTTTACCTTCTCAAAAAATACAGATCTAAAGGAAATAACTACAGAAATGTAGTGATTATTGGTTACGATTCTAATTCTAAAAAACTTATTGAACTCTTTAAAAACAAAAAAGAGTTAGGATATCAATTTATAGGTTTTTTTGATGATGAAACTTCTAAAAAAAACGATTATTTAGGAGCATTAATTGATAGCAAAAAAAACATTCTAAAAAAAGAGGTGGATGAAATCTATTGCTCTATACAAAGCTTAACAAAAAACCAAATCAAAGACTTTACAAAGTTTGCTAATAAATATTCAAAAACGATCAAACTAATTCCTAGTGCTACTGAACTATATAGCAAAAATTATAACGCAACTTACTATGAAGATACAATTACGGTATTAGACGTTCAAAAACTCCCTTTTGATCTAATTGAAAATAGAATTATAAAAAGGGTTTTTGATATTATTTTTTCCACCTTTGTTTGTATATTCGTTCTGTCTTGGGTAGTACCTATTTTATGGATTATTGTAAAATTAGACTCTAAAGGTCCTTTGTTTTTTAAGCAAGAACGCGAAGGTATAGAAGGAAACCATTTTACTTGCTATAAATTTCGCTCTATGAAGTCAGATAGTAGCGCTGAAAAAAAACATACCTCTAAAAATGATACTAGAGTTACCAAAGTAGGAGCTTTTTTACGTAAAACAAGTATTGATGAGCTACCTCAATTCTTTAACGCCTTAAAAGGTAATATGAGTGTTGTTGGCCCACGGCCTCATATAAAAGAAGAGTCTTTGCAATTTGAAAAAGATGTTGCCAATTATATGGAAAGAAAATCAGTAAAACCAGGTATTACAGGTTTAGCACAAGTAAGCGGATATAGAGGTGAAATACAGAAAAAATCAGATATTAAAAATCGTGTTCGGCTTGACGTTTTTTATATTGAAAACTGGTCTTTTTTCTTAGATATTAAAATCATCATCCAAACAGTTTTAAATGTCTTTAAAGGAGACGAAAAAGCCTATTAATTGAATATAAAAATAGATATATCTGCTACCATTGTCTTATATAAAGAAGACCCTATTATTCTAAAAAAAACAATTGATAATTTTTTAGCAATACCACTTACTAAAAAATTATTTTTAGTTGATAACTCTCCTACAAATTCCTTAGCATCTATTATTAAACACGCTGATGTTGAATATATTTTTATAGGAAAAAATCGTGGTTTTGGAGTTGGACATAATAATGTTATCGCTAAAATTAAAAACCTTTCTAATTATCACTTAGTCTTAAATCCTGATGTTTCTTTTACACCTTTAGTACTTCCTAATTTAATAAATCAGTTAAAAAAGGATCATCGTTTGGCTATGATTGCTCCTAAAGCCGTTTTTCCTAATAATACACATCAATATTCTTGTAGAAGGTATCCGAGCCCTTTAGAATTATTAATGAGGAGATTTGGATGGTTTTCATCTATTATTGACAAGGGGGAATATAGAGATAAAGACCTTACAAAACCTTTTTATTCAGAATATATTGCGGGTTGTTTCCATTTATACAATACCTCGGATTTTATTCAATTAAGAGGATTTGATGAACGGTATTTTTTATATATGGAAGATGTAGATATTTGTAGAAAAATAGATCTTTTAGGAAAGAAAAAACTCTATTATCCTAAAGAAAAAATTTTCCATATTTTAAAAAAAGGTTCTTCAAAAAATATAAAACTATTGTATTATCATATTGTGTCCGCTATAAAGTATTTTAATAAATGGCGCACTTTTTAGGTAAAAAAGACTTCTTCTTTATTCTTACCTTAAACATTCTTAACTTTTTTAATAGAAGTGATTTCAACTTTTTCTGATACCTGGAAATTGGTCTTATTTTACCCTCATTTTCACTTCAATACCAAAAGTTGAAATCACTTGTAATGTTAAAGTAAAAAAGTTCTCAAAACAGCATTTTTTTCAGCAAATTAAAAAAGTTTAAACGAGTTCATGTTATAAAAGATATATTTGCATATACAACAACACAACAACAAATGAATATTTTAATTTTAGGATCTGGAGGTAGAGAGCATGCCTTTACGAAAAAGCTTTCCGAAAGTAACAAAATCAATCAATTATTTGTAGCTCCTGGTAACGCTGGAACTCATACATTAGCTACTAACTTAAACATTAGTCCAACCAATTTTAACGCTATAAAAGAAGCCGTTTTAACACACCAAATACACATGGTTGTTGTAGGCCCTGAAGCTCCTTTGGTTGCTGGAATCCACGATTTTTTCTTATCTGATAATGATTTAAAAGAGGTTCCCGTAATTGGTCCTAAAAAGGATGGTGCTTTGTTAGAAGGTAGCAAAGATTTTTCTAAACAGTTTATGGAAAAATATCATATTCCTACTGCCAAGTATCAATCTTTTACAAAAGTAAGCTTACAGAATGGGTTTGAGTTTTTAGAGTCTTTAAACGCTCCATATGTTTTAAAAGCTGATGGCTTAGCTGCTGGTAAAGGTGTTTTAATTTTAAATTCACTAAATGAAGCTAAACAAGCGTTGGAAGAAATGCTTTCTAACGAAAAATTTGGAGAGGCTTCTTCTACTGTAGTTATTGAAGAGTTTTTAAATGGAATAGAATTATCTGTTTTTGTTTTAACCGATGGTAAAAATTATAAAATACTACCTTCTGCTAAAGATTATAAACGTATTGGAGAAGGTGATAAAGGTTTAAATACGGGTGGAATGGGAGCAATATCTCCTGTACCGTTTGCTACTGATGGTTTTTTACAAAAAGTAGAAGAGCGCGTTATAAAACCCACTATAAATGGTTTGCAAAAAGAAGGTATAGATTATCGTGGCTTTATTTTTATTGGTTTAATGAATGTAAACGGAAACCCACAAGTAATTGAATATAATGTTCGCATGGGAGATCCTGAAACTGAAGTTGTACTGCCTAGAATCCAATCAGACTTATTGGATTTATTTGAAGGAGTTGCCAATCAAACCTTAGCTACAAAATCATATGAAGTAACTCCAAAAACAGCTACTACTGTTATGCTCGTTTCTGGAGGGTATCCAGAAGCTTATGAAAAAGGAAAAGAAATTACAGGCTTTGACACTATTCAAAATGAAGATGCTATTGTTTTTCATGCTGGTACCACAATACAAAATGGAAAAGTAATTACTAATGGTGGACGCGTAATGGCTATAACTTCCTTTGGTAATACGATTCAAGAAGCCTTAACAAAGTCATACGAAAGCATTGATAAAATTTCATTTGAAAAAATGAATTATAGAAAAGATATTGGATTTGATTTAACTTATTAAATCAGCTTTTTCTAATGTAAACGAAAACTCAGAACCCTCTCCGTAGGTGCTTTTTAACAAAATTGTTTCATTATGAGCTTCAATAATATGTTTTACAATAGATAAACCAAGACCAGAGCCTCCTTGTTCACGAGAGCGGCTTTGGTCTACTCTATAAAATCGCTCAAATAAACGAGATAAATGTTCTTGTTTGATTCCTTCTCCATCATCAACTATTTTAACAATACACTTATTTTCATTATAACTTTCAACACTTACTGTAGTAACCCCTCCTATCTTTCCATATTTAATTGAATTGACCACCAAATTAATAAGAACTTGCTCTATACGCTCAATATCTCCTTTTAAAAAGAAAGGAAATTCATAAACACGATCAAACTTAAGAGTAATATTTCTTTTTTTAGCCTTCATTTCAAATAAGTCAAATACATTTTGTACCAACTCTAAAATATTAAACGTTTCGATATTCATTTTCATTCCATCAGTTTCTAATTTAGCAATCATATCTAAATCTTTAACTATGGACGTAAGCCTATCTACTCCTTTATTAGCTCTTTCTAAATATTTATCTCTTATTTCTTTATCATCTGCTGCGCCTTCTATAAGAGTTAATATATATCCTTGTACTGTAAAAAGAGGCGTTTTTAACTCATGTGATACATTTCCTAAAAAATCCCTTCGAAAAGAATCTCTCTCAGTTAAATCTGCAATTTCTTCACTTTTTCCTTGAACAAATTCTTGTACACTCTTTGTCAATGCCTCAACATCTGTTGTTACTTTTTTACGCTTTAAATCATTCACATCTAAAATAGAAATATCTTCATATAGTTTTTTAATTCGCTGATATATAAAATGTTCTGCTCTATATTGGATAATAAAAAAAGAGATACTAAAAAGAAGAATAGCTGATATTAGTATTGTTAGTATGCTTAAGGTTTTTAATATAAATAAATACGTCAGTATCACTGCTCCAATAGATAATAATGTTAAGTACATCGCTGTCCAAAGAGCATATTTATATGTTTTTTTTATTTTTTTCATATACAAAAATGATAATCTTTATATCTAGTTGATTTTTAGAAGTTTTTAAATTGCATAAAGTAAAAGGATACTCTAAGGAGTATTTTTGATCACATTGAAAAAAATTAAACGAACATAAAAATAATCTATAAATAGTAGCTTAATTTTTAATCTTGTTCTTCCAAAACAAATTTATACCCCACTCCTTTTACAGTTTTAAAATAACCATCTCCTATTTTTTCTCTCAGTTTTCGAATGTGTACATCAATGGTTCTTCCTCCAACAACTACTTCATTTCCCCAAACAGTATCTAAAATAATTTCTCTTTTAAAAACTTTTCCTGGTTTTGATGTTAATAGTGATAAAAGCTCAAACTCTTTACGTGGCAATGTAATTTTTTGCGTTCCTTTAAGCACAACATATTCATCACGATTGATAACAATATCTCCTATTTTAACAGTAGTATCCATTTGCGCTTCTGTTTTTAAACGTCGAAGCAATGATTTCACCTTGCTAATTAATACTTTTGGCTTAATAGGCTTGGTTATGTAATCATCTGCACCCGCATCAAAACCAGCTACTTGTGAGTAATCTTCACCTCTAGCGGTTAAAAATGAAATAATTACATTTTCAAATGACTTTATTTTTCTAATTTTTTCACAAGCTTCAATACCATCCATTTCTGGCATCATAATATCTAATAATATCAAATGAGGAAAAATCTTTTTCGCTGCCTTTACTGCTTCTACACCATTGCTTGCTGTAAATATTTGGTAACCTTCTGATTTTAAATTATATCCTACAATTTCTAAAATATCTGGTTCGTCATCAACCAATAAAATTTTAATATCACTAGTATTCATCAGTATTTTTTTAGTTTGTTCTTTTTCAAAAGTAACGATAATATGACAAACATATATACAGCTAACTTAACTTAACATTCATTTAATATTGCCTAAAACATAGCGTAATATCTTAGCTTTAACCTAAAGGCATATGACATTTTAGTACTAATTATGATTTGATAATTACCTTAAAAGAAAGCGGTACTTTTTATTTACGTAATAAAGTAGCAAGGAAAAGTATTCTTTTTACTTTAAATTGTTTTAATTCGTAAATTGTATAGGTGCAAATCCATTTAATTATTTCTTACTACCTTTATACAAATTGAAACTCTATGAAATTATTTTTTTCTTTTGGAAAAATAAAAGACACGTTTAAACGGTTTCCTCTTGCGTTAACTTGGTGTATTATTAGTTCACTTTTTATTGTATATATCATTGAAGTTGATGTGATACACCATCATTTATTGTACTATAAACTACTGTTAACATTTGTTTTAGGCGTTAGTTGGTTAATAGCTACTCATTTTTTCCAAGAGCAGTTTCATTATAGTAAAAAGTGGCTCTTTATATTCCCTATCGGGTTTCTTTGCTTATTTTATTATCATTTATCTGGAGATAAAAAAATTGATCTTATTTCTTGGTATCGGTTTATACTATATTTTATTGCGGGGCATTTGCTTGTTTTAGCAGCTCCCTTTTTACTAAAATGGAAGCAACTTGCTTTTTTTAATTATTTAAAAAACATTACTAAATGTATCTGCAAAAGTTTGCTTTTTACAGGCATTATATTTTCAGGAATTATCATTGCCTTACTTGCTACAAAACATTTATTTAATATTCATTGGAATGATCGGCTTTATCTACAAATTTTTGTTCTTTGTATAGGCATTATCAATACTTGGATTTTTTTATTTGATATTCCTAAAAAAATAGCTTCAGAAAAAACAATGCGCTATTCCAAAGCTTCAAAAGTATTGGTACAATATATTCTAATTCCATTGGCTATTTTATATCTTACTATATTATACGCTTATAGTTTAAAAATTATCATTCATTGGAACTTGCCTAAAGGGTGGATTTCTTACCTCGTTATTGGGGTATCTTTATTAGGTTTTCTTATACAAATCTTAATTAACCCTATTCAAAAAATTACCTCATCAAAAATTATAAAGCAATTCCATCCTTGGTTTTATATATCATTACTACCATTACTTATTTTGCTATTTACGGCTATATTTAAGCGAATTAATGCCTATGGAGTTACTGAAAAACGCTATTTTGTACTCCTACTTTCTGTATGGATTTTAGGAGTGGTATTGTACCTGTTGTTTAGCAAACAGCAAAAAACTACTTGGCTTCTTTTTTCCTTGACTACTATTATTGTACTCAGCTCTTTTGGAGTTTGGGGAGCTTTTTCTTTTTCAACTAAAAGTCAAGTCAGTGAGTTTAAAAGAATATATGCTGTCATAAAAGAAAAAAATAATAGCATTAGTTATAAAGAAAACCATCAGTTTCAATCCATTATTAAATACCTAACTAATAAGCACGAATTATCACAAATTACTCCTATTTTAGGCTATGACCCCGTTAAAGCATTTAACACTACAAATTACTGGACTTTACAAGATAAAATTACGGATTCTTTAGGCATTAAAACGGAACAAACACCAGAAAAAAATAAACACCTATTTTTCCATTTAGAATCCCATAATCATGTATTTCATAGCAAAGGGTATGACTACTTTAAAGAGTTTATATTTACTCCCTATAAAAAAGAAGAAAAACTACAAGGGGTTACTTTTACATTGGATAGCGAAAAAAATGCCATCGTTATTTCTCTTGTAAAACAGCATACGATAAAATATATTTCTTTAAAAGATATGACTCGTATTTTACTTGAAAAACCTACCAATGTAACTCTTAAAAATGTGGCTGATTTAACTATTGAAAAGTCATTTGATGAATTGGACCTTAAAATTATTTTTACGAATGTTACCTTTGATAAAAATAATATTGGCTTTACTATTAGTGATGCGAATGGTTACTTACTTTTAAAAGAAAAAAATGCTGAATAAAATTGATTTAGAAAACATCTTGTTTCTTGATATAGAAACCGTACCTGAAGTAGAATTTTTTGCTCATTTATCAAAAGAAAAACAAGAGCTTTTTGCTTTAAAAACAGCATACCAACGTAAAGATGAAGTTACAGCTGAGGCTTTTTACCATAAAGCGGGCATATGGGCTGAATTCGGAAAGATTATTTGTATTTCTGTGGGCTATTTTATCACAAAAAATGGCATCCAGCAACTCCGAGTTACTTCTTTTAGCCATAAAAATGAGGTTGAATTATTGCAAAATTTCAAAAAATTATTAGAAACTCACTTTAATAAACAAAAACACTTATTATGCGCTCATAATGGTAAAGAATTCGATTTTCCATATATTGCTCGTAGAATGGTAATTCATCAAATTAAATTGCCTGAAAAACTAAATTTATTTGGGAAAAAACCTTGGGAAGTGCCTCATTTAGATACTTTAGAATTATGGAAGTTTGGAGATTATAAACATTATACTTCTTTAAAACTACTAACCTCTATATTAAAGATTCCTTCTCCAAAACAAGATATTGATGGTAGTGAGGTAGCTGATGTATATTATAAGGAGAAAAATATAGCGCGTATTGTTAGTTATTGCGAACGAGATACAGTAGCTATTGCTCAGTTACTACTGCGTTTTTATAATAAACCTCTTATTCATGAAACGGATATTGTAAGAGTATAATTTTTAGATACTATCCACTATTTTATTTAGATCAATGTAAGTGCTTTTGTATTATTATTGCCTGTTTTCAACAACCTTCTTTATAAACATAAAACTTTAGTATATCCTTTACTTAAGATATAGATATCACAATCCTAAATTCAATATAAGCTTCTAATTTAGAGTACCCTCTCCAATATCATATCAATGAAGTGGTTTAAACTTTTTCTGATGCCTGCAAATTGGTCTTATCTCACTCTAATTTTTGCTTTTTCTCACAATGTAACTAAGACTAGCTTACTCAAAAAAGATTTCATTAGGGCAAAAAGCCCTAAATTTTCGCTTCAAAACAAAAAGTTTAAATCGCTTCAATAAAAAAAACACTGTAAATCAATTATTTAAAGTAATTTTTTAAATTATATTTTAAAATAGGTATAAAAAATATTTTTTATACCTATTTTTTTATATCTTTGAACCAGTTATTCGGAGATATCCGAATACACTTTTTCTTTTTCATAGCAATTTTCCCGCTCAATTCTTTTGAGTGGGTTTTTTTATACTTCTTATTTTCTTACTCTTTTTCTTTTTCATAAAAGATATCTTTTTACACACGTACTTATCGTTTTCTAAAACTTTCTTTTTTAAATAGCGAAAAATAGGTTTTTATATTTATTATTTCATATATTTGGATAGTACTTCGGAGATATCCGAAGATACTTTTTCTTTTTCATAGCAATTTTCCCGCTCAATTCTTTTGAGTGGGTTTTTTTATACTTCTTATTTTCTTACTCTTTTTCTTTTTCATAAAAGATATCTTTTTACACACGTACTTATCGTTTTCTAAAACTTTCTTTTTTAAATAGCGAAAAATAGGTTTTTATATTTATTATTTCATATATTTGGGTAGTACTTCGGAGATATCCGAAGATACTTTTTCTTTTTCATAGCAATTTTCCCACTCAATTCTTTTGAGTGGGTTTTTTATTTCGATAATTTCAAATGTTATTATTTTTTAGCTTGCCCTAGCAAGTGTATAACCATGTAAACTTTCAAGTAGTTAGCCCCTATACTTAGGCTCCTTCTAGCTTCATAGAAAGCTCAAACCAACGTTCTTCTTTTTCTTCTAAGTTGCTTATTATTTCTTGCAACTCAATAGACTTCTCGTTAATTTTATCAGCCTCAATCTCTCCATTTGCAAACTGGTTTTCTATAGCTTCTTTCTTTTTTTGTAGTTTTTCTATGTCTTTTTCTAACTTTCCAAATTCACGATTTTCCTGAAAGCTTAGCTTTCCTTTTTTAGACTCTTTAATACGAGTATCCGTTGATTTTTTTTCTATACTTGATTCTTTAGGCTTAGAATCTTCATAAGTTCTAAAATCAGAATAATTACCAGGAAAGTTTTCAACAACGCCATTCCCTCTGAATACGAATAAAGAATCGACAATTTTATCCATAAAATAACGATCATGAGATACCACCATTAAATTTCCTGGATAATCTAATAAAAAGTTTTCCAATACATTTAAAGTTACTACATCTAAATCATTTGTAGGCTCATCCAGAATTAAAAAATTAGGGTTTTGAATTAATACAGCACATAAATACAAGCGTTTTTGCTCCCCTCCACTTAATTTTTCAACAAGATCATATTGTTTTTTTCTATCAAATAAAAATCGCTCTAACAATTGGCTTGCTGATATTTTTCGTCCTTTTGTTAACGGAATATACTCTCCAAACTCTTTAATAACCTCTATAACCTTCTGCCCCTCCTTAATAACAATTCCTTTTTGCGTATAATATCCGAATTTTACGGTTTCTCCCACTACAATTTTACCACCATCTACGGGTTCTTTACCGGTTATTAAATTTAAAAAAGACGATTTTCCTGTACCATTTTTTCCTATAATACCTATGCGTTCTCCTCTTTTAAAAACATATTCAAATCCATTTAAAATAACTTTTTCTCCAAAGTTCTTTTTTATAGTATGAAGCTCTATAATTTTGCTCCCTAAACGCTCCATGTTAATTTCTAGTTGTACTTCATGCGTACTCCTTCTTTGATGTGCCTTTTCCTTTATTTTATAAAAATCATCCGTTCTTGATTTTGATTTTGTAGTACGTGCTTTTGGTTGCCTACGCATCCACTCCAATTCTTTTTTAAATAAGCTTTTAGCTTTACTTAAATTGGTTGCTTCTAAAGCTAATCGTTCTTCTTTATTTTGAAGATAATATGAATAATTTCCTTTGTATTTATATAGTTTACCATTATCTAGCTCTATGATTTCATTACACACTCTCTCTAAGAAATAGCGATCATGTGTTACCATAAACAATGTAATTTTTTCTTGAGCAAAAAAAGCTTCCAACCATTCAATCATTTCCAAATCTAAATGGTTCGTTGGCTCATCTAAGATTAGCAAATCTGGTTTATTAATAAGTAATATAGCCAATGACAATCTTTTTTTCTGCCCTCCAGAAAGCGTTGCTACTTTTTGGTTTAAGTTATTTAGCTTTAATTTCGATAGAATTTGTTTGTACTGTGTTTCAAAGTCCCAAGCATTGTGCTGATCCATCAAATCAAATGCTTTTTGATAAGCATCTTCATCATTCGGATTTTGTATTGCCTTTTCATATTCAGCTATGATTGGTAAAATGGTATTTTCAGTAGAAAATATAGTTTCCTCTATTGTTAAGTTTTCCTCTAAATTATTATCCTGAGATAAATAAGAAATTGTAATTCCCTTTCTACTAATTACTTGCCCTGTATCTGTTTGATCAACACCTGCTATTATGTTTAAAATAGATGTTTTACCACTTCCATTTTTTGCTACAAAAGCTATTTTTTGGTCTTTATTTATTCCAAATGAAATATCTTGAAACAAGATTTTTTCACCATACGATTTTGAAATGTTTTCTACAGATAAGTAATTCACAATAAGAGTTTAGTTAAACGCAAAAGTAACTAAAAAACATCAAGAGTTAAGCCATATGTTTTTATTAATTGAATTGGTTACAACTTTTTCAATCTAAACAAAGCTTAAAAGTTGTAACCAATTTATAATGTATCTTTAATTGTACGATGCCGCTCTAAAAGAAACAATATAAAAAGAGCTTTCAAAAACAAGAATTTCTTAGTTACTTGAAAAAGTTGAACCTCCTTATTATTAGGAAATAAGACTTTTATCCATTTTTAACTTAATTATAACTTGTTAAAAATCAAGTATCTTTTTTTATATTTTATCTTTCTGTACTTTTGCGCTTCTTAATTTTATTAAATTTTTATCATGAGAAATTTTATTACCTTCATTTTTTTTAGCATTTCTACTACATTTTTTGCACAACAATATGATTATTATACTAAAAATGGATTTGCTGCTGATGGCTTTGATGTTGTTTCTTATTTCGTTAGTAAAAAGCCTAGTGAAGGAAAAAATGAGTATCAAACAGTGCATAACGGTACTAAGTTTAAATTTTCATCTGCTAAAAACTTAGCATTATTTATAAAAGATCCTGAAGCTTATATACCTCAATATGGAGGGTATTGCGCTTATGCTGTTGCTGAAAAAAAAATTAAAATGTATGTTGATCCTGAAGCTTATGAAATAAGAGATGGTAAACTTTATTTATTTTACAGCTCTTGGTTGTCTGATAAATTAAAAACTTGGCAAGAAGAAGATACAAAAAAACTACAACAAAAAGGAGACAAAAATTGGGCAGATATAAAATATAAAAGCGAATAAAAACACAAGTAATTATTACGCTAAAATAAACCAAAAAAGAAGCTTTTAAAAGCTTCTTTTTTGGTTTATTTACTTTTTTTAACAGCACTACTACCAACTATATAGTACAATATGCTCCACCTTCCTACCTAAAGCTCTTTTTATTATAAAAACAAGTGTATATACCCAATAGTTACGCTTTTAAATTTTGTTTAATTGAAGCATTCAATTAAATATATTGAGTACAAAAAATTAAGATTCACGAAACACAACCAAATTAATGAATCATATAAAGCAAATCCGTTTTTAATCCTTATTCAATGGTCTAAAATTGTAAAAGAAAATAAATCTAATATGGATATTATGCTAAATATTGGTCAAATAAAAAAGTGTTATTTGGAGTTTAATTCACTCTATAAGAAAGTATGGAAGATTTCCATTTCCTGTACAAGATTTTTAACACTCCTAAAAAAACTTGTACAAAGTTTTACATCCATTTCCTGTACAAGATTTTTAACACCCCTAAAAAAACTTGTACAAAATTTTACATCCATTTCCTGTACAAGATTTTTAACGCCTCTAAAAAAACTTGTACAAAATTTTACATCCATTTCCTGTACAAGATTTTTAACACCTCTAAAAAAACTTGTACAAAGTTTAAACATAAAACAAAGGTTTCGACTCCTCTCCACCTGATAAAAAGGGCATGATTAAAACTCAATGGTGCAATAATAACGAGCAACCATTGCATGCTTAAATAAAAATTATACAGTATATTTATTACTCACCAACAAACTAAGAATTACAAATCGTAAATAATTTTATGTATCTGGTTAAAAAAAATAAACCTTTATGCTTATTTTTGTTGTTATTATATAAAAAATAATATATGCCTTTTTCTTTTTTTAACAGAACTAATATTTCTAAAGATTTACAATCTACAGAATTTGATGTATTAATTATTGGTGGTGGAATTACTGGTGCAGGAATTGCTTTGGATGCTGCTTCCCGCGGAATGAAAGTCGCTTTAATTGAAAAAAATGATTTTGCTTCTGGTACTAGTAGTAAATCTACTAAGTTAATTCATGGAGGTTTACGTTATTTAAAACAATTTGATTTTTGGCTGGTTAAAGAAGTAGGAACAGAACGTGCTATTGTGCATAAGCTAGCTCCACATTTGGTTATTCCTGAAAAGATGATTTTACCTTTAATTGAAGGAGGAACCTATGGTTCTTGGCTAACTTCTATTGGTTTAAAAGTATATGATGTACTAGCTTCTGTAGAAGGCGATGACAAACGCAAAATGCTTACTAAAAAAGAGAGTTTAGAAAAAGAGCCCTTGCTTCCAAAAAATATTTTAAATGGAGCTGGGTATTATGCTGAATACAGAACAGATGATGCTCGCTTAACCATTGAAGTGTTAAAAACAGCATTAAACTATGAAGCAAAAGCATTGAACTATGTAGAAGCTACAGAATTTCTTTATAAAGAGAATAGAGTAATTGGAGCAAAAGCTTTAGATACAATTACCAATGAATCTTTTGATATAAAAGCGAAGTATGTAGTAAATGCTGCTGGCCCTTGGGTAGATGAATTACGACAGCTAAATAATTCTAAAATAGGAAAGCGTTTGCACTTAACAAAAGGAGTTCATTTAGTAGTTGCTCATAAAAAATTACCTGTAAAACAATCCGTATATTTTGACATTCCTGATGGAAGAATGATGTTTGCTATTCCTCGTGGAAAAGTAACTTATTTTGGAACTACTGATACGAATTATCAACTCGATAAAAATAATGTAGTAACAGACTTAGTAGATGCTACTTATTTAATTTCTGCCGTAAACAATATGTTTCCAGATGTTCAATTATCTTTAGAGGATATTGAGTCTTCGTGGGCTGGTTTACGTCCTTTAATTCACGAAGAAGGAAAATCTGCTTCTGAACTATCTCGTAAAGATGAACTATTTGTATCAGACACTGAATTAATTTCTATCGCTGGAGGTAAATTAACAGGGTATCGTAAAATGGCAGAGCGTATTATTGACGTAATTACTAAAAAATACAAACGCCGTTTTAACAAAGAATTTGATCCAATACAAACAGAGGATATCATTCTATCAGGGGGACCTTTTCAAAATTATAAAGCTGTAAAAATTTATATTGATTTAATTTATAAAAATATAAAACACCACGGATTTACTAAAAAGGATGCCGAATATTTGGTATATAATTACGGAAAACAAACAGATGTTATTTTAGATAAGTTTTTAGAAATACCTGGAGATAACCAAGAAGAAAAATTACTAAAAGCAGAGTTAAACTTTACTATAAACCATGAAATGGTATGTACTCCTGTTGACTTTTTTATGCGTCGTACAGGACGTTTATTTTTTGACAAGCCAAGTGTAGATATATATAAAATCATGATTTTAAAAGAGTTTAAAAAGAGTTTTAACTGGTCTGATGAAGTTACTTTAAAACATCAAAAAGAATTAGATGAAAAATTAAATTCAGCTATTTCATTTACTGAATTTGCATAAGTATTTTAAATTCAATAAAAAATACTGCTGAAGTGATTTAAACTTTTTTAGCAGCAGTAAAATTTACTAATCTTTACTTAAATTTCAAAAAAGTAAATGAGTTCAATTAGAAAATAATATTTTTGTATTTTTAGATATAGATTTTGTCAAAAACCCCTTAACAAATTTTATAATTAATATTTTATTTCCCCTAAATGAATAAAAAAAATAGTTTTTCGTTTATACTGTTGGTACTTGCCCTTTTACTTACCGCGAATTCATACACTCAAGAAAAAGAAAATCAAGTTACTGCTACCTATATAGGAATAGATGAAATGTTAAAAACATTTATTTTCTTTAGTGAAGAAAGAAGAAAACTTTCCTTCTTTAATGTAGAAGATAGCGTTGAAATTGATTTGGAAAATGAAAAAAATGCAAATAAAAAATACCTTGTTACTTGGGTAATGAAAACCGTTCACTTTTATGATTCAAATGGAGATTTAGCAAATAGTGAAAATGCTAGAGTAATTACAGGCTTAAAAGAAGTACCATAATTGTTACTCTTTTTCGTGTTCTTCAATATCCTTTGTTAAATCTAATTTCCTAAATGAAGGAGAAATAATGCCTGTTGTTACCACTGTAATCAAAGTCATTGTTCCACCAAAAACAACAGCAGTAGCTGTTCCCATTAATTTGGCTGTTAAACCACTTTCAAAAGCTCCTAATTCATTAGAAGATCCTACAAACATTGAATTTACAGAAGCAACGCGCCCTCTCATATGATCTGGTGTTTTTAATTGTAAAATAGTTTGCCTTATTACCATTGAAATTCCATCAGTAACACCACTAAAAAATAACGCCATTAACGATATCCAAAAAACAGTAGAAAGCCCAAAAACAATAATACAAAGTCCAAACCCAAAAATAGCCGTTAACAATTTTAATCCAGCTTTTTTACTAATAGGCACATAAGCAGTAATCAACATTGTTAAAAAAGCCCCTATAGCTGGTGCCGCCCTCAATGCACCAAAGCCTTCAGGTCCTACTTTTAAAATATCTTGTGCAAAAACAGGCAATAAAGCTACTGCTCCACCAAATAATACAGAAATCATATCCAAAGTTAAGGCTACTAAAACTGCTTTTGTTTTATATACAAACTGCACTCCCTCTTTTAAGCTTTGCATTACTGGCTCACCTATCTTAGGGTTTAAGATAGGTTTTTTAGATATTCCAAAAACAAATAATAATGATAAAAGTACCAGCGAAAAAACAATACATAAAGACCAATGAACACCTATCCAATGAATTGAAAAACCAGCAAAGGCAGGTCCTAAAACGGATGCTATTTGCCAAGTAGAGCTACTCCAAGTAGCTGCGTTTGGGTATATTTTCTTAGGAACAATTAAAGCTATTAATGAAAAAATTGTTGGACCAAAGAAAGATCGTAAAAACCCACCAAAAAAAACCAATACATATATACAATATAAGATAGTACTCTTCTCCCAATAGTTAACTGTATTTGGCAAAGTAAGGAAAAATAATCCCAAACTAATTAATGAAAAAGCAGCAGTACATATTGCTAATAAATTCCTTTTTTCTCGTTGATCAACAATATGCCCTGCAAACAAAGCCATAGCTACTGCCGGAATAACCTCCATCAAACCAATAATACCTAATGATAGAGGATCTTTAGTTATTGTATAAACCTGCCATTCTATGATTATAAATTGCATAGACCAACCAAAAACAAGTAAAAATCGAACCAATAAAAAAATATTAAATTCTTTAAATCTTAATGCTGCATAAGGATCTTTTTTAGCCATAATTATTAATTCAATTTCATATCCATTAAAATGGAAAATGTTTCATTTACATCTTTATCTTTTACTACAATTGTCATTTCATTTGTAGTAGATATTACTTCTTGCACTGGTATATTCGCCCAAGCTAGTTGTTTTAGTATAAAATAATAAATACCCGATTGCTCCAAATTTTCTTTTGGTAACTTTATGGTAATGGATGCTAAATTTACAACACTATTAATCAATACCTCTTTCTTAAAAATTTCTTGCACATAAGGTTGTAAATTTTTACTCGTAACAATATTAGTTTCAAAGATACCTTGAGAAACTGTTAAGAAATAGTCGTTGCTATCAGCAGATTTACTCAAAATTTTTGCAATCTCTTTTAATAGAGATGTGGTATTTTTAAAAGTAAAATCACATAAATCTGATCGTACTATTACATCACCTAAATCCAAAGCAAGTTTCTTTATATTTTTACGAATTCTCAATTCATTTGCTGGTGATAGTCTATTAATAGCCATCATTACAGCTCCTATTTTCACTTCTTTTTTTAATAATAAAGAAACTTCTGGTAAAATTACACGTGCTAATGATGATACGTTTATTAATTTTTCATGTAAAGCCTCCTCTATAAATGGCGTTTTCCTAATGGTTATCTCTACTGCTTCTTGTATTGTTTTCATTTATGTTTAATTTCAAACATGATGTAATAAAAAACAAAAATATCAAATAAAAACTAACAACTTAAAATAAATTAATTTTTTATTTAGCAAAAAATTAATAAAAAAAATAATTTTTAATGTATATTTGCATCTCGTAAACGATTCCTATCTGAAAAGAAGGAAAGTATATATTATTTTTATAGAAGCGATTGTTCGTGGGTTTACTTTACTGAGTTTTGGACGATTTTTGAAGGGGTTTGTTCCTTAACAAAGTAAAAACTTTAAAACTCACCTTTCGCTTCTTTTTTGTTTGATATTTAACTCTCCCACTTAAAACCGTATAATTATTTTATAAAATTGGTCGAATTAAAAATAGGCTGTTCTTTTGTTTTAAAATTAATAATTAAATGATTGTTTTAAAATTTGGAGGAACCTCCGTAGGTACATCTAAAAGTATAAAAGAAGTAGTTCGTATCATCACAGAATACCATCCTTCTCAGCCAAAAATTGTAGTATTATCTGCCGTTTCGGGTACTACAAATTCTTTATTAGAAATTAGTCAATTAATTCTTCAAAATAAAAAAGAAGAGGCTTTACTTAAAATTCATAATTTACAAAAGCAGTATGATAGTTTAATTAAAGGACTATTTTCGGTTGAAAAATACATATCAAAAGCACAATTATGTAGTCAATCTATATTCACTACATTACAAAATATAGCTACTAATTATAATGATGCTGAAAAAATGATTGTTGCGCAGGGTGAAATTTTATCTACCCATCTTATACATATTTACTTAGAAGAGCAACAAATAAATGCTACGCTAATTTCTGCTTTAAATTTTATGAGCATCAACGCTAATAATGAACCTGAAATTAGCACTATTAGTAAAAATATAAAACCCATTCTTGCTCAAAGTCCCAACCAAAACATCTTTCTTACCCAAGGATATATTTGTAAAGATACAAATGGAGCAATAGCTAACCTACAACGCGGTGGAAGTGATTATACAGCTTCTCTAATTGGTGCCGCTATTGAAGCAGAAGAAATTCAAATTTGGACGGACATCAATGGAATGCATAATAACGATCCTCGTTATGTAGAAAATACTTTTTCTATTGATGAAATCTCTTTTGATGAAGCTGCTGAACTTGCTTATTTTGGCGCAAAAATTTTACATCCGCAAAGTTTAATCCCTGCCAAAGAAAAAAACATTCCTGTTCTATTAAAAAACACATTTAATCCTCTTCAAAAAGGAACCATTATTAAAAATAAAGCAGCTACCAATGGAATTACAGCAATTGCAGCAAAAGATGGAATTGTGGCTATTAAAATAAAATCTTATAGAATGTTACTTGCTTATGGGTTTCTTAAAAAGGTTTTTGAAATATTTGAGAAATATAAGACTCCTATAGATATGATTACTACTTCAGAAGTTGCTGTATCTTTAACAATAGACGATACCTCTTATCTTACAGAAATTAGAGCAGCATTAGAAACTTATGGAAAAGTAGAAATAGATAGCTCATTGAGTATTATTTGCGTTGCTGGAAACTTTTCTCAAAATACTGAAGGTTTGAGTGCTAAAGTATTTGACTGTCTTAAAAATATTCCTGTAAGAATGATTTCTTATGGCGGAAGTAATTACAATACATCATTGCTTGTTAAAACAACTGATAAAATGGAAGCCTTAAATGCTTTAAATGAAGGTTTATTTACAGAAAACCTAACAGTATAAAAACGCATTACAAAATCAATCGAACTTGCATACACAAGTTCGATTGTGATTACCATATACTAATTTAATTTATTTGTAAGTTTTAAAAACTCCTCTTTTGCCTCTTTCTTACCATATAAAATATGGTAAACGGCATCTATAATAGGCGTTTTTGCTCCATTTTCTTCTTTAATTTCATAAGCACTTTTGCTAGCATAATATCCTTCTGCAACCATACTCATTTCAAGCATTGCTGACTTAACGGTATATCCTTTACCTATCATGTTTCCAAACATTCTATTTCTACTAAAAATAGAATATCCTGTTACTAATAAATCACCTAAATAAGCTGAATTATTAATATTTCGCTTCATTTTATGAATTTTTTTAATGAAGCGCTTCATTTCTCTAATTCCATTGCTCATAAGTACCGCTTGAAAATTATCACCATATCCTAAACCATGAGCAATTCCTGCGGCTATAGCGTAAATATTTTTTAACATTGCAGCATACTCTGTACCTATAATGTCATCTGATATTTTTGTTTTTATATAGCGTCCTGAAATATATTTACTCAAATCTTCTGCTTTTCGTTCATCTTGACAAGCTAGTGTTAAATACGATAAACGTTCCATAGCAACCTCTTCTGCATGGCAAGGCCCAGTAATAACTCCTATATTTTTAAAAGGAACTTTATGAATTTCATGAAAATGCTCTCCAACAATAAGACCTGTTTCAGGAACGATTCCTTTAATAGCTGAAAAAATAATTTTATCCTTTAATGAAATGGTTAATTTTTCTAATTCTGCTTTTAAAAAAGCAGATGGAATTGCAAATATTAGTACTTCATAATTCTCCACAATACTATTAATATCATCTGATAAATCTAACTGCTCAGGGTGTAACTCCGCAGAACTTAAATAATTAGGATTATGTTTATTACGTTTAATGTGTTCTATAGCATATATACTTCGCATATACCAACCAACTGTTGCTATATTTTCTGATAACATTTTGACAATAGCGGTTGCCCAACTTCCTCCTCCTAACACTGCTATTTTTACTTGATTATTCATTTTGTTTGGTTTTATAGGGCGAAATTAAGAAATCTTAGAATGAACGCCTAAACCATCTGTTAATTATTATATTTGCTCTACTTAAAATTACTCTATTGAGCTCATTAAAACGTTTTTTTAAAGACACCATCATTTACGGAATAGCAGCCGTTTTACCAAGAGCTATTAACATTCTTTTAGTACGTTTACATACTTATAGCCTAAGTGCTGATAAGTTTGCTGTAAACACTACTTACTATGTATATGCTGCTTATTTTAATGCCTTATTAACTTATGGTATGGAGACTGCCTTTTTTCGTTTTTTTTCAAAAGAAAAAGAAAAAGGAAAAATTATCTCCACCTCATTTATTAGTTTATTTACAACCTCTATACTATTTTTAATAGGAACCATGTTATTTAGCAAAAACATTGCTAATTTCTTTGGGTTTAAAAATATCTTATTCTTTCAAATACTAATTATTACATTAACTTTAGATACTCTTGTAGTTATCCCTTTTGCTTATTTGAGAGTACTTCATAAACCTGTTCAGTTTACCATTTATAAAATAATCAATATCCTTATTTTTGCATGCCTAAATATTTTCTTTTTATGGTTCATTCCGTATGCTTTAAAAAATAAAATTTATTTACCTCTAAATTTAATTCATTATACTGAAAGTCAACCCAAAGTCATTCATATTTTTGTAGCCGGACTCATAGCTAGCGCTATCACATTCATCTTATTATTACCTACATTATTTAAATTCAAAATTACATTTGATTTTAAACTATTAAAAAAAATGTTAGCCTATAGCTTGCCCATCATGGTAGGCAGCTTAGCTTTTGTTACTAATGAAAATTTAGATAAATTAATTTTAAAAGATATTGTTGGCGAAAAACAAATGGGAGTATATGCTGCTTGTTATAAATTAGGAGTGTTTATGTCTTTATATATCATGGCTTTTAAATTAGGAGCTGAACCTTTCTTTTTCAATCAAGCTGATAAAAAAAATGCTAAAGAAAACTATAGCACTATTTTATCTTGGTTTACCTTTTTTGGTGCTTTATTTATGCTTGTAATTGTTTCTTTTATAGATTTTTTTGCTAAAATTCTTTTACAAAGTGATGAATATTTTGAAGCTTTACAAATTGTACCTATTATATTATTAGCTAATTTATTTTTAGGCATTTATAATAATTTATCCGTTTGGTACAAGTTAACTGATAAAACAAAATATGGTATGTATTTTTCAATAATTGGAGCCGCTATTACTATTAGTTTTAATTTAATAATGATTCCTAAAATTGGATATATAGCTGCTGCTTGGGCAACATTAATGGCATACGGATCTATGATGTTAATTTCTTATTTTATAGGAAAAAAATATTATCCTGTTCCTTATAACCTCAAAAAAATAACAAGCTATTTACTTATAAGTACTTTATTATCATACTTATCTTTTAGCTATTTTAGAGGTGTTTATACCCTATCTGTCTTTTTTATTTTTATTCTGTTAGGATGGATTATTTATAACGAAAAATCAATAATTCAAAAATTATTAAAACGATAAAATGAACGTACAAATCATTAACAAATCAAAGCATCAAATACCTGCTTATGAAACTGAAGGTTCTGCAGGAATGGATTTACGCGCAAATATTGAGGAATCCATTACTCTAAAGCCTTTAGAAAGAGCTATTATAAAAACAGGTTTATTCATAGCATTGCCTGTTGGCTTTGAAGCACAAGTTCGTCCAAGAAGTGGATTAGCTGCTAAAAAAGGAATTACAGTATTAAATTCTCCAGGAACTATTGATGCTGATTATAGGGGAGAAATAGGCGTGATTTTAGTAAACTTATCTAATGATAATTTTACCATACAAGACGGAGAGCGTATTGCTCAATTAATTATTGCTAAACATGAACGCATCACTTGGAAACAAGTAGAAGTTTTGAATGAAACAGCTCGTGGAACTGGTGGCTTTGGTAGCACAGGAGTTTAATGACTTTTTACAATAAAAACTGCTATAGAAACAATTATCTATAGCAGTTAATGAGTAATAGTTAGAACTTTTAATTTAATTACTTATTCTTGATTTTCAATAGCTTCTTTTATTTTATTTTCTAGTTCTTCTGCTAATTCTGGATTATCTCTAATCAAACCTTTTACAGAATCTCTACCTTGCCCTAATTTTGTATCTCCATAGCTAAACCATGAACCACTCTTTTTTATAATTCCGTATTCTACACCAATATCTAAAACTTCACCCACTTTAGAAATTCCTTCACCATACATTATATCAAATTCCGCTTGTTGAAATGGTGGCGCTACTTTATTTTTTACCACCTTTACTTTTGTACTATTACCTATTACTCGATCACCATCCTTAATTTGTGTTCTCCTACGAATATCTAACCTAACTGATGCGTAAAACTTTAATGCATTACCTCCAGTAGTTGTTTCAGGATTTCCAAACATCACACCAATTTTTTCACGCAATTGATTAATAAAAATAACGGTACAATTTGTTTTACTAATAGTAGCTGTTAATTTACGCAATGCTTGAGACATTAAACGAGCATGTAATCCCATTTTAGAATCTCCCATTTCTCCTTCTATTTCAGACTTTGGAGTTAGTGCTGCTACCGAATCAATTACTACAATATCAATGGCTCCTGAACGAATTAAATTATCTGCAATTTCTAAAGCTTGTTCTCCATGATCTGGTTGAGATATAATCAAATTATCTACATCTACTCCCAAGTTTTCTGCATAAAAACGATCAAACGCATGTTCTGCATCCACAAAAGCAGCAATACCACCAGCTTTTTGAGCTTCTGCAATTGCGTGTATTGTTAATGTTGTTTTACCCGATGATTCTGGTCCATAAATTTCAATAATTCTTCCGCGAGGATATCCTCCAACACCTAAAGCCAAATCTAACCCTAAAGATCCAGAAGAAATAGCATCTACATCTTCTATCTGCTTATCTCCCATTTTCATTACAGTACCTTTACCGTAAGCTTTATCTAATTTATCTAAAGTAAGTTGCAGTGCCTTTAGTTTAGCTTGCTTTTCTTTATCTGCTGACATAAATTTTTTAATGTTTCTTTGTTAAAATAAGGTGGTACAAGTTACAAAAACTAATATAATAGTTGGCAACTATTTTTTAAACTGATTTTTAGTAGCTTTGAAAAAAAATGAGCTCTATATTACTAAAAAATAAAAATACTAATACTGCTATTGAATATGGTAAATTGGTTCGTTTTAATAACAATTATAAAGCATTCATCCACAATAAAGAAGCTCCTAGCTCTTTATTAAAACTTAAAAGTATTCGTGAAAAATATGAGAATAAGTACTGGTAATAATCTTTTTTTATAACTATTAACAATTTATGAAACACCGTCATTTTATAATGCACAAACCTTATGGATTTCTTTCTCAATTCATCAATAATCAAACCAAACGAAAAAAAAGATTATTAGGAGAACTATATGATTTTCCTGAAGGAACAATGGCTATTGGTCGTTTGGATTTTAATTCTGAAGGATTGCTTTTATTAACTACAGATGGAAAAATAAGTGAACAAGTACGAAGTAAAAAAGTAGCAAAAGAATACTATGTACAGGTTGATGGTATCATCACACAAAAAGCTATTGAAAAATTGCAAAAAGGTGTAGAAATAGGTTTTGATGGCAAAAAATATATCACTAAACCTTGTAAAGTTATTTCAATAGCTCCTCCTGGTTTTCCTAATAGAACTCAAAAAATAAGGGATGACAGACATGGCCCAACAAGTTGGATATCAGTTACTATAAGAGAAGGTAAATTCAGACAAGTTCGTAAAATGACTGCTGCTGCAGGATATCCTACACTTCGATTAATCCGAGTTCGCGTTGGAAAAATTTTATTAAACAACTTAAAATTAGGAGCTGTAAAAGAACTGGAAACCCTCCTTTAATTCATAATCATTTTTATATGTGGAATTCCATCTTCTAAATACTCATTTCCTACTTTTAAAAATCCATGAGATTCGTAAAAATTTTGTAAATAAACCTGTGCTGAAATAGTAATAGTAGTAATAGTATAATGCTTATGAATAGCTATTATTGAAGCTTTTAGTAAATCATGACCATACCCATATTTTCGTGCTGTTTTTTTTACGACAACTCTACCAATACTAGGAGTACTAAAATATGCACCGCTATCAAACAAACGTGTATAGGCTATAATTTTACCTTCTTTAATACCTATAACATGTAATGCTTGCTCATCTTTTCCATCTATATCTTGATATACACAATCTTGTTCTACAACAAATACTTCAGAACGTAACTGAAGTATTTGATACAACTCTATAGTGGTTAATTCACTAAATTTTTTTATAATAAAATCCATTAACAATTCATTCCTATTTTATGAACCCTATTGGCATGCCTACCTCCTTCAAAATCTGTTGTTAAAAAAAGTTCAACAAAACCTAAAGCTTGCTGTAAAGAAACAAAACGAGCAGGAATCGTTAACATATTAGCATTATTATGCTGACGTGTTAATGTAACTAACTCATTATTCCAACATAAGGCAGCCCTAACTCCTTGATGTTTATTTGCTGTCATTTGGGCACCATTACCACTACCACATAAAATAATGCCCATTTCCGCTTGGCCTGTTTCTACTGCTTCTGCCGTAGGATGAATGGCATCTGGATAATCCATACTATCATCAGTATTTGTTCCAAAATTAATTACTTTATGCCCTAACTCCTCCAAAAGAGCAATTATTTCAAACTTATATGCTGTACCAGCATGGTCATTTCCTATCGCAATTGTCATAATTTGTTGTTTTTTACTTAGTTGTGCCTACAAAAATACAGTTATTAACGGTTATCAACAGTAATTAACAATCAATTTTTAAGAATACTACATAAATAACTAATAAATAACACGTTAACAAAAAACTTAAAAATGTTAAAAACTACTACTAAATATTTAAAAGAATATTTGATTTTTTAAAATAAAATTACAATACAGGAAGCCTTATCAAATACACAACTTTTTTTTTTAGTTTTTAATGAACATTTATCAACATAAAAAGAGCTACTTATTTACAGCTATTTTAAAATTAACTATGCAGAATTATATGTGAATAGTTGTTTATAAGTATTGTTAATAACTATCAAAAAACACTGAAATTTAAGAACTTATAAAAAACGTTAAATGTTAAGCGTTTTTAATAACTGATAAAACCAAAAATGAAATCAAGTTTTTATTGTAGCTATTAACAACCTATAATAACAATCATTTCTTTTTTTAATTTTAAAAATCTTTTATTGTTATTATATAATATGTTAATAACAGTCTTTCTCTTTTTAATTTTAAAATTACTTTTTGAGTGTACTATAACAATAGTGATGAATAATAGTAATAAAAAATGATTTTCCTTTTTATCTTCTTAAGAAAAAGAAAGCTTCAATGGTAAGTACAATTTCATTTTCTATTGAAAACTACAAGCACCTTAAAAAAGTTTTGATTTTTAGTTAATTGTATTTATTTAGATCAAATATAAATAGCTATTTTTGCCCTGAACAATATTATATAAAATTATGGAACAAAAAATTATGATTCTATTTATCCTATTTGTTTACAATTCTTTTGGGCAAATAATTGTAAATGAAGGTTTTGAAGGGGATAGTTTTCCTCCTAATGGATGGAAAAAAGAAAGTGAAGAAGTAAATAACGTCTGGTCGCAGCCTGATTGGGAAAGATTAAACTTTGATCAAAAAGAAGGTGAAGCTTGCGCCTTGTATGAAGCTCCAACTGGTAAAGATCACCTAAGAACTAATTCGTGGTTGATAACCAAAGCATTACATTTAGAAGCAGGAAAAACTTATGAATATTCTTTTTGGACAAAAGTAGGAACCTCTTATTTAGGAACGCCTAGTATTGATATAAGTTTAAAATATGGTAAAGCGCAAATAGGGAGCGCTTTAACCAATACTATTTTTACTAAAAGAATTAACAATGCTAATTATAATTTAGAAAGAAACACTTTTACAGTAAATGAGTCAGGTGAGTATTATGTAGGAATACATGTAGGTAATGTGGCAGATTTATATGTGGATGAATTTCTTATAAAAGAAAAAGAAAGATGCAATACACCTGAAAATTTAAAACTTAACTTATTTAATGATACCCAAGCAGGCATTACTTGGAGCGAAGTAGCTAATAAAGAAAATTATATTTATAGGGTAGAAAATGAGAATGGAGAAGAAATAAGTACAGGTGAAATAGTTGAAAATCAAGTTATTATTAATGGTTTAGAAGCCAATACCACATATGCTTTTTATGTAAAAACTAAGTGTGCAGGAGGTTTAGGGGAAAGTGAGTATTCTAAAAAATATGTTTTTAAAACATCTTGTGTTGCGAATGATGCATTAAGTGAGGATTTTACAAATGCAATGGGAAGCGAATTGCCTAACTGTTGGTCTTCAATTTTAGATGGAGTAGGAATTTCAAATGGAGCTTCTGTTAGAGTTATTTCTGATAGAAAATGGGCTATTTTAGGAAATCATACTTCAGAAAGTACAGCAAACATACTTTTAGTTAGTCCTAAACTATCAAACATAAACTCAGGAAAGCATAGACTTAGGTTTAAGGCAAAAGGAGATGACATAAATGTAGGAAGTTTAGAAGTAGGAATACTTAATGGAAACGAATTCAAAGGGGCTGATTTTATAAAAGTAGGAAGGGAAATAGACAATTTGGAAAGAGGAAGATTTAAAGAATATGTAATTAATTTTGATTTGACAAATTTACCTAATGGAATTGCTAGTAATTTTATAGCTTTTAAGAATGCATCTCGTACCAATTACACCATTAGTGTAGATGATATTTACTGGGAGCCTATACCTGAAAGGACTGTTTGTACTAAAATATTAGTTCCTAGAGAAGATGTATCCAATGAAACTTTTAATCCTTATTTTAAATGGAAAAGAGTAGCTGATGCTACGGGGTATAAAATTCATGTAGGAACACAAGCAGGAGCTAATGATGTTTATACCAAAGATGTTGAAAATGTATTAGAGTATCAATTTGTTAATAATGAAGGAAGTTTAGTGTACAATACAACATATTTTATAACTATAATTCCGTATAATGAAAAAGGAGATGCTCAAAATTGTGAAGGAACCTCCTTAAAATTAATAACAATGTCTAATCCTAATTATGGAGGAGGTGATGTAACCACTTCTTTTGGAGGATATTATTATGCTAATTCAACAGAAGAAGCAGAAGATTCAAAAATAGGAAAAGCTACTTATAATTGGATAGATCCAATTACGAATAACCATACTGAAATCATTCAATGGAACCGCCAGAATAACGAAGGTAAATCTTTTAAAATACCAACTAGGTTAAATTTTGAGTTTCCTTTTTATGAAGAAAAATATAACGATGATGTTTACGTAAATTATAACGGGTCTTTACATTTTGGTAATGCAGCAACAATTAATTACGATAATAATAGTAACTTCAATATTCCTGAAGGAGATGCTGTTAACAATTTTATAGCAGCTTGTCTTAGTGGTTATGAATTTCAATCAAAAAGTAAAGTATATTATAAATCGTTAGAAGACAAATTCATTGTTACTTGGTATGAAATGGAAAATGCAGTTGATTTTGATGAAGATACATTATTACCAATAGGTTTTGAAGAAATAACTTTCCAGTTAATTTTATATAAAAATGGTAAAATTAAGATTCAAATAAATAATCAAAAGAGTAAGTTAAAAGAATCTAAAGGACAGAGTATTTTTTCAAGAAGCATTATAGGTATGGAAAATAGTACTGGTACTAAGGCAGTTTTATACAGACGAAAAGATTTTTATAGCGACAATTTAAAAACAAGATTAGGACCTATATTTAATAATAAACCAACAGCAATAGTTTTTGTACCAGAAAAACAAGATACGGCGGGAATAAATGATGAAGTTTTAGCTAGTAAATTTAATATATATCCGAACCCAGCAAATAACTATGTTAACATAGCTACTAAAGAAGCAATATCAACAATTAGTATTATCAATTTGTTAGGAGAAGAATTAGATATTCAAAAAGGAAAAAAGATCTTATTAAAAGACTTATCTAAAGGAGTTTATTTATTAAAAATAAAAACAAAAGAAGATAAAATAGTGATTCAAAAAATAATTAAGAAGTAATAATTACAATATATCATAAATAAAAAAGAGCAAGGTTTTCCTTGCTTTTTTTGTATGATAAGAAGAGTTATACAACAAAATTTAAAGCCTTTTCTATAATAGAAACAGTTACTTTTCCATTACCTATCAATTCCCCATCAGCTTGAATAAAAGGAAAGCGCTTATTTTTTACCATAGGGGTTACTATAATATGTTTCGTACGGTAAGTACTTACTTTTTTATGGTTTACAATTTTTCCATTATATAATTTAGGAAGATGCATTAATAAATCAAATAAAGATAAGTTTTTAGCTATTGTAATATCCAATAAACCATCAGAGGCACTTTGGTAAGCAGTCATTCGCATTCCCCCTGCAGCATACTTACAAATTCCAAATAAAGTCATTAAGCACTTCGTATGAAAGACATGGTTATCAAATTCAATTTTTAAAGTAGTTTTTTTATAAAAAAGTAAACCTGTAATTCCACTTAACAAATAGGCAATAGCACCAAATCGTTTTAGTTTATTTAACTTGTTAACAACATAACCATCATAGCCCAATCCAGCAACATTATTAAAAAAAGTAGTTTTATTTTCTAAAGTTAAATAGCCTATATCTTGTAAGATTGTTCGTTGTTTTTTAATTAATTTGACAGCATTGTTTATAGCTTTAGGAATACCATATGTTTTAATCCAATCATTACCAGTTCCTAAAGGAATTACCCCTACTGTTATTTTTGAGGTAGGTATAAAACTTTGGGTCATAATACCATTTATTACATGATGTAAAGTACCATCACCACCAACAGAAATAATATGAGTAAAACCTTTGTTAATAGCTTGTTGTGCTAAGGTTACTTCATGTTTAGAATGTGCTGTTAGAGCAAAAGAATATGAAATTTTTTGATTTTTTAAATGAGCTTGTATTTTTTTCCATTTTTCATCAAATTTACCATTACCAGCTGTAGGGTTTACAATTAAAAACCAAGATATATCCATATATTTATAAAAATAAAGCTCACTAAAGTACAAAATTGAATTGATAAGGACTGTGAAATCGTACTATCAAACATTTTATTTG